>DHKK01000146.1:0-5941 GCA_002404795.1 Clostridiales bacterium UBA4696
AGAAAAGAGTGCGTGGGGACGCGAGGGGCATGCTGCCTCTGATTTTAGGCGGGCCACAATGTTTCGGTCTGGCGTTCCACACGGGACTCATCTCACGAGCGTCTTGGTACGCGCCGCCTGATACGGGGGTATCGAATTTGCAGTTAGTTGCCTTTAAACATTTGCGGCAAAACGTTCTGCGGATAAAAAATTGGGCAGTACGAATTCGCATTGGTTTTTAAGCTATCGCGGGAAAAGTCCAGAAAAACCGAAGAGGTTTTTCTGGTCGGTTCAAGGAGGTCCGGAGGGAAATCGAAATCCCTCCGGGCTCTTTTTCTTTTGCCAGCGTTTTCTTTTGGAGAAGCAAAAGAAAATGCTGGACCGCACCGGAAAATTTGCCGCAGTGCATCGGCTTTTATGCAGTTTTCCCGAAACGTCCAAGGCTTCCCCTATGAGGGGAAGCTGTCAGCCGGAGGCTGACTGATGAGGTGGGCACAGCTGCGTAAACGCAAGTACCTCCACCTCATCCGTCACGGCTTCGCCGTGCCACCTTCCCCTCGTAGGGGAAGGCATTGGGATGAACAAGCACAGCCGCAGCAGAAATCTGCTGCGGCTGGGTTTGTCAGATGGGTCACGCGTTGCGGGATCTGTAGGGCTGGACGCGGGAGGCACCGGAGAAGTCGCCGGAGACCATGGCGCCGGTCGGGCAGACCTTGGCGCATTCGCCGCAGGCGGTACATTTGTCCCAGTCGATGCGGGCGAGGAAGTTATCGACGGTGATGGCACCCTGCGGGCAGGTTTTTTCACACTTATGGCAGCCGATGCAGCCGGAGGAGCAGACCTTTCGGGTGTACGGACCGTTGTGATAGCTCGAGCAGAGGACCTCGGTGCGGATGATATCCGGCACGATCTCGATGATCTTCTGCGGGCAGGTCTGCGCGCAGATGCCGCAGCCGATGCATGCGGTGTGGTTGACGCAGGCGATGCCGTCCTGCATGCAGATGGCGTTCTGCGGGCAGGCCCGGGCGCAGTCGCCGAAGCCCATGCAGCCGAAGATGCAGCTGCCGTTGCCGCCGTAGAACAGCTTTGCTGCCGCGCAGGAGGGGATGCCGCGGTAGTCGGCCTTGACGCTTGTGGCCTCGCAGGTGCCGGCGCACTGTACGACGGCGATCTTTTCCACCACGTCCTCGGCCTCCACGCCGAGCAGCGCCGCGATCTGCGCCGCGACGGCGTCCGCGCCGGGCACGCAGAGATTCGTCTTCGTGCCGGGCTCAAGCAGGGCCTTGGCGTAGCCGTCGCAGCCGGTATAGCCGCACGCGCCGCAGTTGGCGCCGGGCAGACATGCGCGGATCTCGGTGAAGCGGGTATCCTCCTTGACGGCCATGACGCTCGAGGCCACAGCCAGGCCGACCGCACAGATGAGGCCGATGACCGTAACGGCCAGGATCGGGATCAGAATTTCCATATGACGCCCTCCTTTTAACCGAACAGCCGGTCGATGATACCGGTCAGACCGAAGAACGACAGCGAGACGATCGCCGCCGAGACGAGCGTGATGGGCAGGCCCTCAAAGCTCTTGGGCGGCTCCGCCTCCGCCACGCGCGAGCGCACGCCGGAGAACAGCACCATCGCCAGGAAGAAGCCGAGGCCGCAGCCGAGCGCGGTCAGCAGCGCTTCGCCGTAGTTCATGCCGTCGGCGATGACGTTCATCGTCACGCCCAGCACGCCGCAGTTCGTCGTGATGAGCGGCAGATACACGCCCAGCGACTTGTGCAGCGCCGGGACATAGCGCTTGAGCACGATCTCGACCAGCTGCACGAGCGCGGCGATGACGAGGATGAAGACGACCGTCTCCATATACGTGAAATCGACCTTGCCCGCGAGCAGGAAGTGATAGATGGGCCAGGTGACGGCGGTGGCCAACACCTCGACGAAGATGACGGCCAGCGACATGCCGGTGGCCTGGTCAAGCTTCTTCGAGACGCCGAGGAAGGGGCAGATGCCGAGGAACTTGACGAGCACGTAGTTGTTGGTGATCGCGGCGGTCAGAATGACGAGGATCATGGTCTTCATTTCGCAGCCGCCTCCTTTCCGCTGCAGGATGCCTTGCCGCAGCCGGGGCAGCCTGCGCAGCCGAATTCCTTCTTCTTGATGGCCTTGCCCTTGGAGATCTTATTGATGAGCGCGATCATGCAGCCGAACACGAAGAAGCCGCCGGGGGCCATGGTCAGAATGCCGATGGGGTTTTCGTGGAACCAGGGGACGGGCAGGCCGCAGAATGTGCCGCAGCCGAGCGTTTCGCGGATGGCCGCCATGGCGCAGATGGCGAGCGTGAAGCCGATGCCCATGCCCGCGCCGTCAATGGCGGAGTCGACGACGCCGTGCTTGCTGGCGTACATCTCGGCCCGGCCAAGGATGATGCAGTTGACGACGATCAGCGACAGATACACGCCCAGCGACTGATACAGGCTGAAGGCGTAGGCCTCCATCACCAGCTCCACGACCGTGACAAAGCCCGCGATCACAACGATGTAGCAGGGGATGCGCACGGGGTCGGGCACGATCTTGCGGATGGCGGAGATGGCCATGTTCGACAGGATCAGAACGGCCGTGGCCGCGATGCCCATGCCGAAGGCCGCGATGACCGACGTGGAGATGGCCAGCGTCGGGCACGTGCCGAGCACGAGCACGAGCACGGGGTTCTCCTTGATGAGGCCTTTCAGAAAGTTCTGTAATTTGCTCATTGCTGCGCCTCCTTTACAAGCTCAAACGCCTCGAACGCGGTCTCGACACAGCCGCGGTAGGCGGTGGAGGTGATGGTCGCGCCGGAGATGGCGCTGACGCCGGAGAGGGAAGCGTCCTGCCCGGCGTACTGGCCGGTGTAGCTCTCGTTTGCGGTCTGGCCGCCGAGCGTGGTGGTCTCGGACGAGACGTCCATCGTCCGGCAGGTGCGGATGCGGCCGTCCATGCCGATGACGCACAGGACCTGGATGGTGCCGCCGAAGCCCTTGCCCTCGACGGTGAACAGATAGCTCGTGGGGGTCCCGGCTGCGTCCAGCGCGGCGTAGGCGCTGACGACGCCATCCGGCAGGTCTGACTCAATGGGGGCAAAGTCGGCTGCGTCCGGCACGGCGTCCAGCCGGGCCTGCTGCGCGCGGGCCTCGGCGTTGGCGGCGGAGACGGGGGCGGTGAAGTGGTTCACCACGGCCAGAGCCGCGGACGTGAGCAGGCAGATGACCACCAGCACGACGATGGATTTTACGATCTCTTTGTTTTTCATGCCGGCACACCTCCGAGCGGTTTGCTTCTGGTCCATTTGGACAGGTACGGCGTGAGGATATTCATAAAGAGGATGGCGAAGGACACGCCCTCGGCATAGCTGCCGTAGAAGCGGATGAGGCAGGTCAGCAGACCCGCGCCGATGCCGAACAACGCCCGGCCCCAGCAGGTCTGCGGCGCGGTCACATAGTCGGTCGCCATGAAGAACGCGCCCAGCAGCAGACCGCCCGAGAGGATCTGCCGCACCGCATCCTGCCCAAGGATCAAAGAGAGGACGAACACGGTCCCGACGAAGCACACGGGCGTCTGCCACGTGATGACGCCGCGGAGGAGCAGATACGCCCCGCCGAGCAGCAGCGCCAGCGCACAGGTCTCGCCGATGCAGCCGCCGTGGTTGCCGAGCAGCAGGGTCCAGAGCTCCGGCTTCTGCCCGGCGGCCAGCTGCGCCAGCGGCGTGGCGGAGGAGACGGCGTCGGGGAAGACCCAGGCCGTCATGGTCTTGGAGAACGAAAGGAACAGCACGATGCGGCCCACGAGCGCGGGGTTGGCAAAGTTCTTGCCGATACCGCCGAAGAGCTGCTTGACCGCGACGATGGCGACCAGACAGCCGAACACGGCCTGCCACAGCGGGATGGACACCGGCAGGTTGTAGGCCAGGATCACGCCCGTCACCACGGCGGACAGATCATCGATCGTGGAGGGCTTGTGGCAGAGCTTTTCAAAGCCCCACTCGAAAAACACGCACGCGGCGGTGCACACCGCCGTCACGAGCAGCGCCCGCCAGCCGAAGATGATCACAGCGGCGATCAGGGCCGGCAGCAGGGCGATGAGCACGTCGCCCATGATCTTCCGGGTCGTTGCGCCGGAATCGATATGCGGGGAAGCGGAGATCACAAGCTTCATTTCTGCACGGCCTCCTTCTTTGCGTCGATCTTTTCGCTCTGCAGCTTGCGCCAGGCGGCGAGCTTCGCCTTGGCAAGCTTGTTGGTCTGCACCAGCGGCCGGTGCGCGGGACAGCCGAACGAGCAGCAGCCGCACTCCATGCAGAGGTTGACCTTGAACTCGGCCAGCCGCTCCATATCCCCGGCTTCATAGGCCGCAACGATATGCGACGGCATGAGGCGCAGCGGGCAGTGACGGATGCAGCGGCCGCAGCGGATGCAGGCCGTAGGCTCCGGCAGCACGGCGTCGGCCTCGGACATGGCGAGCACGGCGTTCGTGTTTTTGAGCACCGGCTGCTCCAGATCCGGCACGGCGATGCCCATCATCGGCCCGCCGTAGAGGACCTTCCTGGGCTCCTGGCAGAAGCCGCCGGACTGCTCAAACACATCCGCGAGCTTCATGCCGATGGGGACGATGACGTTCTTGGGCTTGGCGACGGCCGAGCCGTCGACCGTGATGCACTTTTCGACCAGCGGCATGCCGGTATTGCAGTAGCGGGCGATGTTGGCGAGCGTGGTGCAGTTGAGCACGATCGCGCCGACGTCGAGCGGCAGCTTGCCCTCCGGCACGATCTTGCCGATGGTGTTGTAGATCAGCACCTTTTCGCCGCCCTGCGGGTAGAGGGACTTGAGCGCGCAGACCTCCATGCCGTCCGCATCCTTCGTGAGCTTCCGGTAGAGCTGGATGCAGCGGGGCTTGTTGTCCTCGATGGCGAAGATCACGCGGCGCACCTGCAGGAAATGCTGCACGAGTCGCGCGCCCTCCATCAGCTCGTCCGAGCGGTCGAGCATCGTGCGGGTGTCGGAGGTGATGTACGGCTCGCACTCCGCGCCGTTGATGATGACGGCCTGGACCTGCTCGAGATTCTTGACGGTCAGCTTTACGACCGTCGGGAAGCCCGCGCCGCCGAGGCCGACCATGCCGCTGGCGCGGACGGCGTCGAGAAAGTCCTGCATCGTCTCGAGCTTCGGGGGCTGGAGCTCGGGATCCGGCTCCTGCTTGCCGTCAGCGGCGATGACGACGGTCTGCATGAGCCGTCCGCCGGAGCCGACCTGCTGGCCGATCTTCTTGACCGTGCCCGAGACGCTCGCGTACACGGGCGCGGACACGAAGCCGCCGGCTTTGCCGATCAGCTGGCCGACCCTGACGCTGTCGCCGGGCTTGACGACCGGGATGGCGGGCGCGCCGATGTGCATGGACATCGGGATCTCCACCGTCTCGGGAATGGGCAGGCGCAGCGCAGCCAGCTCCGCGGTGTTTTTGCGGTTCGGCACGTGTACGCCGTGGATGTGTAGTCTCATCCGTTTGCTTCCTCCTCTTGCTTCTTGTCTGCCGGCAGCAGCCCGGCCTTACCCAGCCGCTGCAGAAGCAGCTGCGTGCAAAGCCCGGTCAGAGCCCCGGCAAGAATTGCAGCCGGCAGTAAGACCGGCAGGTAATACCATACAGCGCGCGTCCGCGCAACAAGCGCCGCCGCGCAGAGCTGACCAAAATTATGCGCCATCGCGCCAAAAACGCTCAAAATCCACAGCCGCCGCCCGGAAAACCAGCGCCGCAGCGCGAGCATCCCCGCGTAGGCGAAAAGCCCGCCGGTCAGGCTGTAGAGCAGCGCCATGCCTTGCCCGGTGATGACGCAGCCGAGCGTCACCCGCACGAGCAGCACGCCCAGCGCCCACCCGGGCCCCAGCGCCTGCATGGCGAAGAGCGTAAAGATGTTGGAGAGCCCCGGCTTGATGCCGGGAAT
>DHKK01000146.1:6034-7793 GCA_002404795.1 Clostridiales bacterium UBA4696
CAGCGTCAGCTTCCGCAGCTTCATGACAGCCCTCCCGTTCCGCTGAGCGCGTCCACGTCCGCCCCGGTCGCCCATTCGATGGACAGCCGGTTCGGCAGGCAGACGATCGGCCCGCCGGTCTTGCGCAGCGGCCCGTGCAGCACGCAGACCTGATCGGGGCAGCCCGCCTGCGAGACGAAGACCTCGCCGCCTGAGACCGTGACCGTATTCTCCCCAGCCGGGCCCTCGACGATAAATACCGTGTCCTGCCGCAGATCGAGCGTGCGCAGGAGCTTTCCATCCTGATATACGAGGACGGTCTCTCCGCCTCCGCGCGGCAGCAGCCAGATAGCAAGACACCCGGCGACGATGGCCGCGAAGATCACGCCCCAGATCCAGTTCCTCTGCTTCATGGCTGCAGCACCTGATACGGCCGGTCGGACTGATACTGTCCGGCAAGCCCGGGCGTGATCCAGATCGCACCGTCATCCGTCACAAAAACGGCCTCGAAGGCCAGATCCCCCGCCCGGTAAAGCGCCGCTCCGGCGTCCAGCCCCATGACGAACAGCGCCGTGGACAGCGCGTCGGCCAGCGTATCGTCCTGCGAGACGACGCTCACGGACTGCAGGCCGCTGGCAGCGGGGCGGCCGGTCTTCGGGTCTAAAATGTGGTGATAGCGGACGCCGTCCTGCTCGAAATACCGCTGGTAGCCGCCGGAGGTCACGACGCAGGCGTCGGCCACGGCGACGGTGCCGAAGTACGAGCCGGGATCCTGCGGGTTCTGCAGGCCGACGATCCAGTCGCCGCCGCCGGGCTTTTCGCCGATCGCGGCGACATTGCCGCCCAGCGAGACGATCGCGGCGCGCACGCCCGCGTCCTGCAAAATTTCGCGGACGCGCCCGGCAGTGTAGCCCTTGGCGATGCCGCCGAGGTCGAGCTG
This sequence comes from Clostridiales bacterium UBA4696, assembly GCA_002404795.1. Lineage (GTDB taxonomy): Bacteria > Bacillota > Clostridia > Oscillospirales > Oscillospiraceae > CAG-170. Next base: position 6,954 of record DHKK01000146.1, read on the forward strand.
CGTGCCCGCGTCCAGCCGGACGCGGCAGCCGTCCACATGGACATGTCCCGCGCCGGTCTGCGCGAGCAGGGCGGAGCGCTCCGCCTCGTCCGGCACGCGGTACTGCCCGCCGGAAAAGCCCCAGGCGAGCGTCAGCGGATAGAGCGTCGGATCATAGGCCCCGCCGGTCGCGGCGGAAAGGTCCAGCGCCGTCTGGATGAGCGCGGCGGTCTCTTCACTGACCAACTCGCTGCCCGCGTTGCATCCAGCCAGCTCCGCCTCCGGGTCCTGACAGGAGAGAAGACCCTCCAGCCGGCAGATCTCCTGCTCCGCCGCGTCCAGCGCGGATGCAGCCTGCGGGCCATAGGCGCGCAGCTGCATCACCGTGTCCATGGCGAAGCACTCGCGCGACGCCTCCTTTTCCGCGCAGCCGGAGAGCAGCAGCGGAAGACACAGAAAAAGCAAAAAAAAGAAACGCTTCATAAACCGGTTCCATTCACAGATCTCGCCGCCCGCAAACCCGGCCGGCCCCATTTAGAATAACGATAGCAGTTTTTTTGAAAAAATCAAGTTTTTTCTGATTTTATGTGAAATATGACGGATTCTGAACAGCAAAAATCAGTATGACCATATCGATATAAAAACACGAATTGCGTATATGAAAATTGATATATCAAAACGCGCAAATCGCATTGCGGGAGTAAAACCAGACTGCCCCCACCTCATCCGTCACGGCTCCGCCGTGCCACCTTCCCCTCATAGGGGAAGGCTTTTCCGCTGCGGCGGGGCTAACCCCTCAGGCCCTTCGGGCCAGCTCCCCTTGACAAGGGGAGCCTTGGGAATGCGCATCCCATAAGCCTC
>DHKK01000146.1:7827-15529 GCA_002404795.1 Clostridiales bacterium UBA4696
CCCCTTGTCAAGGGGAGGTGCCGAGCGAAGCGAGGCGGAGAGGTTATTTCCCGCAAAAAGGTGCAGACCAACAAACTTGGTCTGCACCTTCTATTGACTGCAAATATTCAAAGGCAACTGCCTATAAATCTGGTGTTCCGTATCAGGCGGCGCGCAGTCAGACATACGAGAGGTGACCATCGAGTGGAACGACGCCTGAAAAATAGGGCCTCACCTGAAATCAGAGGCAGCACGCACCCCGCGTCCCCACGCACTCTTTTCTCCCCCATCTTTTCTCTTGCGAGAGAAAAGATGGGGCCGCCGGAGGCAGCCGGCAGTCGCAAATCTGCAACAACCTCTCAGTCTCGGCTGCGCCGCGCCAGCTCCCCTGGAAGGGGAGCCTTTTGTATGGCTCAGAGGGCATCCACTGCGGCGCGGACTTCGGCCATCATGGGGATGGAGGGCGCGGCGCCGGGGCGGGTGACGGCGATGGAGGCGGCCATGGCCGCATACTGCATGGCGTCCTTCCGTTCCATGCCCTGCGCCAGACAGCCGACAAAATACCCCATAAACGTATCCCCCGCGCCGGTCGTATCGACCGCGTGGACCGGATACGCGCACTGCCGGATCTCCACGCCGTCCTTCCAGCTGACAGACCCTTCGGACCCGAGCGTCAGCAGAATGCCGAGCCCGGGATAGCGCGCCCGCAGCGCGGCATAGCCCTCCTCCGGCGCAGAGCAGCCTGCGATCGCGGCGCATTCGATCTCGTTGACCACGAGCCAGTCGACGCCGGTCAGATCGGCCGCCAGCACCTCCTCAGAGATGGGAGAAGCGTTCAAGACTACGCGCAGCCCGCGCTGGACCGCCGCGTGCAGCAGATATGAGAAATTCGAAAGCTCGTTCTGCATCAGCAGATAATCGCCCGGGGCAAAGTGCGAGAGCACGGCGTCGATGTCCTCCGGCGTGACGGCCTGGTTGGAGCCGCCGTAGAGGAAGATGCAGTTCTGCCCGTCGGGCTGGACCTGGATGATGGCGTGGCCCTGTGGGGTCTCGGTGTGGCCGAGATACCGCAGATCGACGCCGCAGCGCTCGAGCAGCCGCGCCAGCGGCTCGCCGCCCGCGCCGAGCATGCCGGCGTGGAAGATGGCCTGACCGCTGCGCGCCGCGGCGATGGACTGGTTCAGGCCCTTGCCGCCCGCGTTCTGCGTGTAGCCGGCCGTGTGGATGGTCTCGCCCGCGCGGCAGAAATGGTCGACGGCGTAGACATGATCGAGATTGAGAGAACCAAAGTTGACGACGTTCATAGAAAAAACCTCGTTTCCGGAGTGTGATACCGCTATAGTGCCTGTATTTTGGCCGGAAGTCAAGCCTTTTTTGCGCTCAGTCCGCCACGACCGGGACGGCGTCGGGCGGGATGGGGCAGACGTAGCCGCCCTCCGCGGCCTGATCGAATTCTTCTTTTGCTCTGGTCAGCAGCTCCGGCCGGGCAAACAGGTCGATCGCCGTGCAGGCGATGACGCGGCCCGCGTGCAGCGCGGCCTTGTGCGCGATGGAGGTCGTGCCACAGGAGACGATCTGCCAGCTGTGGCCGGGGCAGCCGTTCGGGATGGAGGCGACGGAGCACTGCGCCGTGGGGCACAGCCAGCTCACATCGCCCACGTCGGTCGAACCCGCGCGGAAGGCTTCGCCCGTAAAATAGGGGAGCAGAAAGTCGTTCATCGCGTGGCCGGAGGCCTGCTGCAGCGCGCGGATCCGGCGGGCGTAGTCTGCCTGCATGCGGCTGCCGGTGCCGGGGATGGCCTGATTGCTGGGATAGGTCGCGGCGAGCTTCTTGGCGAAGTCCAGCTCCTCCGGGGTGTACTGCGGTACGCCGAGGGCGGCGAAGTTTTCGTGCATGAGCGTCTCGAGCGTGCGGTTCGGCAGGCAGTCGGCCGTGCCGTCGATGAATTTGCGGGTGTAGCCCGTCTCGGTCATGAGCGCTGCGCCGTCGGCGATCTTGTCGACGCGCGCCTGCAGCTTCACGGCCTCGGCCACGTGCTTCGAGCGAACCATATACAAGACCGTGGACGCGCTCTGCACGACGTTGGGGCTGCGGCCGCCGGCGTCGAGGATGGCGTAGTGGATGCGCGCGTCGTCGGTCATGTGCTCGCGCAAAAACTGCACGCCGATGTCCATGAGCTCGACCGCGTCCAGCGCGCTCCTGCCCAGCTCCGGCGCGCCCGCCGCGTGGGAGGCGACGCCGTGGAAGGTGTACTGCACCTGGATGCAGGCGTTCGAGCCGCCGGTGATGACCTCGTTGCAGTCCTCCGGATGCCAGGTGAGCGCGGCGTCAAGCTGTTTCCACAGGCCGTCGCGCGCCATAAAGGCCTTGGCCGCGCCGCCCTCCTCGCCGGGGCAGCCGTAGAGCGTGACGGTGCCGGGGCAGCCGGTCTGCTCCAGCCAGGCCTTGACGCCGATCGCGGCGGCCAGCGCGCCCGCGCCCAGCAGATTGTGCCCGCAGCCGTGGCCGGTGCCGCCGGGCGTGCGCTCGGCGTGGACCAGCTGCCCGCCCTGCTGCGAGAGACCGGACAGCGCGTCATACTCGGCCAGAATGCCGATATGCGGCCGTCCGGAGCCAAAGCTCGCGGCAAACGCGGTGGCGATGCCGCACACGCCCTCCTCCACGCGGAAGCCCTCCTGCTTTAAAACCTCGCAGTAGAGCTTCGCGGACCGGAACTCCTGCAGAGAAAGCTCCGCGTAGTCCCAGATCTCGTCGGCCACGTGCAGGATGGTGTTTTTCTCTTTTTCAATGGCGTCCAGCGCCAGCTGCTTGTTCTGTGTCATATGATCGTCTCCTTCATGATAAAGAAACAGGGAAGCGCTGCTGGCGCTTCCCTGTGGGAATTACAGTACCTTGCTCAGGAAGTCCTGCAGGCGGGGGTTCTGCGGATGCTCGAAGATATCCGCCGGGCTGCCCTGCTCGACGAGCTTGCCGTCGGCCATGAACAAAACGCGGTTGCCGACCTCGCGCGCGAAGCCCATCTCGTGCGTGACGACGACCATCGTCATGCCCTCCTGCGCCAGCTCCTTCATGACCTCGAGCACCTCGCCGACCATCTCCGGGTCGAGCGCACTCGTCGGCTCGTCAAAGAGCATGACCTCAGGCTCCATCATGAGCGCGCGGACGATGGCCACACGCTGCTTCTGGCCGCCGGAGAGCTGGATGGGGTAGGCCTCCGCACGGTCGCCGAGCCCGACGCGCTCTAAAAGCGTATGCGCCTTCTGCTCGGCCTCGGCCTTCGGCATGTGCTTGACCTGGATGGGTGCGAGGGTCATATTGTCGAGGATGGTCATGTGCGGGAAGAGGTTGAAGTGCTGGAAGACCATGCCCATCTTCTGCCGGTGCTTGTCAAGATCGAGCTTGACCCACTTGCCGGCCTCGTTTTTGACCTTTTTCTTCGTGATGTCCACGCCGTCAAAGTCGATCTCGCCCGCCGTCGGCACCTCCAGCAGGTTCAAAGACCGCAGCAGCGTCGACTTGCCGGAGCCGGACGGACCGATGACGACCATCACGTCGCCGCGCTCGATGTTGACGCTCACATCGTCGAGCGCCTTGATCTCGCCCTTGTTATAGTATTTCTTCAGGTGCTTGACCTCGATCAGACTGCTCATTTCGTGCCCTCCTGTGCCTGGACCTTGTGCTTGTGCGCGACGTTCGCGGCGTTGCGGCTGGAGCCCGCGCTCATCTTCTTCTCAAAGTGCGCGATGACCTTGCTCGTCGGGTACGTCAGGCAGAAGTACAGGGCCGTCGCGATGACCAGCGCCTCGGTGATGCGGTAGGTCGCGCCCTTGACGGAGTTGACGGCGGACATGATGTCCTGCACGCCGATGGTGAAGCAGATGGCGGATTCCTTGATGATGGTGACGAATTCGTTGGCGATGGCAGGCAGGATGTTGCGGATGGCCTGCGGCAGGATGATGAAGCGCATGGTCTGCAGCTTGGACATGCCGAGCGAGCGGGAGGCCTCGGTCTGGCCGCCGTCGATCGACTGGATGCCGGAGCGAATGATCTCCGACAGATATGCGCCGGAGTTGAGCGCCAGCGCCACCACGCCGGGGAAGAACCGCTCAAAGCGGATGAAGCCGAAGAGCATGAAGCCCGGCAGGACCTTCACGCCGTTGAACAGGCCGTAGTACACGAGCATGATCTGCACGACCATCGGCGTTGCGCGGAACAGCTCGACATAGACGGACGCGATGAAGCGGATGGGGTTGAAGCGGCTGAGCTTCGCAAGGAAGCCCTCGTCGCGCTCATGGCCGTCGCGCGTCAGGGCCAGCGCCCGGAACGGCCGGAAGTCGGACATCCGCATGCCTGTGATGAGAAGGGCGAGCAGGAAGCCGAACAGGACCGTCAGAAAGGACAAACAGACGGTACATACGGTGCCTTGTAAAAACAGCTTCCAATAGGCCAAAGCCTTGGCAAAGCCGGCGGCAGTAAACATGGTTTTTCCTCCGATCAGAATGCACACAAGGGCCTCTCCTTCTGCGGGAGAGGCTCTTGCGGTGAGATTTCAGGTGATGGGGTCTGGTCTGCCCGGGCTTTAGCCCTCGGAGACCTGGCCGTTCTCGTCGAGCAGGCCTTCGTAGACATTGCCGGCGGAGAGCTCATTGGCCTCGGCGACGAACTTGTCCATGGAGCCGTCAGCGAGCGCAGCGGCGATGGCTTCGTTGACACCCTTCATCAGCGCATCGTTGCCCTTCATGACGCCGACTGCGGAACCGGCAACATCATAAGGAACGTCGCAGACGATGACGAGCTCGGGGTAGTTCTTGGCATAGTTCTCGGCAACAGCGGTCTCGATGAACGCGCCGTCGAGCTTGTCGTTCAGCAAATCGCCGATGATGTCGGTGACCTTGGTCAGGGAGACGATGTCGGCATCCGGGGTGTTCTCCACGGCCAGATCGTACTGGATGGAGCCGTTCTGCGCGCCGATGGAGTACTCAGCCTTGTTGGCGGAAGCCAGATCGGTGAACTGATCAGCCTTGTCCTTGACGGTGACGAAGCTCTGGCCGCCGAAGTAGTAGATGTCGGAGAAGTCCATGGCGTCCGCACGGGCGGGATCCGGGGACAGACCGGCCATGCCGAGGTCGACGTTGCCGGTGGCAAGCTCGTTGAGCACGCCGTCAAAGTCCATCGGAATGATGTCGAGCTCAAGGCCCAGATAATCGGCGATGTACTGCGCAAGTGCAACGTCGAAGCCGGCGAGCTGCGGGTCGTTGTTCTCGTCGAGGGCGTAGAACTCATACGGCGCGAAGTCCGGGCTGGTGGCGACGGTCAGCTTGCCGGGGACGACGGTGGAGATCTCGGCGGCTGCGGTCTCTTCCGTGGCGTCGGCAGTGTCAGTCGCGGGTTCTGCGGCGGTCTCGGTGGTGGTGTCGGCAGCTTCGGTGGTCTGGGCCGGAGCGTCGGTCGTTGCGGTAGAGGCGCAGGCGGCGAGGCTCAGCACCAGAACGGCTGCAAGCAGCAGAGCAAGTAACTTTTTCATATTCATTTCCTCCTGTGACGAGTGGTTCGTCGATTCTGTTTTGTATGCTCATAATTATACACGCGAAATGCATATTGTCAAGAGAAGATGCAAGAAAAACACGCCAAGTCTTCCGGGCAAAATGTCCGTGGAAGCGTGCAAACTGCACAAAAGAAGAAAAAATCACGCAAAAACCGGAAAAAGAGACGGAAAACCAGATGCGGCCGGAATGAATATTATTCGTATATATTCAGAAAAACCGGAATAAAACCAGCCGGAACGCCCGCACCATGGGAAAATCATGCATCGCAAGCCGTGCAGATGGGGAAAATCGGTTGACAATTCGTACAGAAGCAGATAAAATGTAGGAAATTCAATACCATACGTCTCCGCGCGAAAGCGCCGGCGGGCAGCCGCCGTGGGAACCGGGTGCGAAGCCCGGGCTAACCCAGTAACCGTAATGCGGACGAAGGAGCCGACACCACTGCCGAACGGCGGGAAGGGGCTCCGGTAGGAGGAAGCAGAGCCGGGAGACCTGGTCACGTATGTCAGGCAGGGCCGCGATGATCGGCGGCGCTGCCGGAGCTTCTGGGAACGGGCAAGGTGCGTCCTGCGTGCAGTCTGCGCGCAGGGCGGTTTCAGGCTCTTCCCGGCTGGGAGGGGCCTTTTGTATTGGAATTATAATAAAGGAGAACCGAACCATGAAAAAGAATCAGATCCTTGCCCTGCTGCTGGCGGCCGTGATGCTGCTGGCAGTCCTGACCGGCTGCGCCGCAAAGACCGAGCCCGCGCAGACCGAACCGGCCCAGACCGAGACCGCGCAGACCGAAGAACCTGCGCCCGCCGAAGAAGAAGCCGAGCCCGCCGAAGAACCCGCGGAGGAGCCCTCCGCCGCCGTGACCCTGACCGACATGACCGGCCGGGAGATCACCCTGGACGAGCCCGCGACCCGCATCGTCGCCCTGACCCCGTCTGACTGCGAGATCCTCTACGCCATCGGCGCGGGCGATCTGCTGGTCGGCCGCGGCAAATACTGCGACTATCCGGCGGAAGTGACCGAGATCCCGGCTGTCGAGTCCGGCAGCGACACCAACATCGAGCAGATCGTCGCGCTGCAGCCGCAGGTCCTGCTCATGAGCACCATGTCCCAGACCGACGAGCAGGTCCAGCAGCTGGAGGCCGCGGGCGTGCATGTCGTCGTGAGCGACGCGCAGGATATCGAAGGCGTCTACACCGCCATCCACATGATCGGCGAGCTCGTCGGCAAGCAGGACGAGGCGGCTTCCGTCGTCGAATCCATGCAGAAGACCTTCGACGAGATCAAGGCCAACGCCGGCGACGGCACAAAGACCGTCTACTTCGAGGTCTCCCCGCTGGAGTACGGCCTCTGGACGGCCGGCACCGGAACGTTCATGGACGAGATCGCCAACATGATGGGCCTCAAGAACTGCTTCGCGGACGTGACCGGCTGGAGCGAGATCTCCGAAGAGCAGGTGCTCGAGCGCAACCCGGATTACATTGTGACCATCTCCATGTACTACGGCGAAGGCCCCACTCCGGAGGAGGAGATCATGGCCCGCCCGGGTTGGGAAAATGTCACCGCCGTCAAGAACGGCAAGATCCTCAACCTGCAGAACAATGAGCTGTCCCGTCCGGCCCCGCGGCTGGCCGAGGGCGCGCAGGCGCTGTATGACTTCGTCTACGGCGAATGATCCTATCATTATAATGTAATATCACAGGAGGCACAGCATGCGCCGGTATCACGAAACGTTCAGACTCTGGGAATATCTTCTGTTTGCGGTCGTGACGCTGGCGGTGCTGTGCCTCTGCGTCTGCATCGGCAGCGTCCGCGTGCCGCTGGGCGACACGCTGGCGTTCTTTGCCGCGAAGCTCACGGGCGGCGCGCTGCCCGAGGGGCTCGTCTCGTCCATCATGCCCATCCGGCTGCCGCGCGTTCTGTGCGTGGCGCTGACGGGCGCGGCCCTGTCTCTCGCGGGCGCGGCGATGCAGGGGCTGCTCAAAAACCCGCTGGCCGACGGCTCGACGCTCGGCGTCTCGTCCGGCGCGTCGCTCGGCGCGGTCTGCGCCATCGCCTTCGGCGTTACGCTGCCGGGCTTCCCGTTCGCGGGGACGATGGTGATGGCGATCTTGTTCGCGTTCGGCTCGCTGCTGGTCATCCTCGGGCTTTCGTACAAGCTCGACCGGTCGCTCTCGACCAA
>DHKK01000146.1:15580-17028 GCA_002404795.1 Clostridiales bacterium UBA4696
ACGATCATCCTCATCGGCGTGATCTTCTCGATGTTCGTCTCGAGCATCATGAGCATCGTCATCACCTTTGCCGCCGACAAGGTCCAGAAGATCACCTTCTGGACCATGGGCTCGCTCAGCGGCAGCACGTATCAGAATGCCGCCGTGCTGGCACTCGCGCTGGCTGTATGCGGCACGGTGATCCTGCTGCACGCGCAGATCCTCAACGCCTTTGCCGTCGGCGAGGACAACGCCCGCCAGATCGGCGTGGATGTAAAGCGTGCGAAGCTCGTGCTGCTCATTACGGTCTCGGTGCTCATCGGCGTCTGCGTCTCCATCGGCGGGACGATCGGCTTTGTCGGCCTCGTGACGCCGCATATGGCGCGGATGCTCGTCGGGCCCAACCACCGGCGGCTGCTGCCCGCGGCGATGTTCGGCGGCGCGGTCTTCCTCATGCTGGCGGACCTTGTCGCGCGGACGCTCCTGAACCCGCTGGAGCTGCCGATCGGCGTGGTGACGAGCTTCGTGGGCGCGATCGTGTTCGTCGTCATCTTCTATCAGTCCAGAAAGGAGCACTGAGCATGCCGATGCTGGAAGTTTCGCGCCTGTCGGTGCAGTTTGGGCAGAAAAAAATCGTCGACGGGCTTTCGTTCACCGTGGAAGAAGGGCAGTGGCTCATGATCGTCGGGCCGAACGGCGCAGGCAAGTCCACGGCCCTGAACGCCATCACGCAGGGCGCGCCCTATACGGGCAGAGTCCTGTTCGCAGGCCAGGACGTGGCGAAGATGAAGCCCGCCCTGCGCGCGCAGGCGATCGGCGTGCTGGCGCAGAATCATTTTGTCGGCTACGGCTTCACGGTCGAGGAGGTCGTGCGGCTCGGGCGGTTCGCGTACGCGGGCGGCCTGTTCGGACGCAGCCAGACGGAGGACCGGGAGAAGGTCGAGCAGGCGCTCACCCTCGCCGGTCTGCAGGACAAGCGGCGGCAGTCGGTGCTGACGCTCTCCGGCGGTGAGCTGCAGCGGACGTTCCTCGCGCAGGTCCTGGCGCAGGACCCGAAGCTGCTGCTGCTCGACGAGCCGACGAACCACCTTGATCTCATCTACCAGAAGCAGATCTTCGCGCTCATCGGCAGCTGGCTCCGCGAGCCGGGGCGGGCGGTGGTGAGCGTGGTGCACGATCTTTCGCTGGCCCGGTCGTTTGGGACGGACGCGCTTCTGATGGATCATGGGCGCCAGATCGCTCACGGCCCGGCCGCGCAGGTCCTGACCCCGGAGCGGCTCAACGCCGTCTACGGCATGGATGTCCCCGCCTGGATGCGCAGCCTCTACGCCCAGTGGGCAGAAGATAACGAAAGGCTCCCCTGCCAGGGGAGCTGTCAGCCGAAGGCTGACTGAGAGGTTTTTGCAAATTTGTAACTGCTGTATGTCTCCGACGGCCCCTTCTTTTCCGTCTTGCCGGAAAAGAAGGGG
>DHKK01000146.1:17058-17301 GCA_002404795.1 Clostridiales bacterium UBA4696
GGGCGCTTGGTTACGTTTGGTGCTGTCTGCCTCTGAATTCAGGCAAGGCCCAGTGTTTCAGGCGTCGTTCCACACGATACTCACCTTACGGGCGTCCGACTACGCGCCGCCTGATACGGTACACCAAATTTGTGAGCAGTTGCCTTAGAATCATTGCAGTCAATAGAAGGTGCAGTCTGAGTTTGTCAGACTGCACCTTTTTGCGGGGAAATTTTATGAATTTGCACGCACCAAAGGCTCCCC
>DHKK01000146.1:17361-23216 GCA_002404795.1 Clostridiales bacterium UBA4696
CCTGAGGGGTTAAGCCCCGCCGCCGCGGAAAGGCTCCCCTTTCAGGGGAGCTGTCGCCGCAGGCGACTGAGAGGTGGTCTCTTCCCAGCACGACCTCTCCGTCTCGGCTTCACCGATCCACCTCCCCTGGAAGGGGAGGCTTTGGGCTTTCCTTCCTTTCTCCTCCTCCGATACAGCACCGTCAGCCTGTCCAGGCAGAGGTCGTAGAGGAGGAAGAGGGCGAGGCCGAGGGCGGCGGTGGCCCAGAGGAGGGCGGGGGCGGTGGCAAAGAGCTCCGTGACGACGGCCTCCAGCCGCAGCACGAACAGCAAAAACGCGTACTCCGCGCCGACCGCCGCGATGGCGAGAAGGAGCTTGGCCGCGAGGCGCAGCGGCTTCCGTTTGATCGCGTCGAAGCGCGGCTTGACGATCGGGTAGTAGCCGAGGAAGACGAACAGCAGCGCCGACTCCTTATCCGGCCCCAGCAGCGTCCCGAGCACGGCAATCGCCGCGTAGCAGCTCCAGACGACGCTCCTTCGGCAATTCTCCCGCACCGGCAGCAGCACCGCCGACGCCAGGATCGGGCACGCGTACAGCGCCAGCGGTACGATGCCGCCAAGGCACAGAAACACGACGCCCAGCGCCGTGAACATCCCGCCGAGCGCCAGCTCTTTTGCAGTGCTTTTCATGATATCGGTTCCTTTCCGGTGTATATTTTGAAGATATTATAGCAGAAGACCGGCCGGAAGAAAACCGTCGGATCCCGGCCGGTGCACAGACGGGGCAAAACGCGCGAAAAAAAGCTTGACAGCATGGGTTAGAGGTGTTAAACTATCGGAAGGTTAGAGATGACTAACCAAAAGAAAAAAACACCACCAAAACGCCGCGCCCGCTTTCCCGGCGCAGGACCGGAGGTTCCAAATGACGAACGCACCCAAGCCGCTGACCGCGTCTGCAATCAAATATCTGCTGGTCCTGCTCGAGCTGTGCAAGAACGAGACGGGCGCGCGGTGCATGGATATCGCCGGGCAGCTGCACGTGACGAAGCCGAGCGTGCATTCCATGATCGGGAATCTGTGCAGCGCGGGGCTGGCGGAGAAGAAAAAATACGGCAACGTCTTTCTGACGCCCGCGGGCCGGGCCGAGGCCGAGCGCTATGCGGGCTGCTGTCAGCAGCTGTCCGGACGGATGCAGCAGTTGCTGGGTCTGAACGCCGAGGATGCACACAGCGCGGCCTGCGCCGTGCTTGCGCAGCTGCCCCGGCTGCCGGAGCAGCTGCAGACAAGAAAGGAAGGGGCATCATGGAGCTTTTGACGTCTGTTTTGGTAGCCGGAGGGATCTGCGTCTGCATCGGCGCGGTCAAGGCCGTCTGCCGGAGACTGAACCGGAAATAAGAAACGCCCGCGGCATGATTGCATGCCGCGGGCTGTTTTTATCCGTTGCAGATGGCCTGATAAAGCGCGTCCACTGTGTCGCAGATGCACGTCGCTCCGGCTTGCTCCAGCACATCCCGGTCGCGGAAGCCCCAGCTGACCGAGATGCAGGGCAGCGCCGCGTTCTGCGCGGTCTGCAGGTCGACCTCGGAGTCGCCGATGTAGACGGTGCGCAGCCCCTCCGCTCCCAGCTGATGGATGACGGCGAAGACCGAATCCGGCGCGGGCTTTTTCCGCACGCCGTCCTTCGCCCCGGCGGAGGCGGCGAGCAGACCCGGGAAATACTGCGCCGCGAGCGTCTGCACGGCGTAGTCCGGCTTGTTCGATACCAGCGCGCAGACCACGCCCTGTGCCTGCAGCTTCTGCAGCAGCGGGAGGATCCCGTCATACGGCGCGGTCAGGTCGGCGCAGTGCTTGGCGTAATAGGGATTGAAGGCTTCGTAGACGGCGTCCATCTGCGCCTCGTTCGTCCCGGCCGGGACGGCGCGTTCGACGAGCTTCCGGATGCCGTTGCCGACGAAGGCGCGGACCTCCGCCATCGACCGCGGGGCGAAGCCCTGCGTGCCGAGCGCGTAGTTGATGCCCTGCCGCAGGTCGGCCAGCGTGTCAAGGAGCGTGCCGTCAAGATCAAAGATCGCAAGCTGATACATGGTGCATTCTCACTTTCTGCGTTTCTACCCGCGATTATAAAGTTGCGGCCGGCACTTGTCAATGCTATAATACTGCTGAAAAAACAGACAAAAGGAAGAAAAAATTATGGATCTGCGCAGGATCACCGACTTTGACGCGCCGGAGCTGGACGTGTATGCCCGCCTGACGGAAAATCAGCTGCTCAACCGGGCCGACCCGCAGAACGCCCTGTTCGTGGCGGAAAGCCCGCTGGTCATCGGCCGGGCGCTGGACGCCGGGTGCGAGCCGGTGTCGTTTCTGATGGAGACGAAGCACGTGACCGGCAAGGGCGCGGCGCTGCTGTCCCGCTGCCCCGGCGTGCCGGTCTACGCGGCGGAGGAGGCCGTGCTGACGAAGCTCACGGGCTTTCATCTCACGCGCGGGATGCTCTGCGCCATGCGGCGGCCGCCGCTGGCGGACCCGGCGGCGGTGCTGCGGGGCGCGACGCGCGTGGCGGTGCTGGAAAACGTGATGAACCCGACGAACCTCGGCGCGATCTTCCGTTCCGCCGCGGCGCTGGGAATGGACGCGGTGCTGCTGACGAGCGCGGGGAGCGATCCTTTGTACCGCCGCGCCATCCGCGTGAGCATGGGCACGGTCTTTCAGGTGCCGTGGGCGTATGTGCCGGAGGATTGGCCGGCGCTGCTGCGCGCGCAGGGCTTCCGGACGGCGGCCATGGCGCTGCGCGACGACTCCGTCCGCCTCGACGATCCGCGCCTGACGCAGGCGGAGAAGCTCGCCGTCGTCATGGGCACGGAGGGCGACGGGCTCGCGGACGCGACGATTGCCGCCTGCGACTTCACCGTCCGCATCCCCATGCACCACGGCGTCGACTCCCTCAACGTCGCCGCCGCCAGCGCCGTCGCCTTCTACCAGCTCGGCCGCCGCGCGTGAGCCCCCCGCCGCAGCGGCTCCAAAGGCTCCCCTCTCAGGGGAGCTGTCAGCCGTAGGCTGACTGAGAGGTCGTCGCAAATCTGCTGCAACCTCTCCGTCTCGGCGTTCCGCCGAGCCACCTCCCCTGAAAGGGGAGGCTTTTTTGCGCGCTCTTGCAAAATTTTTTGTAAAAATCCCACAAAAATCCTATCCAATCCTTGCAACTGGAGGAAACGTGTGGTATGGTTATGGCACAACCCCCAAAATGCCAAAAGCGGGTACCCGCTTTTTCATCTGCAGTTTTCTGCAGATGATGTGTTTTTGCTGGTCCCGCTTTGGCAAAAACAGATGCAAAGGAGAATGGACAATGAAAAAACGGATATTAGCCTGTCTGCTGGCGCTGGTCATGCTGATCGGCGTGATGCCGGTCATGGCGATGGCGGCCGAGGCGGAAACGGACGGCACGGACGGCTATGAGTGGATCGTATCCAAATCCAAGGAAGCGACGGCTCTGGATGCAAACAAAGAGTCTACGATCACGCTGTCCCTGCCCAGCGCAGAGGAAAAGCTGGCCAGCGATGTGGTGTTTGTGCTGGATACCTCTGACTGCGTTAGCGAAGTTATGAATCAGGTTTCCGGACTTGTTGCCCAACTGAAAGCTGCGCAGGAAAAGACTAAGGCAGACATCAAGGTCGGCGCGGTCATCTTCAATGGCAGCTCTTACACGATGTTTGACGGTAAGCTCGTCGATGTGGCAACAGCAATTGAAAGTCTGAATGATCTTTCCACGAAAGCAACCTCGGAAAAAGGAGTTTGGGCATACTTCGGACTTGACAAGGATCCAAACTATGTGAATAAAGGCTCCAACCTGCACGCTGGCCTCAGAGCCGCTCAAAAGCTGCTGGATTCTGATAATACTGTTGCGGCTGAACGCAAATATCTTGTGTCTATTACCGATGGCATGACTTACTACTGGAACGATGAACAAGATAATGTGTATGGCGTTTATAGTGCAGATTCCGAGCACAATGGTTCTAACTATCCGAACCTTTTGTTCTATGCGTGGTGCGAAGCACACAATGTTTCGACTGTAAGGGCGACCCTATATCAGCTTCCCCCAACCTTCGAAGGCTGGGATGCTTACCTTGAGAGCGCGAAGGCAATGAAAGCGGAAGATAACGGAAAATATGCTGTCAATATCCGTACCGCAAAGAATTTGCTTGGTGGAGATTTTGCTTCAATTCGTTTTTCTTCAATTACTAATTTAACCAATCCTAACAATAAGATTCCTTACATTCCGGCGGACGAAAAAACGCAACATGCACACGGCATTGATTATTCTGTCATGGCATGCCTTGATACCTATCAGGAAATGGTCAAAGCAGGTTATCAATGTTACACGCTGAATCCGGACTACGGCATCGATACATTCCCCGGTCTCTTTACCTCCAAGCTGAATGAAATGGCCAACAAGACGGTCATTGATTTCAATTCCATTCAGAATGACATCCTCTACGCCGTCGGCAAAGGCTCTACGGTCGAGGACAAGATGGGCAGCGAGTTCAAATTTGGCGGCTTGGAGACCGTGACGCTGAAGGTCGGCACGGAGACCCTTACCGACGGCACGGTCAGCGGGAACACAATCACCTTTGCGCATGATGGGAATGCTACGGCGCATGTAATTACCTATGATCCGGCTGAGGATGCCTTTACATGGACCATCAACGAAAACGTCTCCAACTTTGCCCCTGTTCAGCTTTCCTACAAGGTCCAGCTGGACAAGCCCAGCACGGAGCCGGGGGATCACAAGGTTCTCACGAACGAATATGCGAAGCTGACTCCGAAGGACAGCAGCGGCAAAGACGGCACAGTACAGGAGTTCGAGAAGCCGGAGGTCACCTATACTGTTGACGCGCAGGGGAATGTCGTTCCCGGTGTGGAGATCTTCCTCCCGGCCTTTGCGCTGGCCCGCGATGAGCACTATTCCTACCTCATCGGCTACTCCGACGGCACCGTTCGCCCGAACGGGAAAATCACGCGTGCAGAAGTTGCCACGATTTTCTTCCGCCTGCTGGACGATGATACGAGAGCAAAATACTGGTCTTCGGAGAATGATTTCTCCGATGTTTCGGCTGATAAGTGGTACAATAACGCGGTCTCCACGCTTTCAAACATGGGCGTGATCGGCGGCTATGCGGACGGCACGTTCCGGCCCGATGCGCCGATCTCCCGCGCGGAGTTTGCGAAGATCGCGGTGAGCTTCACGCAGAACAACGGCTCGGCGACTTACAATTACTTCACTGATGTGAAGACGACGGACTGGTTCGCGCCGTATGTCACGGCGGCGAAGGACGCCGGGCTGATCGAGGGCTACTCCGACGGTTCGTTCAAGCCCGAAAGCAAGATCACCCGCGCCGAAGCCTGCGCCATCGTCAACCGGACGCTCGGCCGCAAGCCGTCGAAGGCGCACATGAAGATCTCCGGCCGCATCGACTGGCCGGATGTGCAGACGACCGACTGGTTCTATGAGGCCATCATGGAGGCGACCAACAGCCACACCTGCACCATGGGTGACCGCGTTGAGACCTGGACCGGCAAACTCCCCCAGCGCGACTGGGCGACCCTCGAGACCGGCTGGGCGAACGCCTACACCGGAAGATAAAAGAGACAGACGCCCGGCTCCCCGATAGGGAGCCGGGCGTTTTATGGCTTCCCCTCATAGGGGAAGCCATGGGGGTGCGCAGCAAAGCCTCCCCTTCCAGGGGAGGTGGCTCGGCGGAGCCGAGACGGAGAGGTTGTTTCGAATTTGCGACAACCTCTCAGTCAGCCTTCGGCTGCCAGCTCCCCTGAGAGGGGAGCCTTTTCCGCTGCGGCGGGGTAACCCCTCAGGCCCTTCGGGCC
>DHKK01000145.1:0-4743 GCA_002404795.1 Clostridiales bacterium UBA4696
GGTCATTACATATTGTCTAAATTGAAAAGGAGACACGGACATGAGCAAGTATGCAGGCACGAAAACGGAGGCCAACCTGCGCGCCGCGTTCGCGGGCGAGTCGCAGGCGAGAAACCAGTACACCTTCTTCGCCTCCGTGGCGAAAAAGGAAGGCTACGAGCAGATGGCGGCGCTGTTTCTGAAGACGGCGGAGAACGAGAAGGAGCACGCGAAGCTCTGGCTCAAGGAGCTGGCCGGGATCGGCGACACAAAGGCCAATCTGGCCGCAGCCGCCGCGGGCGAAAACTACGAATGGACCGACATGTATCAGGACTTCGCCAAAACAGCCGAGGAAGAGGGCTTCCCGGAGCTGGCCCAGCGCTTCCGCCTGGTCGCCGAGATCGAGAAGCACCATGAGGAGCGCTACCGCGCGCTGCTGAACAATCTGGAGACGGCGCAGGTCTTTGAAAAGAGCGAGGTCAAGGTCTGGGAATGCCGCAACTGCGGGCATGTGGTCGTCGGCACAAAGGCGCCGGAGGTCTGTCCCGCCTGCAATCATCCGCAGAGCTATTTTGAGCTGCGGGAAGAGAACTATTGATAGGTAAAAAGTAAGAGTGAAGAGTGATGAAGTGTGGTGCTGGCTGCGCCAGCAATTAAAAAATGTGCCGCTTTTGCGGCACACATCACTTATTCACTTTTCACTATTATCTATTACCTTAAAAAAGCGGCTGCCGAAGCAGCCGCTTTTTTCATGTGCTTGTTGAGACTTAGTTCAGCTCGGTGATGCCGTCGATCCGCAGCTGGAAGGACGGAGCGGACTGGAAGTAGGACTCGTGGTAGTAGCCGTCGAAGATCGCCTCATCTGCATCGGGCGTGAAGTCGCCATCGGTGTCAGTCGCATAAGCGGAGGTGACGGTCTCGCCGCCAACGGTGAACTTGCTGGTATCGAAGACGTGCAGGCTGCCGTCCTTGATGGCTGCGATGGTCTCGTCGACCTTCTCCTGGGTGCCGGGCGCGCAGGACTCGCCGAGCGGAGTGATCTTGACAGCGTCAGTTTCGTAGCCCTGTGCCCAGTTGGTGTCGAAGGCTTCGCCGTTCATGACGGACTTGAATGCGTACTCATAGAAGACTTCCCAAACGTTGGTCGGGGAGGTCAGAGCGGCGGTCGGAGCAACTGCGAGCATATCGACGTTGTAGCCGACGCAGTAGACAGTGGTGCCGGCGTCAAGCGCTTCCTGGCAGGCGGACGGAGCGCCGGTGGAGTCAGCGTGCTGGCTGATGATGATGCAGCCGTCAGCGATCAGAGCCTTGGCAGCTTCGTTCTCAGCGGTGATGTTGAACCAGGAGTTGGTGTACTGGACCTGCATGGCGACATCGGGAACGATGCTCTGCAGGCCAAGGAAGAACGCGGTGTAGCCGGAAACGACCTCTGCGTACGGATAAGCGCCGACATAGCCGATCTTGATCTTGCCGTCAGCATCCTTGTTCTTGTCTTCGACCTTGCCTTCGTCGATGAGCTGCTGCAGCTTCAGGCCGGCAACAATGCCGCCGACATAGCGGGCCTCGTAGATCTTGGTGAACGCGTTGTGGAAGTTGTCGAGACCGTCAGCCTTGGCGGTGTCGCCGGTCATCGCGACGAACTGCACGTCGGGATATTCCTCAGCCGCCTGACGGCAGAAGGACTGATGGCCATAGGAGTTGGTGATGACGATGTTGCAGCCCTGGTCGACGCAGTCGACGCAAGCGTCATAGCAGGTCTCGTCTTCGCCGATGGAGTATTTCCAGACGATGTTGTTCTCGCTGATGCCCAGAACCTTGGCAGCTTCCTGGATGCCGAGAATGTGGGAGTAGGTGTAGCCTTCGTTTTCGTCGCCGACGAGAACGACGCCGATCTTGATGTCGGTGCCGACAACGTCACCGGCGGGCTCAGCCGTTTCTTCTTCCTCGGCGGGAGCCTCGGTCTCTTCGGCAGCGGGTTCGGTGGTCTCGGTGGTTTCAGCCGGAGTGGTCTCGGCCGCGGTGTCGTCCGTCTTGGCGGTGGAAGCGCAGGCAACCAGCGCGAAGACCATGACTACGGCGAGAAGCAGAGCGATGATCTTTTTCATGTGTTCGTTCCTCCTAAAAAATTTTGTGGCAGATGCCACAGCCCTGCCGCGCGGAGCTCCGCGCGGCAAAATCGGATATCTGTATTTTAATTGATTCTATACAAAAAAGCAATCTGTTTTTTCACATTTGCGGGATAGAAATACAAAAAAATGAAGGTCCGACCAAAAACTTTTTTAGTTTTTTCGGCGCTTTGTTATAATTGCCTGATTGCAGCAAGCCAATTTCGTGAAGAACGCCCAAGAACATAAGTGGAATTTCTGCGCGATATTATGATATGATATTCTGGAATGGACAGGCGCCTGGGGCGCCTGTATCTGCGCGGCACGCGCGGAAAAGCGCTGAAAACAAAGGAGCACGGAACAGTGAATACTTATATAATAAAAGGTGACCTCTGCTTCAGCCGGAGCATGGACGAGATCGTCTGTCTGGAGCAGGGCAGCATCGTTGTGGAGCAGGGGCGCGTCGCGGGCGTGTTTCAGACGCTGCCGGAGCGCTATGCCGCGCTGCCGGTGCTCGATTACGGCCGCCGGCTGATCCTGCCCGGCATGTCCGACCTGCATGTCCACGCGCCGCAGTTCGCCTTCCGCGGGCTCGGCATGGATATGGAGCTGCTGGAATGGCTCAACACCTATACCTTCCCGGAGGAATCCAAATACAAGGACCTGGACTACGCCGAAAAGGCGTACAGCAGCTTCACCTCGCACCTGCTGCGCAGCACGACCACGCGCGCGGCCATCTTCGCCACCATCCACGTGCCCGCGACGGAGCTTCTCATGCAGAAGCTGGACGCGGCGGGGCTGGAGTGCTTCGTGGGCAAGGTCAATATGAACCGCAATTCGCCGGTCTACCTGCGCGAGATCTCCACCAACCAGGCCCTGCGCGACACCGAGCGCTGGATCTGCGAGACGCAGGAGCGCTATGCCCATGTCAGGCCCATCCTGACCCCGCGCTTCATCCCGTCGTGCACGGACGATCTGATGTTCGGGCTGGCGCGGCTGCGGGCGAAATACGACCTGCCGGTGCAGAGCCATCTGTCGGAAAACTATTCGGAGATCGCCTGGATCCGCGAGCTGTGCCCGCGCTCGAAGAACTACGGCGACGCGTACGAGCAGTTCGGCATGTTCGGCGGCGGATATCCGTGCATCATGGCGCACTGCGTCCACTCGAACGAGGACGAGCAGGCGCTGATGCAGAAAAACGGCGTGTTCATCGCCCATTCGCCGGAATCGAACATGAACCTCGCCTCCGGCGTCGCGCCGATCAACAAATTCCTCGATAACGGCCTGCAGGTCGGCCTTGCGACGGATGTCGCGGGCGGCAGCCACGAGAGCATGCTCCGCGCCATGACCCACGCCATCCAGGCCTCGAAGCTCCGCTGGCGGCTGTATGACCAGAACGTGAAGCCCCTGTCGTTTGACCGCGCGTTCTATCTTGCCACCATGGGCGGCGGCGCATTTTTCGGCAAGGTCGGCTCGTTTTTGGACGGCTACGAATTTGACGCCGTCGTGCTGGACGACACGGAGCTGGACCATCCACAGGAGCTCTCCGTCCGCGCCCGGCTCGAGCGCGCGGCCTATCTGGCCGACGACCGGAACCTCACGGCCAAATTTGTCGCGGGGCAGAAAATTCTCGGTTGACAAACGGACGGCTTTTTTGTAGAATACAGCCGCAATTGCATAGCGCCCAAAACCGGCGCAGACAGTTCGTGACCATCCTGTCTTAAAATAAAACTAGGGAAAGCTGAAAAGCAAAGATGGGCGCACTGCGTCCATCTTTTTTATCCCTCCGGCAATTGCAGAAGGAGGAACAAACATGAAAAAACTCACCACCCGCCAGATCGCCCTGAACGGCGTCGCCGCCGGTCTCTACGCGGCCATCACGATCCTGACCGCGTCGTTCGCCTACGGCAACATCCAGTTCCGCATCGCGGACGCTTTGTGCGTGCTCGTCGTGCTCGAGCCGTCGCTGACCGTCGGCCTCACGCTGGGCTGCCTGATCTCCAACATCTTCTCCACGGTCTCCGCGCTCGATATCGTCATCGGCACGGCCGGGACGCTGCTGGGCTGTTTGCTTGCCGCGAAAGTCAAAAAGGACTGGCTCGTGCCCGTGCCGATCATGCTGGCCAACGCGGTGCTCGTCGGTGCGATGCTGGCGTATGTGCTCACGCCGACCGCGCTCGTGCAGGGCTTCTTCCTCAACGGCGGCGAGGTCCTGCTCGGCGAAGCCGTCGTCCTCTACCTGCTCGGCGTGCCGCTGCTGGTGTTTTTCCGCAAAAACGGAGTGATGGAGAAATTGATGAAAGAAAAACGGTAAAACCCAAGGCTCCCTTGTGTAAAGGGAGCTGGCGCGAAGCGCCTGAGAGGTTGTCGCAGATTTGCGACTGCTCTATGTCTCCGACGGCCCTATCTTTTCCCATGCGCGGGAAAAGATAGGGGGGAAAAGGGCGCTGGGGGACGCGTTTGGTGCATTCTGCGTCTAAATTTGGGCAAGCACCAATGTTTCGGTCTGGCGTTCCACACGATAGTCACTTTACGGACGTCTTGGTACGCGCCGCCTGATACGCAGGAATCAAATTTGTGAGTAGTTGCGTTTGAATATTTGCAGTCAATAGAAGGTGCAGTCTGGATTTGTCAGACTGCACCTTTTTGCGGGGAAGTT
>DHKK01000145.1:4836-11298 GCA_002404795.1 Clostridiales bacterium UBA4696
GCCGCAGCGGAAAGGCTCCCCTCCCAGGGGAGCTGTCTGCGAAGCAGACTGAGAGGTTGCTGCAAATTTGTTACGACCTCTCCGTCTCGGCTTCGCCGAGCCACCTTCCCCTCGTAGGGGAAGGCTTTTTTGCTGCGGCTTGATACGGGCGGCAATTTTTGCCCCGGCTCTTTTCTTTCCCGTAAAAATCGTGTATAATACCAGACAGAATGGAGGCGAACGGGGATGTATCAGGCGCTGTACCGGAAATACCGGCCGCAGACGTTTTCGGATGTGGTCGGGCAGAAGAGCGTGACCGACACGCTGCGCGCGCAGCTCGAGACGGGCAGGCTCAGCCATGCGTACCTGTTCACCGGCACGCGCGGCACGGGCAAGACCTCCTGTGCCAAGATCCTGGCCAAGGCGGTCAACTGTGAAAATCCGAACCACGGCGACCCCTGCGGCGTGTGCCCGTCCTGCCGGGCCATCGACGAGGGCAGCTGTATGGACGTGCTGGAGATCGACGCGGCGTCGAATAACGGCGTGGACTCCGTCCGCGTGCTGCGCGACGACGCGATCTATACGCCCGGCACGGTCAAAATGCGCGTGTATATCATCGACGAGGTCCACATGCTCTCGACGGCGGCGTTCAACGCCCTGCTCAAGATCATCGAGGAGCCGCCGGCGCATCTGCTGTTCATCCTCGCCACGACTGAGCTGCAGAAGGTCCCGGCGACGATCCTCTCCCGCTGCCAGCGGTTCGCGTTCAAGCGTCTGCGGGCGGAGGAGATCGCCTCGCGGCTCAACTTCATCGCCTATCAGGAGCACATCGAGATCGAGCCCGACGCGGTGAATCTGCTCGCGCGCCTTGCCGACGGCGGCATGCGCGACGGCGTGAGCCTGCTCGACCAGTGTGCCTCGGCGGCAGACGGCGCGGTGACGCTCGAGAGCGTCTACGCTTCGCTCGGCCTTGCCGGTGAGCGGCGGACAGCGGAGCTCATGCAGGCCATCGCGCAGCAGGACACGGCGAAGGCCCTGACGGTGTTCTCGTCCCTTTATGCCGCGGGCAAGGACGTGGGCGCGCTGCTCGGCGAGATGTGCGCGCTGTGCCGCGACCTTCTTGTGCTGCATACCGCGCCGAAGAGCGGGCTTGCCATGCTCTCCGGCATTGCGACGGAGCAGCAGGCGCTGGCGCTGCAGGACGTGTTCAGCCCGGGCGAACTCATGCGCGTGCTGACCGAGACGCAGAAGACCCGCGCCTCGTTCGGCAAGAACACCGACGTGCGCGTGGCGGCGGAGCTGCTGCTCATGCAGCTGTGTGAACCGGCGCTTCGGCTCGACGCGCAGGCGCTGAACGCGCGCATCTCGCGCGTGGAGGAGCAGCTGACCTCCGGCGTTCTGGTCAAGGCCGCGCCGCAGACCTCCGACGACGAATATGACGACGACCGCCCGCCCTTCCCCGACGACGTGGACGATCCTGCGCGCGGCCAGCTCCCGGAGATGCCTCCGGCGCAGCCGGCGCCCGCCGCGCCGAAGCCGGAGACGCCCGCGGGCTTCTGGCCCGCGCTCTCGGAAAAGCTCCGGGCGGAGCTTTCGGCCAAGGACCGCGGCTTCTTCGCGGCCAACGGCCCGCTGCACCCCGTGCTGCAGGGCGAGAGCACCCTCATCATGGCGGCGGACAACGAATTCGTGCTCGGCATGGTCAAAAAGCCCGCCATCGAGCAGCTGATCCGGGAAAAGGCGTCCGCGCTGCTGGGCAGGCCCGTCGCAGTGCGCTTCGCGCTCAAGAACCAGGTCTCGAACCTCGGCAAGGATCCCATGGACGCGCTTGTGCAGTTCGGCGAGCAGCACAGCGACATTTTTACGATAAAATAATTTTTACGACGATAAGGAGAACATGACATGGCAAAAGGCGGATATCGCGGCGGTATGCCGATGGGCGGCAGAAACCAGATGCAGATGATGAAGCAGGCGCAGAAAATGCAGGAAAACCTCATGAAAATGCAGGAGGAGCTGCAGGCGAAGGAATATGAGGCGACGGCGGGCGGCGGCGTCATCAAGGCCGTGTGCGGCGGCGACCGCGAGCTCAAGTCGATCACCATCGATCCCGAAGCGGTCGACCCCGAAGATGTGGAAATGCTGCAGGATATGATCGTCGCGGCCGTCAATGAGGCCATGCGCAAGGCAGAGGCCGACCAGTCCGCCAACATGGCCAAGCTCACGGGCGGCCTGAACTTCGGCGGTCTGTTCTGATGCGTGCGTTTCCGGCCGCGCTCGAGCGGCTTACCGAACAGTTTGCCCGGCTTCCCGGCATCGGCATGAAGTCGGCGCAGCGGCTGGCGTTTTACGTGCTGTCGCTGCCGAAGGAGGATGCCGACAGCTTCGCGCAGGCCATCGTGGACGCGAAAAACAGCGTCCGGCTCTGCCCGGTCTGCCAGAATCTGACCGATCAGGAGCTCTGCGGCGTCTGCGCCGACCCGGAGCGGGATCATTCGCTCATCTGCGTCGTGGCTGAGCCGAAGGACGTCATCGCCATGGAGCGTGCGCGGGAGTACCACGGCGTCTACCATGTGCTGCACGGCGTCATTTCGCCCCTGAGCCACGTCGGCCCGGACGATCTGCGCATCCGCGAGCTGCTCTCCCGCGTATCCCAGGGCGGCGTGCGCGAGGTCATCATGGCCACGAACCCGGACACCGAGGGCGAGGCCACGGCCATGTATCTGTCACGTCTGCTGCGTCCGATGGACGTGAAGGTGACGCGGCTGGCCTATGGCATCCCCGTGGGCAGCCAGCTGGAATATGCCGACGAGGTGACGCTGCTGCGCGCGCTGGAGGGCAGACAGGAAATATAAGTCATATCCGAGCCGTCCGCCCGAACCGCGGGCGGCTCTTGTGCATAGAAACGGGAAAGGAGATAGGACCATGACCACGAGCATCAACAGACAGGAAGCGCTGCATCAGTTCAAGCTGGCGCTCAAAGCCGGGCAGAAATGCTACCGCGACTGCGTCCACCGCGGACGCGACCCCTATCCGCAGGTCCTCGAGACGCTGCTGCAGGGCAGCGTGGTGGCCGGGCGCGTGGACCTGGGCGAGCTGGAGATCCCGATCGCCCAGATCGTCGGGATGAACACCGCCGGACGGCAGACGGCCTTCGCGGCGAATTTCATGCCGCTGCTGGACCTGGGGACGGAGTTTGCAAGCAAGTGGATCTCGCTCTGCGAGGCGCATCTGGGCGATACCGGCATCGTCGACCCCATCCGCTGCTTTGAGTATATGGGGCAGTTTTACGTGCAGGAGGGCAACAAGCGCGTGAGCGTCCTGCGGAGCTTCGGCGCGCCGACCATCCGTGCGTATGTCACGCGCGTGCTGCCGTTGTACTCCGACGACCCGGCTGTGCGGGTCTACTATGAATTCCTGCACTTTTACGAGCGCTGCGGCCTGTATCAGGTGCATTTCAACCGCCTGGGCGACTATCCCAAGCTGCAGGCCGCGCTCGGCTTCGACGCCGAGCACGTCTGGTCGCAAAAGGAGCGCCGCGCGTTTCTCGCCGCGTTCTATACCTTCAAGACCGCTTATGACAAGCTGACGCAATCCGCGCCGCCCGTCACAACGGCGGAGGCGCTGCTGACCTGGCTGCACGCATACACGCTGGGCGATCTGCGCGTGCTGACGCAGGCGGAGCTGGAACGGTCCATCCGCGCCATCTGGCCGGAGCTGGAGGCCGTCGCCCAGGGCGGCAAGATCGCCGTGCAGACCGAGGCCGCGCCGGAGCCGCAGAGCCTGCTTGGCCGTCTGGCCGGCTTCCGCGGGTGCCTGCGCGCGGCGTTCGTCTACGAATGCGCGCCGGAGGACAGCCCGTGGATCGCCGCGCATGAGGCCGGGCGGCGCCAGCTGGTGCAGGCGCTCGGCGAGGCCGTCGACGCGCGGGTCTATCTCGTGACGGACTATCCCAGCCCCGAGGACGCGCTCGAACAGGCCGCGGCCGACGGCGCGCAGGTCGTCTTCACCACGACGGTGCCGCTGATCTTCGCCTGCCGCAAGCTCGCGCCCAAGTATCCCGGCGTGCGCTTTCTCAACTGCTCGGTCGATATGCCGTATCCCGGCGTCCGGACGTATTACAGCCGGATCTATGAGGCCAAATTCCTGCTCGGCGCGCTGGCCGGGACGCTGGCAACGGACGCGCGCATCGGCTACGTCGCCGACGCGCCGGTCTTCGGCACGCCTGCGGCCATCAACGCTTTCGCCCTCGGCGCGCAGCTGACGCGGCCGGACGCGCAGATCATTCTCCGCTGGTCGTGCTGCGAGCAGGAGCCGGCCGTTACGCTGGCGGCGGAGGGCCTCGGCATGATCTGTGCCCACGACCTCAAGCGGCCGGGGCAGGAGAACGGCTGGCGCGGCCTGTGCCGCGTGGAGGACGGAAAGCCGCGGCGCGAGGCGCTGCCGATCCGCAACTGGGGCGAGATCTATATCCGCCTCGCGCGCAGCATCCTGCGCGGCGGCTGGGACGAGCTGAACGCCGCCGGGGCGATCAATTACTGGTGGGGCTTTGCCAGCGGCGCGGTCGACGTGCAGCTGGCCCAAAGCGTGCCGGACGGCCCGCGGGTGCTGCTGCGGGTGCTGCGCGAGGCGCTGGTGCACGGCGAGCTGACGCCCTTCCACCGCCGCATCACCGATCAGGCGGGCACGCTGCGCAATGATGGAGAGCAGTGGTTCTCGCCGGAGAAGATCCTGCGGATGGACTGGCTGTGCAGCAATGTCACCGGCAAGATCCCGGCTTATGAGGAGCTGCTGCCGATGGCGCAGCCGATGGTGCGCCTGCTCGGCGTCTACCGCGATGCGCTCCAGCCGAAGAAAAGGGGGCCGCTGCTGTGAAGCTGCTTCTGCTTGCGGACAAGGAGAGCCGCTATCTCTGGGATTTTTACAAGCCCGGCTGCCTGCGGGAGTATGATCTGATGCTCTCGTGCGGGGATCTGAAGGCCGAATATCTGACGTTTCTCGCCACGCTCGGCCGTTCGCCCCTGCTCTATGTCCGGGGAAACCATGACGATAACTACGAATCGCGCCCGCCGGAGGGCTGCGAGTGCATTGAAGACAAGCTCGTGACGGTGGGCGGCCTGCGCATCGTGGGCCTTGGCGGCAGTCCCCTGTATTCCGGGGGCCGGAACCAGTACACCGAGCGGCAGATGGAAGCCCGCATCCGGAAGCTCGGCTGGAAGATCCGCCGCGCGGGCGGCGTCGATATCGTGCTCACGCACGCCCCGGCCCGCGGCTTCGGCGACGCGGAGGACTTTGCCCACCGCGGCTTTGAGGCCTTCCTGCCGCTGCTCGACCGCTATCAGCCGCGCTATCTGATCCACGGCCACGTGCATACGGAGTACGGCCACGCGATCCCCCGCGTGCTGCAGCGCGGCGGCACCACCATCATCAATGCCTGCGAGCGCTATACGCTCGAGCTATAGGAGGAGCTATGGACGATCCGAAGGTCTGCCTGCGCCGGGGCGAGGAAGCCGGTGTGCTGAAGGGGCAGAAGCTGATCTATGACAACGAGCTGGACTGGGCGGACGATATCTGCACCGACGGCTGCGTCGTCGACGTGCTGGACAGCCGCCAGCGCTTCGTGGCCCGCGGGTTCTTTAACGCCCGGTCGAAGCTGACCGTCCGCGTGCTCACGCGCCGGGCGGAGGAGACGATCGACCGTGACTTTTTCGCCCGCCGCATCCGTGCGGCGTGGCAGACGCGGCAGACGCTGGGCTTTTCCGACTCGTGCCGGGTGGTCTTCGGCGAGTCGGACGGGCTGCCGGGGCTGACTGTCGATAAATTTGCCGACTGCCTGTCGTTCCAGATCGCCTGCCTCGGTCTCGAGCAGTGGAAACAAACGCTGGTGGAGATCCTCGCGGAGATCTTTGCCCCGCGCGGGATCTATGAGCGGGACGATCTGCCCGTGCGCGAAAAAGAGGGGCTGCCGCAGATCAAGGCCTGCGTCTACGGCACGGTCCCGGAGGAACTCATCATCCGGGAGCACGACGCGCGGATGCTCGTCTGCATCGAAAACGGGCAGAAGACCGGCCATTTTCTTGACCAGCAGGAAAACCGCGGGCGGCTGAAGCCCTACGCGCCCGGGCAGGATGTGCTCGACCTTTGCTGCTGCACCGGCGGCTTTTCCATCCATGCCGCGCTCTACGGCGCGGCGTCGGTCGAGGCCGTGGATGTGTCGGAGGAGGCGCTGGCCCTCGTGCGGCGCAATGCAGTGCTCAACGGCGTGGCCGACCGGGTCACGACGACCTGCGCGAACGTCTTTGACCTTGCCCGGCAGTATGCTGCCGAAGGACGGCAGTATGGGCTCGTCATCTGCGACCCGCCCGCCTTCGCCAAGAGCCGCAAGGTGCTCAAAAGCGCCTACCGCGGGTATAAGGAGCTCAATCTGCAGTGCATGAAGCTCGTGCGCCCGGGCGGCTTCCTCGTCTCCTGCTCGTGCAGCCAGTT
>DHKK01000144.1:0-9519 GCA_002404795.1 Clostridiales bacterium UBA4696
AGGGGTTAGCCCGCCGCAGCGGACAATGGCTTCCCCTATGAGGGGAAGCTGTCGCCGGAGGCTGACTGATGAGGTGGACAGCGTCGCGTAAATGCACTGCCTCCACCTCATCCGTCACGGCTTCGCCGTGCCACCTTCCCCTCATAGGGGAAGGCTTTTCTGCTACATCCACAGTGGGAGGATCTCGATGCCCTGTTGGGCGGCGAAGCGGAGGGTGGAGGCGGTGCCGCCGGGGGTGCCGTCGAAGACGGAGATGAGGAGGGAGGCTCTTTGCACCATGGCGCGGTTGCGGCGGAGCATGCAGCCGGGGGTATAGGACGGCTCGAGCACCTCGACTGCGCTGCAGGCGGCAAGGAGCGCGTCGTAGCGCGCCTGCTCCTCTGCCGTCCAGCCGTCTTTCTGCGAGGGGCACGGGACCATGGCCGTGAGAGAGGCCTCCGGCGCGGTCCCGGCGGTGCGGCAGGAAAGAACGGCCTCGGCAAAATACTGGTCGCAGCCGCGGGCCATGCCGCACAGAAAGGTCCGGAAGCCGCGGTCATAGACCTGCTGCACCGTGCGGCGCAGCAGGATCTTCAGCGCCCGGCAGCGCGGGTCGTCTTCGTCCCGGCCCCAGGGCAGATGCTCCGGCCGGTGGCCGGTAAAGGCGCAGATCATGGCGGCTCTCCTCCCCGTCGCGTTTTCCACAGTATAGCAAAAAAACAGCCTCTTTACAAGCGGCCCCCGGCGTGCTATGATGAGGGCGAAAAGTGAACAGATCTTCAGGGCAGGGTGCGATCCCCGACCGGCGGTAAAGTCCGCGAGCGAAAGCTGAACCGGTGTGATTCCGGTACCGACAGTACAGTCTGGATGGAAGAAGATTTTCTTTGGCGGAGCCGGTGGAATATCGGGCCGTCCGGCTGCAGCACCTGAAGATCTCTTCAGGTGTTTTTCATTTTTTATTGCAAAGGATGGTCTGTATGCACACATTTCTGGAAACCCTCTCTGAAAACGCACAATTCGTCCTGCTCTGCCTGGGGATCACGGCGGGCGTCCTACTGTTGGCCTGGGTCAGCGAGAAACTCGTCATGCGCCGCCGTCACCGGCTGAACGCCGCGCACACGATCACCACGATCGCCATGCTGGCCGCCATCTCCGGCGTGCTGATGGTGATCGAGATCCCGCTGTTTTTCGCGCCGTCGTTTTATAAGCTCGATTTCAGCGAGCTGCCGGTGCTGATCTGCGCGTTTTATCTCGGGCCGGTGTCGGGCGTGGTGTGCGAGTTTCTGAAGGTGCTCATCAAGCTGCTGCTCAAGGGCACGTCGACCGCGTTCGTGGGCGATCTGGCCAACTTCCTGGTGGGCTGCTCGTTCGTGCTGCCAGCGGCGATCGTGTACCAGAAGACGCTGAGCAAGAAGGGCGCGATCGTCTCGCTCGCGGTGGGCTCGGCGGTGATGACGGTGTTTGGCAGCCTCTTCAACGCCTGGTTCCTCATCCCGCGCTTCGCGGTCATGTACGGGATGCCGCTCGAGGCCATCGTCTCGATGGGCACGCAGATCAACGGGGCCATCACGAGCCTTTCCACGCTGGTTTTGTTCGCGGTCGTGCCGTTCAATCTACTCAAGGGCGTGCTGGTGTCGCTGCTGACGTTCTTTTTGTACAAGCGCGTGGAGAAGCTATTCTTCCGGAAAAAGCATACCGCGTGATTTTTGTACAGAATCTCTCCCGTGCCCAATCTTCATAAAAGTTTAACAAACGGAATCTTGTTTTTTTCGCGCGCATCGAGTAGTATTCTCTTTACCAAAGAAGGAGTTCAAAGGATATGAAGGAAAAGTCCCGCCAGAAGCGTCTGCGGCTGCTCGCAGAGGCGAAGAAGAAGCCGGCCGTGTTCACGGTCTACGTCGTTTTGCGATTGATCGTCGTTGCGATCCTCGTTTCTTCGATCCTGCGGGGCGAATATGAAAACGCGGCGATCTGCCTGCTGGTGCTGTTTCTGTTCCTGCTGCCGCTGTTCGTGCAGCGGAACTTCGGCATCGAGCTGCCGAGCACGTTGGAGATCATCATCCTGGTCTTCATCTTCGCCTCGGAGATCCTGGGTGAGCTGGCGTGCTTCTTCGTGAATGTTCCCAACTGGGATACGATCCTGCACACAACGAGCGGTTTTCTCAGCGCGGCCTTCGGCTTTGCGCTGATCGATATCCTCAACCGCAACGACAAGATCAAATTCCAGCTGTCCCCGATCTATGTGGCGCTCGTCGCGTTCTGCTTCTCGCTGACGATCGGCGTTTTATGGGAATTTGTCGAATTCAGCGTGGACCGGCTGTTCCATATGGACATGCAGAAGGACACGATCGTGCACACGATCTCCTCCGTCATGCTCGACCCGACGAACAAAAATATCCCCATCACGATCGACAAGATCACCTCCGTGGCCGTCAACGGCCAAGACCTGGGCTTTGACGGGTATCTGGATATCGGCCTGTACGACACGATGGAGGATCTGTTCGTCAACTTCATCGGCGCTTTGACCTTCAGCGTTTTCGGCTACTTCTATATCAAGCGCCGCGGCAAGGGCCGCATCGCAAAGGCGTTTATCCCTACCATCACTACAGAAAGCAAGGAGCTCGATGCACCCCATGAGCAACTCCAGGCACAAGACCGGCCGGAAGCCCCTGAGGCTCGGGACGGTTGAGAATTATCACCATCACTGGTATCTGCTGATCTGGCTCGTCTATCTGGCGATGTTCGCCATCGCGGAGCATGTTGTGACCGACAATTACTGGGTCTCCTATCTGCCGCTGGACGACAAGATCCCCTTCTGCCGGTATTTTATCATCCCCTACTGCCTGTGGCATCCGCTGCTGTTTCTGATGACGCTCTATCTGATGTTCTACGACGCGGAGGGGTTCAAGCGGTACATGCTCTACATCGGCCTCGGCTTCGGCGGATCGATCCTGTTCTGCCTGATCTTCCCGAACGGGCAGGATCTGCGGCCGACGGAATTTGCGCAGCACGATCTGTTCACCTGGCTACTGCAGCGCATCTATGCCGCCGACACCAACACGAACGTGCTGCCGAGCATGCACGTCATCGGCTGCGCGGCGCTGACGCTCGCCTGCTTTGACTCCGAGCCGCTGCGCAGGCGGCACCTGCAGTGGGTCATGCTGCCGCTTGGCATCCTTATCAGCATGTCGACGGTGTTCGTCAAGCAGCATTCCATCCTCGACGTTTTCGTCGCCATCCCGGTGAGCGTGATCCTGTATTTCATCATCTACCACCGTGCCTTTGCGAAGAAATTCGGAAAGGCAAAAAACCGTAACGCATGAATTTCAGAAAAAAGCGCGGTTCCCGCGCTTTTTTCTTGACTTTCTCCGAAACCTGTGAGATATTAACAAAACTTCTCTGTAAAGGCTGTGTAAGTTATGCGTATTCTGGAGATCCTGCTGCTGGGCATCGGTCTGTCGATGGATGCATTCGCCGTCTCGATCTGCAAGGGACTTTCGACCAAGCGGCTGCAGACCAGGCATTATCTGATCATCGGCGCATGGTTCGGCGGCTTTCAGGCGTTGATGCCGACCATCGGATATTTTCTGGGCTCGACGTTCGAGCAGTACATCACAGCCTTTGACCACTGGGTCGCGTTCGTGCTGCTGTCCGCCATCGGCGCGGGCATGATCAAGGAGAGCCTTTCCAAGGAAGAGTCCAACGGCAACGACTCGTTCAGCTTCAAGACGATGCTCCTTCTGGCGCTGGCCACGAGCATCGACGCGCTGGCTGTCGGCATCACATTCGCGCTGCTGCCGGACGTCAATGTGCCGCTGGCGGTCTGTCTGATCGGCATGACGACGTTCGTCTGTTCCGCCGCAGGGCTGAAGGTCGGCAATCTGTTCGGTCTCAGGTACAAGGCCAAGGCGGAGCTCGCGGGCGGCATCATCCTGATCCTCATCGGCCTGAAGATCCTGCTCGAGCATCTCGGCGTCATCAGCTTCTGAATCTTTCCCGCCGGCAGCTTTTGCTGCCGGCGGTTTTTTCTGTGCTGGAAATCCGGTGGGAAATGTGCTATGCTGGGTACAGAAAATATATAAGTAAAGAAAGGGAAATGCTCTATGATCTACAAGGCGTTTCAGGATCTGCAGCTGTCGCAGCTCGGCTTCGGCACGATGCGGCTGCCGCTGCGCGAGGACAAAAGCATCGACGAGGAACTGGCCGCGGCCATGACTGACGCCGCCATCCGGCAGGGCGTCAACTACTTCGACACTGCCTGGCCCTATCACTCCGGCAAGTCGGAGACCGTCATCGGCAGGATCCTGCAGAATTATCCGCGGGAGAGCTTCTACCTGGCGGACAAGTTCCCCGGCCATCAGATCGCGCCTACATATGACGTGGCGGATATCTTTGAACGGCAGCTGAAGAAGTGCGGCGTGGAGTATTTTGATTTCTATCTGCTGCACAACGTCTACGAAAACTCCATCGGGGTCTATGAGGACGCGCGGTGGAACATCATCCCGTATCTGCTGGAGCAGAAGAAAAACGGCCGGATCCGGCATCTTGGCTTCTCCACGCACGCAGGGGTGCCCGCGCTGGAGCAGTTTTTGCAGCGGCACGGGGCGGAAATGGAGTTCTGTCAGATCCAGCTCAACTATCTGGACTGGACGCTGCAGCAGGCGAAGGAAAAATGCGAGCTGCTGAACCGGTACAACATCCCCATCTGGGTCATGGAGCCCATCCGCGGCGGCAAGCTGGCGAATCTGCCAGAAAGCATGACGGCGGAGCTGCGCGCGATGCGGCCGGAGGCGTCGGCGGCATCCTGGGCGCTGCGGTGGGTGCAGCAGATCCCGGGCGTGACGATGATCCTCAGCGGCATGTCGGATCTGGCGCAGATGAAGGACAATCTCGCCACCTTTGACCATCCGCAGCCGCTGAGCGAAGAAGAGGCCGCCTGCCTGCTCCGCTTCGCTGAGCAGATGAAAAACGCCGTCCCCTGCACGGCCTGCCGCTACTGCTGTGACGGCTGCCCGCAAAGAATCAATATCCCGCAGATGCTGCGCGTGCTCAACGAGATCCGCATCGCCCCGTCCACGAATGCGATCATGGCGGTCGAGGCGCTGCCGGAATCGCAGCAGCCGTCGGCCTGTCTTGGCTGCGGCGCATGCGCCGCGATCTGTCCGCAGAAGATCGATATCCCCGGCTGCATGCAGGAGCTGACCGAGCGGATCGCAAAGATCCCGAGCTGGGCCGAGATCAGCCGCCAGCGCGCAGCTGCGCAACCGTGAATTATTTGTGAATTCTTCATTTGGGAGATGATTTTCGCGGCGCCTGCGCGTATAATGGGTACTTGAAATCTTAAGAAGATTTTCATAAAATCTTTATCAAATCTTCATCTTCGGCAGGTGTTCGTAGATCATGCTCTATGTATTTCTCGTGCTCGCGCTCCTCGCCAGCTGCGCGCTGACGTGGGCAGCGTCCGGGTTCGCTACGCTCCACGCGCTGTGGCAGGTGCCGGTGTTTTTTGCGGGGAGCTTTCTGGCGCTGGTGCTGCTGTTTTTGCTGGTCGTGCTCATCTCGTGTCTGTTTGTCGACCCGAAAAAGCTGCTGGAAAAGCCCAGCGGCTACTTCCGGTTCCTGCTCAACGAGTTCTGCCGGCTGGCGCTGACACTCGGCGGCGTGCATGTCAATGTGACAGGACTCGAAAAAGTCCCGCGGGACACCCGCTTCCTGCTCGTGAGCAACCACCGCTTCGCGTTCGACCCGCTGGTGTTCTATTCGTCCATGCCGTGGGCCGATCTGGCGTTTTTGTCAAAGAAGGAAAATTTCTCGATCTTCGTCGTCGCGCAGATCATGCGCAAGGTGCTCTGCCTGCCGGTCGACCGGGACAACGACCGTGAGTCGCTCAAGTCCATCCTCAAGGCCATCCAGTTCATCAAGGACGACAAGGCCTCCATCGCCGTGTTCCCCGAGGGCCGGACGAACCGGACGGCCGATCCCCTGCTTCCCTACCGCTGCGGCGTATTCAAGATCGCGCAGAAGGCCAACGTGCCCATCGTGATCTGCTCGCTGGTCAACTCCCGCGCAATCCTGCGCAACATGTTCCGCAAGCATACGGAGGTGTGGCTCGACGTGTTGGGCGTCATCCCGGCGGAAGAGATCGCCGGCAAGACGACGATCGAGGTCGGCGAGCGCGTCCACGCAGTCATGGAAGACGGCATCGTGCGCCGCGAACAGGCGCAGGGACTGCGCTGAGGGTGTTTTTTCCGAAAAAAAGAACGCCGGATACAATTTTTTGTTGCATCCAGCGCTTTTTTACTTGTTGTTTTTCCGATTTCATGCTATGATATACACAATTTAAAGCGTAAAAAAGAAAGAAAGGGAGTGTTTGCGATCGCACTCACCAATGCAAGTCTGCCGGCGAAGCGGCGGATCCTGAGGGTCTGCGTCAAGCTGTTTCTGGAGCAGGGTTACAAAAAGACGACCGTCGCGGAGATCATCCAGAAGGCGGAGGTCTCCAACAGCAGCTTTCAGAATATTTTCCGCGCCAAGGACGGCGTGCTGACCGAGCTGGTCGGCTTCATGTTCACCAATCAGTTCGATGCAGCGCGGAACACGGTCGGCACGGAGCTGCCGCCTGTCTTTGTCTATGCCCTCGAAACCGCGATTCAGATTACGCTGACGGAGCTGAACGAGAATCTACGCGAGATCTACATCGAGGCCTATTCGCAGCGCGAAGCCTCGGAGTATATCTTCCGCGAGACGGCCAAGGAGCTGTATCAGATCTTCGGGCCGTATCAGCCGTCGCTCACAGCGCAGGACTTCTACACGCTGGAGCTCGGCTCCGCAGGACTCATGCGGGGCTATATGGCCCATCCGTGCGACGAGACGATGACGCTCGAGCAGAAACTGGAGGCCTTCCTGTCGTTCAGCCTGCGCGGCTACCGCGTGCCGGAGGACGAGCTGCAGAAGGTGCTGCAGTTCATCGCGGGGATGGATATCCGCGCGATCTCCGAAAAGGTCATGCAGGACCTGTTCCAGGCGCTGGCCATGCGCTACGATTTCACGCTGCCGGAGACGGTATAACAACATAAAACCCGCCCTGGGCCAGACCTGGGCGGGTTTTTCGTAATCAAAGGCTCCCTCTGACGAGGGAGCTGTCAGCGAAGCTGACTGAGGGAGAGAAAATGTTGGATTTTCGCATTGCTTTGAGAAAGTGGAAACCTTCGGGTCTTCTCTCCCTCCGTCAAAACCTTCGGTTTTGCCACCCCCCTCGTCAGAGGGAGGCGCTGGTGCGCTGCCGTTTTCCGGGCGCTGGGATTGCTTTTTACTTCTCCGGTGCGGGCTGTTTTTTGCCGGCGGCTTCGCCGGAGAAAAAGAGCCAGATGCGGGTAAAGAAGGGGCGGTTGAAGTAGAACAGCCAGACCGCGAGCGCGCCGAGGCCGATGGTCAGCAGCGACGAGACGCACACGTCCGAGAGGAAATGCGCGCCCATGCGCAGTCTTGTAAAGGCGACGACGGCGGTCCAGGCTGCGCCGATGGCCATAAAGAGCTTTTCCTTGTCGTGCAGGCGGCGGCAGATGGTCGGGATGAGGATCATCAGCATGGCGCAGGCGGCGCAAGCCGTATGGCCGGACGGGAAGGAGCGGAACTCATCGGACGAGACGCCGTCGGCGACGAGCTTTTTCTTGAGCGCCGTGCCGGCCTGCCACCAGTTGGTGAAATAGGTGTCATTGCCGGTCGAATAGATCAGGCGCATCCGCGCGCGGCCCCAGGGGACCTTGATGATGTTGATGAGCAGCATGATGCCGACGCAGACGAAGATGACCGTGCACAAAAAGCGCAGGAGCGTCTTGGCCTGGCAGCCGCGCGTCATAAAGAGGAAGGCGAAGGCCGCGAGCGCGTCGACAAAGAGGGTCACCAGCAGCGCGACCGCCGTGGGGAGCGCAGGGACGTTGTCCGTCGCCTCATGAATGGAAAGGAAGACGCTGCCCGCGATCAGGCAAATGCCAAAGGCCAGCAGAATGACATGCAGCTCCGGGCGGAACTCGCCGCGCCGCACGATCAGCAGCACCCCGCAGCTGGCCAGCAGCGCAAAGGCCGGCAGCTCGCCGAAGGCGGCGAAAAACTGGCCGAAGGAGCTCTCATGGCCGGGATAGAGGAAGCGGGAGATCGGCAGGTCGGCGAACGATCCGGCGATCAGCAGCGCAAGCAGCACCAGGGCCGTCAGCCCGGCGCAGCGCGTATAGGTTCGTTTCAGTTTTTTCATGGAATACCTCGGGATCTGGAAAATCGTTCTGTCAGTATAGCACAAAAAGTGGGCGCTGGCAAGTTGACGCGGGGAAAGAAAGCTGATATCATCGGAAAAAGAAATGAGGCGAGGATATGAAGCACGCGCAATTTGATTATGTCAACCAATTTCACTGTCTGGCTGGCGACTGCCCTGATACCTGCTGCAAGGACTGGCAGATCATTCTGGACGCGGACGCGCTGGCGCGCTACCGCGCCATGCCCGGCCCGCTTGGCGAGCAGGTGCGCGCGGCGCTGGTCACGGAAAACGGCGAGACGCGCTTCCGGGAGGAGAACGGCCGCTGCGTCCTGCTGCGGGAGGACGGCCTCTGCCCCATCCAGGCGGCATACGGCGCGGAGGCGCTCTGCCGGACGTGCGGTACGCACCCGCGGTTCACGGAGGAATATGGGCAGACGGCGGAGCTGACGCTGTCGCTGTCCTGTCCGGAGGCGGCGCGGCTGCTGCTGACGCATGAAGCGCCGCTGCGGATTGAGACCTGGGACGACGGCGGGCCCGTCGTGCCGAACGAGATGGACCCGGAGCTATATCCGGCGCTGCTGGCGGCGCGGCAGGCGTTTTTCCGGCTGGCGCAGGACCGGTCGCGGCCGATCGAGGACCGGCTGGCGCTCATTCTGCTGCTGGCGCGGCGGGTACAGCGGCTGCTGGACGAGGGCCGCGAGGAGCTGGCGGCGGTGCTGGCGCGGCGGTTCGGCGGGCGCGGGTATCAGGACCGGAGTCTGGTGCGGCTGGCGCGGCTGCGCAGCCGGGCGGGGCGGTTTTTCCCGTGCTGGATGGTGCTGAACAATATGGAGCATCTGACAAAGCGGTTTGAGTCCATGCTGGACGCCGCCATGCGGCAGGATGCGCCGCCCGCGGCATTTCGGACAGAGCTGGCCGTACCGTATGAAAATCTTCTGGTCTATTTTCTGTTCCGCTACGCGCTCAAGGCCGTGAATGACCGGCAGCTGCTGCCGCGCATCGAAGTATGTGTGTTCCACCTGCTGTGCCTGCGCGAGCTGCTGGACGACGCAGGATCCGAAACGGCCCTCTGCGCGGCGGCCAGCCTATACAGCAAGGAAGTCGAGCACTCAGAGGAAAACCAGAAGCTGCTCCTGAAGCTCTTCCGCCGGAAAACCCTGACGTGGCAATACCTCGTGTCGGTGCTGGATGCGTGAGGGGTATAACCTCTCCGCCTCGCATTCGCTCGGCACCTCCCCTTAACAAGGGGAGGCTTTGGGGTGCGCGTGTCCAAGGCTCCCCTTGTCAAG
>DHKK01000144.1:9574-20790 GCA_002404795.1 Clostridiales bacterium UBA4696
GGGTTAAGCCCCGCCGCAGCGGAAAAGGCTCTCCTTGCAGGGGAGCTGGCAGCCGAAGGCTGACTGAGAGGTCACTGCAAATTTGATACGACCTCTCCGTCTCGGCTATCGCCGAGCCACTTCCCCTGGAAGGGGAGGCTTCGGACTTCGGCATTCTCATGGCTTCCCCTGTGAGGGGAGGCTTTTTTTATGCTGCGGCGGATATAGAAAAGCCTCCCCGGGTGGGGAGGCTTTGGGGTCAGTGGTCAGATTTGAGGCCGGCGCCGCAGATGGTGAGGAGGGTGTCGGGGGTGGGGCCGTTGAGGCGGCGGTATTCGAGGTAGGCGGCGTAGTTGGCGGCGGTGGTATGCTCGCAGTAGACGCCTTTGCGGGCGAGGGCGGCGCGGGCCTCGAGAATTTTGTCCTCCGGGGCGTGGACGAAGCGGACGCCGTGCTTTTTTGCCAGCCGCAGGATCTCTTCGCCGCGCATGGGCTTGCCGATGGCGATGCCCTCGGCGATGGTGGGCGCGGGAGTGACGGCCGCGGGTTCCGGGGCCCCCTGCGCGGCGGCGCGCAGAAGCGGGTCGCAGTTCTGGCTCTGCAGGGCGATGATCTGCGGGAAATGGTCGATGACGCCGC
Organism: Clostridiales bacterium UBA4696; assembly: GCA_002404795.1. Taxonomy (GTDB): domain Bacteria; phylum Bacillota; class Clostridia; order Oscillospirales; family Oscillospiraceae; genus CAG-170. Next base: position 10,193 of record DHKK01000144.1, read on the forward strand.
TTTTTTGCAGGTGCTCGAGCGCGTAGATCGCGCCGAGGAAGAGCGTGCCGTTGCCCACGGGGATGACGAGATTGGCAGGGATGCGGCCGAGCTGCTCGAAGACCTCATAGATATAGGTCTTGGTGCCCTCGTAGAAGAAGGGGTTATAGACGTGGTTCGCGTAATAGACGCCCTCCTGCTCGACCTTTGCGCGGCAGACGTCGGCGCAGTGGTCGCGCGAGCCGGGGACAACGGTGCAGACCGCGCCGTGGGCGCGGATCATGTCGATCTTCTTGGGGCTCGTGCCCTCGGGCACGAAGATCTCGCAGGCGATGCCCGCCTTGGCGCAGTAGGCCGCGACGGCGTTGCCCGCGTTGCCGCTGGAATCCTGCACGACCCGATCGACACCGATCGACTTGCAGTGCGCGATCAGCACAGCCGCGCCGCGGTCTTTGAAGGAAAGGGTGGGCATGAAGTAATCCATTTTGAGCAGCGTATCCCCGTCCAGACGGACGACGGGGGTCATGCCCTCGCCCATGGTGACGGCGCGCCAGCTCTCGTCCTCCAGCGCCATGAACTTCCGGTAGCGGAAGAGGCTCCATTCGTGCGTGTCAACGCCAGAGAGGTCAAACGCGGGCAGGTCGGCTTCCAGCTGCCACAGGCCGCCGCAGGTGCAGTGGGCGGCGCGGGTGGTGACGGCCTCTTTGCGGCCGCATCTGGTGCAGATAAAGTTCATGTTGGTTCCTCCCTTTCAGTTTTTCAGTTCTGCGACGGCTTCGATCTCGACCAGTGCGCCGTGGTGCAGCGCCCGGGTGGGGACGACGACGCGGGCGGGCTTATGGCTGCCGAAGAAGGCGGCGTAGACCGCGTTGATCTCGTCCCAGAGGGCGATATCGGAAATGTACACGCGGCAGAGGACCACGTCTTCCCTGCCGCAGCCGGCGGCAAGCAGGACACGCTCGACATTGTGCAGGGCGTCCTTCGTCTGCTGCGCGAGATCCGGGGCCATGGGTGCGCCGGTCTCATGGTGGACCGGGAGCTGGCCGGAGATATAGAGCGTTTGGCCCGAGATCATGCCCGGGACGTAATGCCCGGCGTTGGGCAGCTTCGATTCGAGTGTGATGGCTTTCATCCGCGTTTCCCCCTGACTTCATCCAGATAGCTGTAGATGGTGACTTTATTGACGCCGAGCTTTTCCGCCGCCTTTTCGATGCTGCCCTTCATGAGGAAGATACCCTTGCTGTCCATGAAGCGGATCTTCTCAAGTCGGGCCTCACGCGTGAGCGGCGGCTCGTCGCCGATGATGCGGTCCATCAGGTTTTCGATCATCACCGCGACATGCTCCGCGCCGGTCTGCGGCTCTGGCTGCTCCGGTTTCGGCTCAGGCGGCTGCGGGAGCAGCGACTGCAGGTAGGCGATCTGCTGCGTGAGGCGGGTGGTGTCGAGGTTGAGGCAGAGCGCGCCGGTCAGGCGTCCATCGCCGTCGCGGATCAGGAGCGTCGAGGAGCGGATGCGCTTGCCGTTCGGGGCGGTAAAATAGTAATTGGCGACGAAATCCTCCTTCAGTTCGTCTGAGAGGATGACCTGCCGGACGAGCTGGTCGAAGCTCTGGCCGACCTTCCGGTCGGTGACGGACGGGTTTTCCACGCAGACGATGGAATGCTCCGGGCAGTCCAGATCGTGCAGCACGACCTCGCAGTCCTGCCCGAAGGTCTGCGCCAGCATCCGCGCCAGCGGGACATAGGGCGCAAGCGCCGGTCTGATCTCCATAGTTTTTCCTCCTTACTGCAGCTTTCCGCGCCCGGCGATTGGGAGCGTCTGCACCACGTCGTCGCCGGAGATCAGGTAGGCCTGATCGTAGAGGTTGCAGACGGGACAGATATGGACGGGGATGATGCGGACCTTCTGGCCGATGCGGACGCGGTCGTGGAAGGCGCGGTCGAGAATGATTGCGTGCTCGTCGAAGACCTTTTCGATGTGGACCTCCGGGCAGTCGTAGAGCGTGCCCTTCCCCGGCACAGCGCAGATGCCCTCGGTGCGGGACTGCATGGTCAGGCCCTTCGCACCGACGTCCAGAATGGTGCGCGTATCGGTGGGCTTGCTGATGACCGTCGCCAGCACGGTCGCCGCGCAGCGGTCCAGCGTGCCGATGGCGTGGCCCTGCGAGGCATCCATCAGGGCGTAGGTGCCGGGGCGCAGCTCGGTGATGCCGGGGAGGATGGGGACGTGGTTCATGAAGGTCGGCGTCGCGCCGTAGCTGACGGTCCGGCAGGGCATGCCGTGCGCGGCGGCCAGGGCGGCAAAATGCAGCGTGCGGCGCTGCGCGCCCTCGGACAGGGTGAGGAGCGCGGGAAGGTCCGCTGCGCCGTAGCTGTTGCCGTCGTGGGAGAAGATGCCGCCGAAGACGACGTGCGGGCAGGCGCGGAGCATATCGAGGAGCTTCAGGAAATCCGCCTCTTCGATGACGCCGGAGCGGTTCTCCCCGACCTCGATCTCGATCAGGACGGGGACGCTTACGTTCTGTGCGGCAAAGACCTGCTCGGCCTGCGTCACCTGGCAGAGCGTATCGACGCCGAAGGAGATCGTTACGCCGCGCGCGGCCAGCGCGGCGATGCGCCGCAGCTTCTGCTCGCCGACGATCTCGTTGGCGATGAAGATATCCCGCAGGCCGTTTTCCGCCAGGACCTCCGCCTCGCCGGTCTTGGCGGCGGCGACGCCGCAGGCGCCCTGCTGCAGCTGCAGCTTGGCGATGGCGGGCATTTTATGCGTTTTGGTGTGCGGGCGGAGCTGCACGCCATAGCTGTCGGCATAGCGCTGCATGTCCGCGAGATTTTTCAGCAGCCGCTCCCGGTCGATGAGCAGGGACGGCGTATCGAGCTGATCGAGCTTCATGATGGTTCCCTCCCGGTGATCTGTAATTTTTTCTTTTTGTATAAAAAATTATACGCGCCGATTTTTCGCTTGTCAAGAGGAATTTATAAAAAATTATATGTTGCGGATAAATTCTTCTTTCCATTTGCAGATTGAATAGTCGACCGGTGTAATTTTTGTGAAAACTTACAATTTTAACAAACGAGCGCAATTTTTCTTGCATTCTTTTGATGATTATGCTATCCTAACATCAGAAAAAAACACAAGAGGATAGCTGCCCGGAGTGTTGAGCATGGGGACAAGCGGACTAATCGAGCCGTCTGTTTTGCATGCTCTTTTTTATTTTTTCAGGATCCAGATCATGGAGAAAGGCGGATCAGATTGGAACAACGACTCTATGAAGCCCTGCAGTCGAACCCCATCATTGCCGCGGTCCGCGACGACGAGGGGCTGGAGGCCTGTCTGCAGGCAGACGTGCAGACCGTCTTCGTGCTCTACGGCGATATCTGCGGCATCGCCGGGATCGTCCGGCGGATCAAGGACGCGGGGAAGATCGCCATCGTCCACGCGGATCTGATCACGGGCCTTGCTGCGAAGGAGATCTCCGTCGATTTCCTGCACAGCACCACGCTGGCCGACGGGATCATCTCGACCCGCACCAACATGATCCAGCGGGCGAAGGAGCTGCAGATGATCGCCATTCTGCGGGTGTTTCTGATCGACTCCATGGCGTTTGACGCAGCGCTGGGCGCGCGGAACCTCAAGCCAGACGCCGTCGACATCCTGCCCGGGCTGATGCCGTCGATGATCCGGAAGGTCCGGCAGATGACGGGCATCCCGGTTTTGACGGGCGGGCTCATTACGGAAAAACGGGAGGTCATGCAGGCGCTCGAGGCCGGTGCGCTGGCCATTTCCAGCACGGCGCCGGACGTCTGGCAGATGTAAGGAGGATGCACGATGTGCAGCGACACCAAGGAAAAGATCGCGGAGGCCGTCGAACAGATGATGCTGACGAAGCCGGTCAGCAAGATCACCGTCCAGAGCGTCATGGAACAGGCGCAGATGAAGCGCCAGACCTTTTACTATCACTATCAGGATATCTACAGCGTGCTGGAGTGGATCGTGCTACGCGAGATCTGTACGCCGCTTCGATATGACGAGAGCGTCAGCGCGGAGGACTGGTGCATGCAGGCGCTGACGCTGCTGCGGGCCAGACAGCCGCTGCTGCGCAGGCTCTCCCCTGCCCTCGGCCGTGAAAAGCTCTATCAGCTCACCGCAGGGATCCTCCGGCCACAGCTGGCACGCTTTCTTCCCCCGGCCAGCTCGCAGGATGCCGGGAACTACCAGCTTGCGCTGGATATGCTCTGCTTCGCTGCATTCTGCACGCTTGACGGCCTCGTCGTCAGCCGGACGCCGCTTAACATCGAGTCCTGCGCACGGAACATGCGTGCGATGTTCGTGACGATGCGGCAGGCGTCATAAATTTTACGGAAGCACTTCTATTTGCTGGTCTCCCGCATACGATGTTATGTGCACATCCGCTATAAATCAATCGATATAATTTTATTTTTTAGCTATTTTTACATTTCTCGCAGCTTGTCTAATGACACAGGAGCTTTTATCTGCTATACTGTTTTCGAAGATACCCCTGTAGGGTGATCATAAATCTGCAAGAAAGATAAGGAGGACGTATTCATGGCAAAATACATCATGGCCCTGGACGCCGGCACGACTTCCAACCGCTGTATTCTCTTCAACGAGAGCGGCGAAATGTGCAGCGTCTCGCAACGCGAATTCCCCCAATACTTTCCGAAACCCGGCTGGGTCGAGCACGACGCAAATGAGATCTGGGCCACGCAGCTAGGTGTCGCTGTCGAGGCCATGCAGAAGATCGGCGCAACTGCCGCCGATATCGCCGCCATCGGCATCACCAACCAGCGCGAGACCGCGATCGTCTGGGATAAGGTCACCGGCGAGCCCATCTACCACGCCATCGTCTGGCAGTGCCGCCGGACGAGCGAATACTGCGACTCGCTCAAGGCCAAGGGCCTGACCGATTCCTTCCGCGCCAAGACAGGCCTCGTCATCGACGCCTATTTCTCCGGCACGAAGGTCCACTGGCTGCTCGAAAACGTCCCTGGCGCGCGTGCGCGTGCGGAGCGCGGCGAGCTGCTGTTCGGCACGGTCGAGACGTGGCTCATCTGGAAGCTGACGGGCGGCAAGGTCCATGTGACCGACTATTCCAACGCCTCTCGTACCATGCTCTTCAACATCAACACCCTGCAGTGGGACGACGACATCCTCAAGGAGCTCGATATCCCCCGCTGCATGCTCCCGACCCCGATGCCCTCGAGCTGCATCTACGGCGAGACCGATCCGTCGCTGCTCGGCGGCCCGATCAAGATCGCGGGCGCGGCCGGCGACCAGCAGTCCGCTCTCTTCGGCCAGGCCTGCTACCATCCCGGCGAGGCCAAGAACACCTACGGTACCGGCGCGTTCCTGCTGATGAACACCGGTGAGAAGCCCGTGTTCTCCAAGAACGGTCTGGTCACCACGATCGCCTGGGGCCTGAACGGCAAGGTCGAATATGCGCTCGAAGGCTCCGTCTTCGTCGCCGGCGCCGCTATCCAGTGGCTGCGTGACGAGCTGAAGATCATCGAGTCCGCGCCGGATTCGGAATACTACGCCGGCAAGGTCAAGGATACCAACGGCTGCTACGTTGTCCCGGCGTTCACAGGTCTCGGCGCGCCGCACTGGGATCAGTACGCACGCGGCACCATCGTGGGCATCACCCGCGGCGTCAACAAGAACCACATCATCCGCGCGACGATGGAATCCCTGGCCTATCAGGTCAACGACATCCTTGTCGCCATGCAGGCGGACTCCGGCATCAAGCTGGCCGCGCTGAACGTCGACGGCGGCGCTTCGGCCAACAACCTGCTGATGCAGATGCAGTCCGATATCTCCGGCGCACCGGTCCAGCGGCCGACCTGCGTGGAGACGACCGCCATGGGTGCGGCGTATCTGGCTGGTCTTGCCGTCGGCTACTGGGCAAACAAGGAGGACGTCGTCCATAACCGCGCGATCGACCGTGTATTCCATCCGGAGATCACCGAAGAAGAGCGCACAGCCAAGGTAAAGGGCTGGAACAAGGCTGTCAAGTGCTCCTTCGGCTGGGCGAAGGACGAATAAAAAGAAGGAAGAAAACAGACATCTATTTTGACAGGGAGGAAAAAACATGTTAGTGTATTTAGCTGAGTTTTTAGGCACCATGCTCCTGGTTCTTCTCGGCGACGGTGTCGTTGCAAACGTGACCCTCAACAAGTCCGGCATGAAGGGCGCAGGCTCCATCCAGATCACCATTGCCTGGGGCCTTGCGGTCATGGTGCCCGCATTTATCTTCGGCGAAGCCTCCGGCGCAAGCTTCAACCCTGCGCTGACCATCGCACTGGCGATCGGCGGCATGTTTGACTGGGCGCTGGTACCCGGCTATGTCATCGCGCAGCTTCTCGGCGGTATCGTCGGCGGCATTCTGGTCTATATCCTCTTCAAGGATCATTTCGATGCAACGGAAGATCCGGGCACGAAGCTCGGCGTCTTCTCCACTGGTCCTTCCATTCCCAATACCGGCCGCAACATCGTGCAGGAAGCCATTGCGACCTTCGTGCTGGTCTTCGCCATCTGCGGTCTGAATCAGGTCCCGGAGCTGGCTGCCGGTGTTGGCAAGCTTCTGGTCTTCGGCATCATCGTGGCCATCGGTATGTCCCTCGGCGGTCTGACCGGCTATGCGCTGAACCCGGCGCGTGACCTCGGCCCGCGTATCGCGCACGCCATTCTCCCCATCAAGGGCAAGGGCTCCAGCAACTTCAAATACGGTCTGATCGTGCCGATCTTCGGGCCGATCATCGGCGGTATCGTCGCTGTCCTGCTCTACAATGCCATTCCCTGGTAAGTATATTTGAATATTCTCTGCTCTGAGTAAACGTGTCGGGCAGTCCAACCCCTCCCACCGGAAGGCTTTCTTGGGCTGCCCGATATTCTTTTGGCAGAAAAGGAGGAATCTTTTTGTACGACATTATCATCATCGGCGCCGGCGTGACCGGCTGCGCAGTCGCGCGGTATCTGTCGCGCTACGAGGGCCGGATGCTGGTGCTGGAAAAGGCGGAGGACGTGTGCTGCGGCACCTCCAAGGCCAACAGCGCCATCGTCCACGCGGGCTTCGACGCCGCGCATGGCAGTCTGATGGCGAAAATGAACCTCGAGGGCAATCTTATGATGCCGCAGCTGGCGAAGGATCTGGATTTCGCGTTCAAAATGAACGGCTCGCTCGTCGTCTGCATGTCCGAGGAAGATCTGCCGAAGCTGCGGGCGCTGTATGAAAACGGCGTGAAAAACGGCGTCAAGGAGCTGGAGATCGTGGACGCGAAGCGCCTGCACGAGCTGGAGCCGAACGTGTCGAAGCACGCAGTCGCCGCGCTCTGGGCCCCGACCGGCGGCATCGTCTGCCCGTTCAACCTGACGATCGCGCTGGCAGAGAATGCATTCGACAACGGCGTGGAATTCCAGTTCAACACCGAGGTCACCGGCTTTACCTGGGAAGACGGCTACTGGACCATCCACACGAACCACGGCGATTTTGAATCGCGGTACGTGATCAACGCGGCGGGCGTCTACGCAGACGTGCTGCACAACATGGTCTCGACGCGCAAGCTGCATATCACGCCGCGGCGCGGCGATTACTGCCTGCTGGACAAGAATACCGGCGATTTCGTCTCGCATACCATCTTCCAGCTGCCCGGCAAGCTCGGCAAGGGCGTGCTGGTCAGCCCGACGGTCCACGGCAACACCATCGTCGGCCCGACGGCCATCGACATCGACGACCGTGAGGGTACGAACACCACCGCCGAGGGTCTGAACGACCTGATCGAGAAGGCGGGCGCGACCGTCGAGCATCTGCCCATCCGCCAGACCATCACGAGCTTCGCCGGTCTGCGCGCGCATGAGGATCACCACGAATTCGTCATCGGCGAGGCCGAGGGCGCGCAGCAGTTCATCGACTGTGCGGGCATCGAGTCGCCGGGCCTGACCTCCTCCCCTGCCATCGGCCTGCATGTGTCGGAGCTGATGCGGGATCTGATGGGTCTCAGAGAAAAGAAACACTTCATCGCTACGCGCAGGGGCGTGCTCGACCCGAAGACGCTCTCCAGGGAAGACTATCAGCAGCTCATCCGCGAAAAGCCCGCCTACGGCCAGATCATCTGCCGCTGCGAGCAGGTCACGGAGGGCGAGATCCTCGACGCCATCCACCGTCCGCTCGGCGCAAAGAGCCTCGACGGCGTCAAGCGCCGCACCCGCGCGGGCATGGGCCGCTGCCAGGCGGGCTTCTGCAGCCCGCGCGTGATGGAGATCCTGGCGCGGGAGCTGCACGTGGACCAGAGCGAGATCACCAAGTGCGGCGGACAGTCCCGGCTCATTACCGGCACGAACAAGGATTCCATCGGGGAGGTGCAGGCAAAATGAAATATGACATTGTCGTCATCGGCGGCGGCCCCGCCGGTCTGTCGGCTGCGATCGCGGCGTATGACGCCGGATGCCGCAGCATTCTGATTTTGGAGCGAGATGTGCAGCTGGGCGGCATTCTGAACCAGTGCATCCACAACGGCTTCGGCCTGCACACCTTCGGCGAGGAGCTGACCGGGCCGGAATACGCCGCGCGGTACATCACGCAGGCGCTTGAGCGGCAGATCGAATACAAGCTCAACACCATGGTCCTCTCCATCAGCGAGGACAAGCACATCACGGCCGTCAACCGCGAGGAGGGCCTCATCGAGATCGACGCGAAGGCCATCCTCCTCACCATGGGCTGCCGCGAGCGCAGCCGCGGCGCACTGAATATCCCCGGCTACCGTCCGGCGGGCATCTACTCGGCCGGTACGGCGCAGCGGCTGGTCAATATGGAGGGCTATATGCCCGGTCGCCGGGTCGTGATCCTCGGCAGCGGCGATATCGGCCTCATCATGGCCCGCCGCATGACGCTCGAGGGCGCGAAGGTGCTGGTCGTGGCGGAGCTGCTGCCCTACTCCGGCGGTCTGAAGCGCAACATCGTGCAGTGCCTCAACGACTTTGACATTCCGCTGAAGCTCAGCCACACCGTCGTGAACATCGAGGGCAAGGAACGCGTCTCCGGCGTAACGATCGCCGAGGTCGGCCCGGACCGCAAGCCCATCCCGGGCACGGAGATCCACTACGACTGCGACACACTTCTGCTCTCCTGCGGTCTGATCCCGGAGAACGAGCTCTCGCGCGGCATGGGCGTGGAGATCTCGCCGGTCACGAACGGCCCTGTGGTCGACGAGAGTCTGCAGACGAGCATCCCGGGCGTCTTCGCCGCGGGCAACGTGCTGCATGTGCACGATCTGGTCGACTACGTCTCGGAGGAGGCGGCGGCCGCGGGCCGCGCCGCCGTGCGGTATCTCGCGCAGGGCGAGACCGGCGAGCGGCATGAGATCCCCGTCACGTTCGAGGGCGGCATCCGCTATACCGTCCCGGCCAGCATCGACCCGAAGCTGGTGCAGGACGATCTGGTGCTGCGGTTCCGCGTGGGCGGCGTGATGAAAAAGCGCGTGGTGAAGCTGTATCTGGGCGATGAGGCTGTGGTCTCGCGCAAGCGGCCGGTCATGGCCCCGGGCGAGATGGAGGAGCTGAAGCTCACGAAGGATATGCTCGCCGCGCATCCCGGCCTCAGCCGGATCCATATCACCGTGGAGGAGGCATAACGATGGAAAAACGAGAACTGACCTGCATCGGCTGCCCTCTCGGCTGTTCGATCACCGTGACGCTGGAAAACGGCGAGATCCGGGATGTCACCGGCTACACCTGCAAGCGCGGGCATGACTACGCAAGGAAGGAAGTCACGAATCCGACGCGCATCGTCACGAGCACGGTACGGCTGACCGGCAGCCGGACCGGCGCGTGCGTCGTCAGCTGCAAGACGGCGCAGGATATCCCGAAGGGCAAGATCTTTGAGATCGTCGCGGCGCTCAAGGGCGTGACGGCCACAGCGCCCGTCCACATCGGCGACGTGCTGCTGGCCGACGTCGCCGGGACCGGCGTCGACATCATCGCGACCAAAAACGTCCAATAACCTCCTTCTCTTTCTTCCCCCAGCGCCCCGGGCGCACCGAGAACCTTCGGTGCGCCCGGGGTTTCCCTCTTCGGCACGCACCAAGGCTCCCTCTGACGAGGGAGCCTTTTCTTTTGCCTTGGGGCAAATGTTCACAAATCCTTTGGGATTCGTTCATAGTTCTGACATGATTGGCCGATATACTCATATTCGTAAGCAAGCCAATCTTTTCTTTCCTCTCTTCTCTTTCTTCTTTCTTTTCTACACCAACGGAACCAGCCTGCTGCGATGCGGCAGGCTGGTTTCGTTTTTTTGCAGACAGTGGCCCGGCCGCAGCGGTGTGGGCTGCGGCCGGGCGGGTCAGGAGAACCAAATGGGATCTGGATCAGATGATGTTGTATTCCTTCAGGAGCTTTTCGATGTCGGTGCCCTTGATCTTGCTGAGGGCTTTCTCGAGGGCGACCTTCTGGACGAGGGAAAGCTTCATGTCGGTGGGCTTTTTGCCGTCGCGGAGCTTGACGGTGGCGTCGAGCAGGTCGCGGACGTCATAGACGCTGCCCCAGACCTCCGGCACGCCGCGGTCGACGTTCAGGAGGGTATAGACGGCCTCCATGCCGGTGCGCAT
>DHKK01000144.1:20900-21025 GCA_002404795.1 Clostridiales bacterium UBA4696
GGCACGACCTTCGGGCGGTCGCCATAGGCGCGCGGCATGAAGAACGCGTCGATATACGGCATCATGACAGGGACGGTATTGGCGCTGTTCGTGGCCAGGTCCTCGATCTGATCCTCGGGCACGCC
>DHKK01000144.1:21101-21256 GCA_002404795.1 Clostridiales bacterium UBA4696
CCGGTGCATTCGCGCATGGGCTTCTTGATATAATCGCCGGGCTTGTCGGTAAAGAGCGAGTAGACCCAGACGAGGCAGTGGTCTTTGGGCTGCGCGCGGAACTGCGGCTGGCGGTTGATGGTCCAGCTCATGAGCCAGCTGGAATCCTTGACGGT
>DHKK01000144.1:21399-21769 GCA_002404795.1 Clostridiales bacterium UBA4696
CTCATCCAGTTGGTCTGCTCGGGGTCATAGCAGAACTTGTCGGGATGACCGAAGGACGGATCCTGCGCGGCGATCTTGCGCCACATGTCCCAGCCGCCGCCGGGCTTGATCTCGGTGTTGTAGGGGGCGGGCTCGTTCTGGCTGCCGCGGGAGGAATTTTCGACGCAGCCGCCGTTGGTGATGAAGACAAGGTCGTTCTCGGTGAGATCGATGGCGTCTTCTTTGCCGTCCCGGAGAATATCGATGCGCTTGGCAAGCTTGTGGGCCGGGTCGGAGCAGTCGAATTCCACGTTCACGACCTGCACGCCGTAGTGGAACTGGACGCCGAAGCTCTCGAGATACTTGATCATCGGGAGGATCATGGACTCAT
>DHKK01000144.1:21921-23432 GCA_002404795.1 Clostridiales bacterium UBA4696
CGCCAGTAGAGCCAGAAGTTGGAGTTGAAGACTTCATCGTCGAAGAAGTCGGTGATGCGCTTGTCCTGCAGGTCCTCGTTCGGGGTGAAGAAGAGCTTCATGATCTCCATCGCGCCCTTGTCGGAGATGTCGAACTTGCCGTCGGTGCGGGCGTCCTGGCCGCGGTTTTCGGTGGCGCGGCAGAGGGAGTAGTTGGGGTCCTCCTTGTTGAGCCAGTAGTACTCGTCGAGGACGCTCACGCCCTCGGTCTCGATGGAGGGGATGGAGTGGAACAGGTCCCACATGACCTCGAAATGGTTGTCCATCTCGCGGCCGCCGCGCATGACGTAGCCGACGTTTTCGAATTTATAGCCGTCGCAGGCGCCGCCGGGGATGGAATCCTTCTCGAGGATGTGCACCCGTTCGCCCTTCATCTGTCCGTCGCGGACCAGATAGCAGGCCGCGGTCAGCGCGGCCAGGCCGCTGCCGACGATATAGGCCGACTTGCTGTCCACGCCCTCGGGCTTTTTGGGTCTTGCAAATGCTTCATAGTTACCGCTCGAATAATACATAGTTCATACCTCCATAAAAAGTCTGGAAACGATGTTTTATGTTTCCCTTTCGATGGTATGAGCATACGACAGGTTTCAAAAACGCGCCATAAGCAGAAAATGCCCGGTGATAAAGTTCTTATCACCAGGCGGGAAATTGTATAGTTTTTTATCAAACGGGCGAATCTGATGGGGCGTCGAGGCGGAAGCGGCCGAGCGCCGCGGCGATGCTGCCGTGGATGACGCGGTCGAGCCGGTCGATGATCTGCTTCGGCTCGCCCTTCATGTCGTGCTTGATCCAGTCGAGCATGAGGCCGACGAAGGCGTATTTATAGACGTTGGCGATGAACGCCTTGTCCTCCGGGCGGACGGACATGCCGGCCGCCTGCTCCTCCACCACGCCCTCGAGCAGGTCATAGGTGAGCTGGTAGAGGTAATTTTCCACCTGCTCGCGGCTGACGGAGTGGTAGACGTTCATGATGAAGGGCTTGTTGGCCAGCACGGCCTCAAAGATCTGCGCAAAGCCCTGCTGCCAGGTCTCGTAGGTCTTCTTCCCGGCCAGGGCCTTGGCCGCATCCTCCTGGCACGACCACTCGACCAGGTCATAGATGTCCTTGAAGTGGTAGTAGAACGTCATGCGGTTGATACCGCAGTCGTCGGCGATGTCGCTGATGGTGATCTTGTTGAGCGGCTTCTGCAGCAGCAGATTCTTGAGCGACTGCTCCAGCGCGCGCTTGGTAAGTTCAGACATGGGGACCTCCTGTGGGTGGGGATGATCGTTGCGGGATGCCCGCATAAAGGAACGGGCTATCCGGATCTCTTCTGCACCTTCTATGGAAGGCAGTCATTCTAAGGAAACTAGTTGCAGATCTGGTGTACCGTATCAGGCGGCGCGTACCAAGACACCCGTGAGGTGAGTCCCGAGTGGAACGACGCCCAAAACATAGGTTCCTACCTGAATTCAGACGCAGGAAGCACCAA
>DHKK01000144.1:23518-28122 GCA_002404795.1 Clostridiales bacterium UBA4696
CCGCCGGAGGCAATGGCAGTCGCAAATCTGCGACAACCTCTCAGTCTCGGCTTCGCCGAGCCAGCTCCCCTGGAAGGGGAGCCAAGGAGTGCGCACCATCGGAAGTATTCAGAAGCAGGAGACGACCTCTCAGTCAGCCTGCGGCTGACAGCTCCCCTGGAAGGGGAGCCTTTTCTTTTTTCAGAGTATCCGGTTTCGGGGGAAATGTCAAGGGTGGGGTTGACAAGTAAGTGTGTTATCTGTATAATACAGTTGTCAAGTGTATGAGTCGAGTAATACGGTGGTGAGGATATGGTTTCATTTGACGCGTTCCGGGCTGTGGATGGGACGCCGGTGTATCTGCAAATCATCCGGTATATCAAGCGCGGCGCGGTCGCCGGGGCAATCCGGGACGGCGATGAGCTGCCGTCGCGGCGCGTGCTCTCGGCGCTGCTCGGGATCAACCCGAATACGGTGCAGAAGGCGTTCCATCTGCTGGAGGAAGAGCAGCTGATCGAATCGCGTACGGGCGCGAAAAGCTGCATGACGCTGTCTGGAAAAACGCTCGCGGCGCTGCGGCAGGAGCTTTTGTCCGAGGAGCTGCGCAATGCGGCGCGGACGCTGCGGCAGATGGGCATCACGAAGGAAGACGCGCTGTGCCTGCTCGCGCAGGCGTGGGAGGAGGATGAGAGATGAAAAAGCAGCTTTCGGTATTTGCGCTGCACGCGCGGGCCGCGATCGGGCGGCTGGCGCTGGTGCTGCTGGGAATGCTGGCGCTGGACGCGGCGGCTTACGCCCTGTTCAGCCTGCGCGGGTTCCGGGCTTCGCTCACGGGCAGCGAGCTGGTCACGGCGCTGCGGGTGATCTTTTCGCTGGGGGTGGTCGCCTGCCAGCTGCTGCTCGCCGGCTGCTTCGGCACGGGCAGCCGGTACGGCTACACGCTGCGGCGGCTGCAGATCCCGGAGACGCGGGTGCTGCTCTGGAGCAGCGTGTGCAATGCGCTCTGCTTTGCGTGCGTGTGGTGCGTGCAGCTGATGGCCTCGGTCGGCGCGGCGGCACTGCACGCGGCGGACGCACGGTATGCGGAGGGCGCGCAGGGTATTTTCGTAGATTTTTACCGCAGCGACTTCCTGCACGGGCTGCTGCCGCTGGCGGACGGGAATCTGTGGGTGCGGAACGTGGTGTTCGTGCTGGCGCTCGGGGGATTGACCGCGTACATGCAGCTGGGGCTGCGGCGGAAAAACGGCGGGCGGCGGCTGGCGCTGGTCGTGCTGACCGGGCTGATGCTGCTGGTGCTGCCGGTCGGGTTCGGCTCCGGCCGGACCGCGGGGATCCTGCAGAGCGCGGCGGCGCTGTTCGCCGCAGGTATGTGCGGATATCTTGGGTCCCTGCAAGCGCACAACGGAAAGGAGGGCGTCGAGGATGAACTGGACTAAGAAGCTCTCCCGCTATGCCCCGCCGGGCGACGATCTGCGGACGGCGCTCATCGCCTACGCGCTGGCCATGCTGGTGTTCGTCGTATTCTGGGGGCTGGGATTCTTCAGCGGCTACCGGCAGGCGCTGGGCGAGCTGTATGAGCTTCGCTACGGGGTGCAGGTTTTGCGCAGCGGCGCGGTCATGGCGAGTCTCAACAGCCTCATCCGGCACCGGCTCTCGGGGTTCTGGGTGTATCTGCTCGTCTGCGGGTTCAACGCCGCGGCAAACTACGCGTCGTTTTCCCGGCAGACAAAGAGCATTTACGTCATGAAGCGGCTGCCAAGCGCAAAGGAGCTGCACGTGCGCTGCCTGACGATCCCGGCGGCGGCCTGTGCGGTCGGTTTTCTCGTAAGTCTCATCCTGCTCGCGATCTTCGCGGCGGTCTATCACCACGGCGTCCCGGCGCGCTGCATGCCGCCGGCGGAAACATTACAGATCTGGGAGGCGTATTTCTGATGCTGGAAATCAAGGATCTCTGCAAGCGCTATGCGGACAAGCAGGCGCTGAACAACGTGAGCCTGACCGTCGGGCCCGGCGAGATCGTCGGCCTGTTCGGCGAGAACGGCGCGGGCAAGACGACGCTCATGAAGTGCATCCTGTCGTTCATCCAATATGACAGCGGCTCGGTCACGCTGGACGGCGCGGCCATCACGCGCGCGAACATCGGCCGGTTTTCCTTCGCCACCTGTGAGCACAGCTTCTTCCCTGCCCTTTCGGCCCAGGCGCACCGGGAGTTTTATGAGGAACATTTTGAGACGTTCCTCGGCCGCCGCTTTGAGGGGCTGATGGAGTTTTTCGATCTGCCGATGGACAAGCCCATCCGCAGCTTCTCGACGGGGCAGAAAAACCAGTTTGAGGTCATCATGGCCCTGTCGCAGGGGGCGGACTATATCCTGATGGACGAGCCGTTCGCGGGAAACGACGTCTTTAACCGCGAGGACTTCTACAAGGTCCTGCTCGGCATTCTTGAGCCGCACGAGACGGTGATCCTGTCCACGCACCTCATCGAGGAGGTGACGGGGTTCATCGGGCGGGCGGTCCTGCTGCACGAGGGGAAGCTCGTCGGCGACGCGCAGACCGCGGCGCTCGACGAGCAGGGGCTGACGCTGATGGAATACGTGAAGCAGACGTTCAGCTATCAGTCTGACCGCGTCTCAAAGGCGCTTGCCGAGCTGACCGGCAGGGAGGACGACGATGCGTAAGACTCTGATCGTATTTCTCGTGCTGGCGCTGGTATGCGCGTGCGGCGCGGTGGTCTGCACGCACGCGGTGGCCGCGCCGCGCGAGGCCGTGACGTTCGACGAGCACGTCTTCGCCGGGGATCCGGCCGCGGCCGCGGGGCTGCAGGTACAGCTGCAGGCCTCGCTGCGGCAGAATCTGTTCTGGGACAGCACGGTGCGCTTCTCCGGCCGGGACTATACCGCGGATACCGCGTTCCGCTTCTCCCCTGTCGCTGTTTCGCGGGAACAGCCGCGGCAGTATTCCGGCGTGGAGGTCGATACGCGCGTCAACGCGTGGACCGACAGCGACACGAACCCCTTCGGCTACGGAAAGGCCTATCAGGAAATCCTCGACACGCTCGAGCCCGGGCAGACCGGCACGAAGGTCATCCGCATTGCGGATTATTATGACGAGTATCCGCTCTGGTTCTCCGTCGATCTGCCGCACCTGTTTATCACCACGCTTGACAGCTGGGACGATCACGACGCATACGCCAACGATGCGGAACGGGACGCCATGCATGCCCTGCGGGACTTTTTCCGCATCCCGGTGCTTCCGGACGAGTACGTGGAGCTGCAGATCGACAAGAATATGGACGGCAGCAGCTCCAGCTATGGCGTCTCAAGCGTGCAGCAGGGCGACCGGTACTGGCCAAGCTCAGAGAGCGTCGTGACGGATGACGCGTGCTTCTTCCGGCTCAGCAACCGGACGGAAAACGGAAAGCTCGTCGACATGAGCCGCATTCCGGGCGGTTACGGGATCTATATCCTGCCTTATGTCCAGTCGGAGGAGAACAGCTTCCCGGCCTCCCGTCTGTGCACCGACCAGCTCGCCTGCTTCTTCCCGCTGGACCCGGAGGTCGAGATCCGGCACCTCGGGCTGACGCCGGACGGGTCGGCACTGGTGCTGCATACGGTTGAAAATAATACATATTATGTAACCTTAATTGATGTTGAAACCGCCGCCGTCCTGCAGAAGCTTGCCGTGATGGACGACTATACGGACGAGGATTACACGAACATCACCGAGACGGACGATTTTACCTGCATCCGCGTGTCGGAGCGGCGCATCTGCGTGCTGACACAGGAGGCGGACGGGCGGTTCCGGGTCGCGCTGACGTCCGATTTTGATTCGAAGCTGCCATTTGCCGTCGGCTACTCCAGCATCAGCGAGATGGCGTTTGACGGCGAGCGGCTGGCCCTCGTGCGCAACGACGAGACGGTGCTGGTCAACGGTGCGGAGTCCACCAAGCGTTATCTCGCCGGGAGCACCGCCGGGCTCATCACGGAGGACGGCACCTACGTCGACAACTGCGGGTTCACCGTCGCCGTGTTCGACGCGTTGGGCCTTGCCTACTACGGCGGGTACTGCAGCAGTCTGGAGGGCGTGAACTACGTAAGCAACGATGTCACCTACGACCAGCTCGTCCTGCCCCAGTCGATCCGGCTTTCCTGGGAAGCGTGAGGCTTGCGGGGGATCGATGCGATCCCCCGCCTGTTCGTTTATCTCCCGTCCGTCGTGAAATACTTGACGGTGTCTGTGGGCGCCTTCCATTCGGTTTTGAAAAATTTCGGGTACATCTTCACGTCCTCATCGAGCGAGACCCACACCAGGCGTTCCTTGCTGCTTTCTTCCGTGAAGCTCTCGCTGACCGGCACAAAGGTATCCGGCACTTTCATATAGAAGAAAAACGAGATCTCATAAATCAGCTTGTTCCGATTGGACGGCGCATCGCCATAGAAATAGTTTTCATGTACAAAGCCAAGACGGTCAATTTCCATCCGAACGCCTGTTTCTTCGAACACCTCACGGACAACGGCCTCTTCCGCTGTTTCACCGAATTTTACCCTGCCGCCAACGGAGTAGAGGTAGTCTCTGTCATTGCTGACCATCAAGAGCTTTCCATCTTTCATGATGATCGCACCGGC
>DHKK01000144.1:28174-35275 GCA_002404795.1 Clostridiales bacterium UBA4696
TTCTTTCTCCATTTCATTCCGTCATTTCTCAGGCAATGTCGATCATACTGCCAATGTATGTTCAGATATTATAACACGGCAGTCAACCTTTTTTCTGATCCCCGCTTTCCAGTGCAAAAACAGGCGGCACTAACCGAAGCTGCGTGCCGCCTGTTTTTTTCTGTTTGGGGGTTGACTTTTCTGTTTGTATCTGTATAATAATATTAGTAATAATTATTGTTATTGTGATGGAGAGATACAACATGCATCAGAAGAACACTTCTTTCGGTCTTACCAACATGAACGGGATCTCGGATGACAGCGGCCGCAGCTGCGCGCTAAGCGATATGAACTGCCGCAAGGGGCAGCCGGAGCAGTCCCCTTCCCTGCAGGATATGAACGCCGCGAACGCGCAGCCGGATAGGACCTGCAGCCTCACGAACATGAACTGCCGGAACGATTGAGCCTTTGCCCGCCTGTTTTTCGGGCGGGGCTGCATATTTCGCTTCTGTGACGGGAAAACCAGCGAAAAGGAGGCGCTTGATATGCCGAAAGGAAAAGAGCCGTTCAGCCTGAAAAACATGAACGGCATCTCGCACGACGACGGCCGCAGCTGCTCGCTCGACGACATGAACTGCCGCCGGGGGCAGCCAGATGCGCCCGCGTCACTGCAGGACATGAACGCGGCCAAAAAGCGGCCGCACAAAAAATACTCGCTGACAGACATGAACGCGCAGGAGGGCCGCTGAGGCCCTCCTGCGCGTTTGTTACTGCGTTTTCTTCATGCCCAGCAGACAGACGAGCATCAGGGCCGGGAAGATCAGCGCGGCGAGGATGCCCGCGCGCAGACTGCCGCCGCAGGCGCTCGAAACAAGGCCCGCCAGCGTCGGCCCGCCCGCGCAGCCAAGATCCCCGGCCAGCGCCAGCAGGGCGAACATGGCCGTTCCCCCGCCCCGGATCGACGCCGACGCACGGCTGAACGTCCCCGGCCAGAAAATGCCGACCGAGAAGCCCGTGACCGCGCAGCCGATCAGACTCAAAACCGGCGAGGGCACGAAGACGATGCAGCCGTAGGCCGCGATGCACAAAAGCGCGCTGGCCTGCATATACCGCCCCAGGTCGAGCTTTCCGCCGTACCTGCCGAACAGCGCCCGGGAAATACCCATGGCCGCGGCGAAGGCCATCGGGCCTGCCAGGTCGCCCACCGTCTTCGACACGCCGAGGCCCTGCTCGGCGAAAGCGGAGGACCACTGGCTCACCGCCTGCTCCGCCGCACCGGCGCAGAGCATCATGAGCATGAAGACCCAGAACAGCTTCTTCCGGCACAGCGTGCGCAGCGGCAGCGCCCCGGTCTGGCCGCTCTGGATGGGATAGAGCGGCGCGCCGGCAAAGAAAATACCGTTGGCCAGCGGGACAAGCGCCCACAGAAGGGCCATGAGCTTCCACTTTTCGATGCCGAAAACGGCAAAAAACGCCGTGGACAGCAGCACGACGGCCATATGGCCCCAGCAGTAGAACGAGTGCAGGAGGCTCATGTAGCGCTCCTTGTTGTCCGTCTGGCAGGACTCCATGATCGGGCTGATCAGCACCTCGAGAAGCCCGCCGCCCAGCGCGTAGACGACGACGGCGGCCGTCAGCCCGGCCGCGGGATCGGAAAACACCTCCGGCAGGATCGTCAGCAGCACGAGCCCCGCCGCAGAGAACGCGTGTGAGAGCAGGATCGCCGCGCGATAGCCGATGCGGTCAAGAAACCAGGTCGACAGCAGATCGACGCCCAGCTGGATGCAGAAATTCACGGTGATGAGCAGCGTGATCCTGGACAGCGGGATCTGGTAGCTCCGCTCGAACATAACGAACAGCAGCGGAACAAAATTATTGACGATTGCCTGCACGACATAACCGGCGTAGCAGGCATAGATCGTCCTCTGGCAGGAGTTTTTCATGGCGAGGCCTCCGAATAAGCGGTATCTCCGCTCTTTATAGCATATGGGAGCGCCATTTGCAAGCATCTGGATAGCCGAGAGGTTTTGTCGGTTTACTGAAAAAACACTTGACAAACCGATTCGGCCGCTGTATAATCCGAGCCAAGATGAAACCGTTGATGCAGACGAGTAAGCAAGCAGGATTTCTCCCAGAGAGCTGCCGGATGGTGCGAGTGCAGCAGAAAGACGTTTGCCGAATGGACTGCGGAGGGCAGGTTGAACGCGCAAGCAAGTAGGTCCTGACGGAGTTCCCACCGTTACAGGGGAAGATACGTGTCAGCGTATCATGAGCGGACAAGCAATTGTCAATTTGGGTGGCACCGCAGAAGTTTTCAGACTTTTGTCCCAAGAGATCAAACCGAAACCGGTTTTCTCTGTGGATGAAGGTCTTTTTTGTTCCCCTTCTCCCGGAGAGACCAACATGCGAAAGGAGAAGCAACCATGAAAACCGAAAACATTCCTTACAAGATCTATCTGTCTGAGTCTGAGATGCCCCAGAATTGGTACAACGTCCGCGCGGACATGAAGAACAAGCCCGCGCCGCTGGTCAACCCCGGCACCGGCAAGCCCATGGGCTTCGACGATCTGCGCCCCGTCTTCTGCGACGAGCTCATCGAGCAGGAGCTGGACAACGACACGCCCTATATCCCCATCCCGCAGGAGATCCGCGATTTCTACAAGATGTACCGTCCGTCGCCGCTGGTCCGGGCCTACTGCCTGGAGGAAAAGCTCGGCACGCCGGCGAAGATCTATTATAAGTTTGAAGGCAACAATACCTCCGGCAGCCACAAGCTGAACTCCGCCATCGCCCAGGCCTACTACGCGAAGAAGCAGGGCCTCAAGGGTGTCACGACGGAGACGGGCGCCGGCCAGTGGGGCACCGCGCTTTCCATGGCCTGCGCGTATCTGGGACTCGACCTGAAGGTATTCATGGTCAAGTGCTCGTATGAGCAGAAGCCGTTCCGCCGCGAGGTCATGCGCACCTACGGCGCGAGCGTCACTCCCAGCCCGTCGAACACCACGAACATCGGCCGCGCCATTCTGGCGAAGGCCCCGGATACCACCGGCTCTCTCGGCTGCGCCATCAGCGAGGCCGTGGAGGTCGCCACGACGACACCCGGCTACCGCTATGTGCTCGGCAGCGTCCTCAATCAGGTGCTGCTGCACCAGAGCGTCATCGGCCTTGAGACGAAGATCGCCCTCGACAAATACGGCATCACGCCCGACATCATCATCGGCTGCGCCGGCGGCGGCTCGAACCTTGGCGGTCTGATCGCCCCGTTCATGGGCGAAAAGCTGCGCGGCGAAAAGGACTACCGCATCATCGCCGTCGAGCCCGCCTCCTGCCCCAGCTTCACGCGCGGCGTGTTCGCGTATGACTTCTGCGACACCGGCATGGTCTGCCCGCTGGCGAAGATGTACACGCTCGGCAGCGGCTTCATCCCCTCGGCCAACCATGCGGGCGGCCTGCGCTACCACGGCATGAGCCCCATCCTTTCGCAGCTGTACCACGACGGGCTGATGGAGGCCCGCAGCGTCGAGCAGACGAGCGTCTTTGAGGCCGCGGAGTATTTTGCCCGCACCGAGGGCATCCTCCCCGCCCCCGAGTCCAGCCACGCCATCCGCGCCGCCATCGACGAGGCGCTCAAGTGCAAGGAAACGGGCGAGGAAAAGACCATCGTCTTCGGCCTCACCGGCACCGGCTATTTCGATCTCGTCGCCTACCAGAAGTTCAACGACCACGAGATGACCGATACCATCCCGACCGACGAACAGCTGGCCGCGAGCATCGCGCAGCTGCCGAAGGTGGAGGGCTGAAAATTTCCGCATACAGCCTGTTGACATTTGTCCGTCAGGTGTGTATAATAACGCCGTCAATTGAATACAGGAATCCCGTTGATCGTCTTCAGAACGCCCGCGCGGACTGGAGGCAGAAGGAATCTCTGGAGAACTCATTGAGTTGAGTGCCGAAGGTGCAAGGCGTGAGCCGAATCTCTCAGGCAAAAGGACAGAGCCGCAGCTACAGCAATTGTAATACGGCATTTCAATGAGCAGACCGGAGACGGCCTGCTCATTTTTTCATTTCTATCGTATATCAAGTAAGGAGACACATCGCAATGGCTAACGTACTCGAAACCAGCATGAACTTCCTGCAGACGCAGGACCCGGAGATCACCGCCTGCATCGAAAATGAATTTCACCGTCAGAAGCAGAACATCGAGCTGATCGCCTCGGAGAACATCGCCTCCCCGGCCGTCATCGCCGCCATGGGTTCCGTCCTGACGAACAAATATGCCGAGGGCTACCCCGGCAAGCGGTATTACGGCGGCTGCGACTATGTCGACGTGCTGGAGAACATTGCGATGGAGCGCGCGAAGGCGCTCTTCGGCGCCGCCTACGCCAACGTGCAGCCGCATTCCGGCGCGCAGGCGAATCTGGAGGTCTACGCCGCCCTGCTGCAGCCCGGCGACACGCTCATGGGCATGGATCTGGCCAGCGGCGGCCATCTGACCCACGGCGCGCGTGTGAACCTCTCCGGCAAATACTACAACAGCATCAGCTACGGCGTCGACCCGCAGACGGGCCGCATCGACTACGATCAGGTCGAGGATCTGGTGCGCCGCTACCACCCGAAGCTCCTTGTGGCGGGCGCGTCGGCCTATCCCCGGGCAATCGATTTTCAGATCTTCGCCGACATCGCGCACCGCAACGGCGCGCTCCTGATGGTCGACATGGCACACATCGCCGGTCTGGTCGCGGGCGGCCAGCATATGAACCCCGTCCCCTACGCCGACGTCGTCACCACCACCACGCACAAGACGCTGCGCGGCCCGCGCGGCGGCATGATCCTCTCGCGCGACGAGCAGTTCGCAAAGAAGCTCAACAGCGCCGTCTTCCCCGGCACACAAGGCGGCCCGCTGATGCACGTGATCGCGGGCAAGGCCGTCTGCCTGCGCGAGGCGGCGCAGCCGGAGTTCAAGGTCTATGCCGAAAACGTCGTCAAGAACGCAAAGGCGCTGGCCGCAGCGCTGCTCGAGCGCGGGTTTGACCTTGTCACCGGCGGCACGGACAACCACCTGATGCTGGCCGACCTTCGCAAAAAGAACATCACCGGCAAGGATCTGCAGATCAAGCTCGACGAGGTCCACATTACCGTCAACAAGAACGCCATCCCGAACGACCCGCAGAAGCCTGGCGTCACCAGCGGCGTGCGCATCGGCACCCCGGCCTGCACCACGCGCGGCTTCACCGTGGAGGATATGCCCGTCGTCGCCGACTGCATCGACAAGATCGCGACCGACTACGACGCGAACCGCGAAGCCGTGCTCGCCGCCGTGGCAGCGCTCGTCAAAAAGCACCCGATCTACGAATAAGCATCATGATAAAAGCCACGCTGCCCGGTTCTTGGGCAGCGTGGCTTTTTATGATCGATGGCGGTTGGAGAGCCAGACGATGAGGGCCAGGAGCGCCAACGCCGCTGCGGCAAGCCAGCCCCAGGGCAGGCTGCCGGATACGAACACGGCGGTCGGGCCGTCCGCGCCGCCGATGATGCCGATGGAGGGCAGCATCTTATGCGTCCTCCCCTGCTTCGGCCTCGTCCGGCTCCTTTGCGTCGGCCGGGCGCGGCTGCTTGGTCACGACGACGGCCTCGATCCGGTGGATGGGCGTGCCGAGGGCGTAGAATTTCTCCTCATAGCCGGTCATGATGCCGACCGGGCCGTTCGCGTGCAGATCGTCGGTGACATTGCGCAGCTCAAGGAAGCAGCTCTCCATCTCCGGCAGGCTCCAGGCGAAGAGGCCCGCGTTGTCGGTCTTGAAGTGGATCTGGCCGCCGAGCTTCAGGACCTTCTTGTATTTTTCCAGGAAGGTGTGGTAGGTCAAGCGGCGCTTGGCGTTCTTCTTGCGCGGCCAGGGGTCGCAGAAGTTGATGTAGAGCAGGTCGATCTCATCGTCGGCGAAAAACTGGTCGATGTTCGCCGCGTCGAGCGAGACGAAGAAGACGTTTTTGAGGCCCTTGCGGATCGCGGCCTCCATCGCGAGCACCAGTGCGTCCTGTACGCGCTCGATGGCGATGAGCAGGACGTCGGGCTCGGCCTCCGCGGTCTCGACGGTGAACTTGCCCTTGCCGCAGCCGACCTCGACGCGCAGCTCGCGGCAGCCGGGCATGAGGCTGCGCCAGTTGCCGTGCAGCGCCTCCGGCTTATGGATCCAGACGGACTCGCAGGCCTCCATCCGGGGCGCGAGGTTGTTTCTTCTTCTCATTCGCATGGCGGTTTCCCTGCACTTTCTGAAAGTTGGGAATACTATACCATGGATCCGGCAAAATTGCAACGCGCGATTGTGCCGCACAGACAAAACGCGCAGCCCGCGGGTGCGGACTGTGCGTTTTCTGCTGTTTTTATTTGCAGCTCTCCGCCCAGGTGCGGAGCGCGTCGGCGCTGGCGCTGAGCTTGAAGACCTTGCCTTCGAGCAGCTTTGCGCCCTTGCAGCTGGGCGCGAGGGCCTTGTTGGTGCCGCCCATGCCGCTGCCGCCGGAGGTGGCGAAGGGGATGACGGTCTTGCCGGTCAGGTCGCAGCTCTCGAGGAAGGTATTGACGATCGTCGGCGCGATATACCACCAGATGGGGAAGCCGACGAAGATCGTGTCGTAGCCGGAAAGGTCCGGGCCGCCCTCAGCGATCTCCGGCCGGGAGGACGGATTCTGCATCTCGATGGTGCTGCGGGACTGCTTGTCCATCCAGTTGAGGTCGGCTTTGGTATAGGGGACCTTCGGCCGGATCTCAAACAGGTCCGCATCCACGGCGGCAGCCAGCTTTTCGGCAAGCTTTTTCGTTACGCCGGAAGCGGAAAAATAGGCAACAAGTTTTTTGCTCATAAAACATACCTCCTGCGGTTGGTTTCTGATTTCAGTATAACAAAGCTGTCAAGCACCCAAAAAGGCTCCCCTTTCAGGGGAGCTGTCAGCCGAAGGCTGACTGAGAGGTTGTTGGCCATTTGCGCCGCACCTTTGGCGGCGCACCCTCCAAGGCTCCCTTGTGTAAAGGGAGCTGTCACCGAAGGTGACTGAGGGATTGACTGTCGCAGATTTGCGATTGCCGGATGTCTCCGGCGGCCCCATCTTTTCCGTCTTGCCGGAAAA
>DHKK01000144.1:35346-35520 GCA_002404795.1 Clostridiales bacterium UBA4696
GGTTGGGTGCTTCCTGCCTCTGAGTTTAGGTGAGCACCAATGTTTTTGTCTGGCGTTTCACTCGGTGGTCGCCTTACGTATGTCTTGGTACGCGCCGCCTGATACGGGGGTGTCGGGTTTGATACTGGTTGCCTTAGAACGATTGCCATCACATCAATAGAAGGTGCGGGGGAA
>DHKK01000172.1 GCA_002404795.1 Clostridiales bacterium UBA4696
ACCCACTGCACCACCGGCATGGCTTACATGACCGTGACGAAGGCCATCGAGTCCGGCATCGACGTGATCGACTGCGCGACCTCCTGCTTCTCCAACGGCACCAGCCAGCCCGCCACCGAGACCATGTTCTACGCCCTCGGCCAGTACGGCATCGAGACCGGCCTCAATGAAGACGTCATCAACAAGGTCAACGACTACTTCAAGCCCATCAAGCAGAAATACGTCGATTCCGGCCGCATCAGCGCCAAGTCCATGGCGACTGACGCGCAGGCGCTGGTCTACAAGGTCCCGGGCGGTATGCTCTCCAACATGATCGCCAACCTGACTGACATGAAGGCCATGGATAAGTTCGACGCCGCGCTCAAGGAGATCCCCGAGGTCCGCAAGGATCTGGGCTATCCCCCGCTGGTCACCCCGCTGAGCCAGATGGTCGGCAACCAGGCCGTTACCAACGTCCTGATGGGCGAGCGCTACAAGATCGTCTCCAAGGAAGTGCAGAACTATATCAAGGGCGAATATGGCATCGCGCCCGCCCCCATCTCCGAAGCGCTGCAGGTCAAGATCCTCGGCGAGGGCGGCAAGCCCGTCGACTGCCGCATCGAAGACGCCAAGCGCACCGGTGAAGACTTCAAGAAGGCCAAGGAAGCCCTCGGCGATCTGGCCCGGAGCGAAGAGGACGTCATGAGCTACATCTGCTATCCGGATCAGGCCATGAAGTTCTTCGAAGACCGCAAGGCCAAGGAAGAAAACGTCTGCACCTACGTCATCGAAGAAGCATAAGCGAGGTGGCCTGAGATGTTTTTTGTCAATGCTGCAATGACTGATATTTCCATCGGCACGGCCGGTCTCGTCGCCCTGCTGGGCTACATCGTCGTGTTCGTCGGCCTGATCGCGCTGATGCTCGTCGTGATGATCATGGGCAAGATCATGGTCGCCAAGAAGGCGAAGGGCGCTGCCGCAGCTCCGGCTGCCGCTGCCCCCGCTGCCGCCCCCGCACCCAAGGCCGCTCCCGCGCTTGCCGCCGGTACCGCCGGTGAATGCAAGTTCTACAACGTCGGCGACCGTGAGGCCGCGATGCTCATGGCCATCGTCGCCAACAAGCTCGGCAAGCCTCTCAATACCCTGCGCTTCAAATCGATGAAGGAGGTCATCTGATATGAAATACAAGATCACACTCAACGGCAAAACCTACGAGGTCGAGGTCGAAGAAGGCCAGGCCATGCTCGTCGACGAGTACGAGGCTTATAAGCCCGCCGCTCCCGCCGCAGCTCCGGCTCCTGCCGCTGCGCCCGCAGCTGCCCCGGCTCCCGCTGCCGCTCCGGCCGCTCCCACGGCTGTCGCCGCAGGCGAAGTCGTCGCTGCTCCGATGCCCGGCAACATCCTGAAGGTCAACTGCTCCCAGGGTCAGGCCGTCAAGGCCGGCGACATCCTCGTCGTTCTGGAAGCCATGAAGATGGAAAATGAGATCCTCGCCCCGCGTGACGGCACGGTCGCTCAGGTCGTGACCACCAAGGGCGCAGTCGTGGATACGGGTGCTCCGCTGGTCGTTCTGGCATAAGGAGGATCAAAGATGTTTAATGTTGGTGATACCCTGTTAAAGCTGGCGACGGAATCCGGCTTTGCGGGCTTCTTCGCAAACGGCGGCTGGCAGAATCTCGTCATGATCGTGATCGCCTGCGTGCTGCTGTACCTCGGCATTGTCAAGGGCTTTGAGCCGCTGCTGCTCGTCGGTATCGCGTTCGGCTGCCTACTGGCCAATGTCAGCTACTTCCCCGGCCTGGACGCGGTCAACCCCGATCTGAACGCGACCAACGCCATGTATCATCCCGAGCTCTGGAGCGCCTTCCTGGACTCCACCAGCCCCTACTATCACAGCTACGGCCACGTTCTGTCGAACGCCGGTCTGCTGGACATCTTCTACATCGGCGTCAAGGCCGGTCTCTATCCGTCCCTCATCTTCATGGGCGTCGGCGCGATGACGGACTTTGGCCCCCTGATCGCAGACCCGAAGAGCCTGCTGCTCGGCGCGGCTGCACAGCTGGGCGTGTTCGTCGCCTTCTTCGGCGCGATCTGCCTGAACTTCACCGGCCCTGAGGCCGCTTCCATCGGCATCATCGGCGGCGCAGACGGCCCGACGGCCATCTTCCTGACCAACAAGCTCGCTCCGCAGCTGCTGGGCGCGATCGCCATTGCGGCATACTCCTACATGGCGCTCATCCCGATGATCCAGCCCCCGATCATGAAGCTCATGACCTCGGAGGAAGACCGTAAGATCAAGATGGTGCAGTCCCGCCCGGTCTCCAAGACCGAGAAGATCCTCTTCCCGATCATCGTCACCATCTTCGTCATCCTGCTCCTGCCGTCCACGGCGCCGCTGATCGGCTGCCTGATGCTCGGCAACCTCTTCCGTGAGTGCGGCTGCACCGACCGTCTGTCCGACACCGTGCAGAATGCCCTCATGAACATCGTCACGATCTTCCTTTCCACTTCCGTCGGCGCGACCATGGTCGCTTCCAACTTCCTGAAGCCGGAAACCCTGAAGATCATCTTCCTCGGCCTGGTCGCGTTCGGCATCTCCACGGCCGGCGGCCTCATCGGCGGCAACATCATGTGCAAGCTGTCCGGCAAGAAGGTCAACCCGCTGATCGGCTCGGCCGGTGTCTCCGCCGTCCCGATGGCCGCGCGTGTTTCCCAGATGGTCGGTCAGAAGGCCAACCCCGCGAACTTCCTGCTCATGCACGCCATGGGCCCGAACGTCGCAGGCGTCATCGGCTCCGCCATCGCAGCCGGCTTCCTGCTCGCCGTCTTCGGCTAAACAATCCCGCAATTCCTTTTCCCGAACCGCAAGCCATGCTTGCGGTTCGGTTTTTTCGCCGCCCATGGCATCCCCTATGAGGGGAAGGCAGCCGCTGCGGCGGACTAACCCCTCAGGCCCTTCGGGC
>DHKK01000138.1:0-2769 GCA_002404795.1 Clostridiales bacterium UBA4696
TTAAGTTGATGACATTGCCTTTCGGGGGAGTCTTTCCATATAGAAAACGCGCGTACCGCGGAGCGGTACGCGCGTTTGCGTTTGGAAATCAGCCGATGCCGCCGAGGGCTGCGCCGGCAACCAGAGCTACGATGCAGAGGATGCAGTAGACATACTTGGCAAGCGGATAGAACCAGCCGCCGATGGGCTTCTTGAGGCCGTGGTTGACTTCGTCGAGGACGAATTTCTTGCCGCCGACCCAGAAGAACATGATACCGGCCAGCAGAGCGCCAAGCGGGCAGATGTAGATCGAGACGACGTCCATCCACTCGGAGGTGATCTTCTGAATAAGGATCGCGATCACGCAGCCGACGACGAGGATGATGGCGGTCGCCGGGACGCGTTTGAGCTTCAGGTTATCCTGCAGGGTCGCGACCGGTGCTTCATACAGGTTGATGATGGAGCTGAGGCCCGCGAACAGGACGCAGATGAAGAAGATCACGCCGATGATCCGGCCGCCGGGCATGCCGTTGAGGACGTTGACCAGCCAGACGAACATGAGGCCGGGGCCGCCGCTCTCCAGCGGAGCGCCGCCAGCGGCCATGGCGGGGATGATGACGAAGGCGGCGAGCAGAGCAGCCAGCGTATCGAAGATGGCAACGTTTCTGGCAGAGCTGGGGATATCTTCATTCTTGGGCAGGTAGGAGCCGTAGATGACGGAGCCGTTGCCTGCGACGGACAGGGAGAAGAATGCCTGGCCGAAGGCAAAGATCCAGACCATGGGATTGGCCAGACCCTTGGGATCGAGCGTGAAGATGTACTTGTAGCCTGCGCTTGCGCCGGGCAGGAAGGCAATGTAGATGCCAAGACCCACGAACAGGAAGAACAGGATGGGCATCATGACCTTGTTGGCCTTTTCAATGCCGCCGGAGACGCCCATCGCCATGATGGCGAACGAAGCGACGATCGCGACAATGATCCACGGCAGGTTGCTGACCGCAACGATGTCGAAGTGACCGCCGATGGCCGCCATATCCTGACCCATGGCGTGCATGTCGCCGGTGATGGCGATCGCGGTGTACTTGAAGATCCAGCCCATGACGACGGTATAGCCGATGGCCAGCGCCATGGAGCCGAGGACCGGGATGAAGCCGATGGCTTCGCCGATCTTTTTGTTGCCGCGCAACTCGGTGCACTTACCGAACGCGCCGATTGGGCCTGCGCCGGTGGCACGGCCGAGCGCAAACTCGCCGATGACGCCGGTGGAGCCGATGAGGATGACGCAGATGAAATACGGGATGAGGAACGTCATGCCGCCCCAGACGGAGACCATGATGGGGAAGCGCCAGATGTTGCCCATGCCGACGGCGGAACCGATGCAGGCCAGAATAAAGCCCCATTTGGATTTAAAGCCGTCGCGCTGTGTGGTTGTTTGCTTATCAGCCATTACTTTTCCCTCCAATAGAAATGTTGGATTCGACTGTCACGCAGCGCTGGGCGTGCCCGGCGCTGCGCCGTCCGGGTTTCCTTACTCTTCTTTACTTCTGGGATTGCGGATTACTTTTCCTCGTTGGGATACGGCTCGAGGAACGCGTGGAAGTGGCGCATCGGGAGGTTGTGGCCCCAGACGATACGCATGTTGGGGATGGACTCGCGGTCTTCATACAGAGCCTTGACGGCTGCGATGACGTAGTCGAGGTGTTCCTGGGTCAGACGGCTGCGGTCGATGGCGAAACGGACGACGTTGGCCAGCTCTGCCTGCTGCTCCGGGGTCTTGAGGTCGTATTCCATGGAATAGTCGCCAAGCTCGGAGACGCGGATGCCGTAGCGGCGGATCAGCTCGAGCGAGAAGCCTTCGCCTGCGAAGGTCTCGTGGCCGCGCTTGCCGTCGAAGAACTCATCCATGTTGATGTACACGGCGTGGCCGCCGGCGGGAAGGACGACGCCCTTGACGCCTGCCTTGTAGAAGCCCTGCGCGAGGTATTCGCACTGGGAGACACGCTCATGCATGTAGTTGAAGTCGCAGCTCTCGTACATACCGACAGCCAGCGCCATGATGTCACGGCCGGACATGCCGCCGTAGGAGTCGTTGCCGTAGCAGGAGATCTGCTTGACCTTCAGCAGAACGCCGACGTCGGTCTTGACGGTGCCGTCCTCGTTGAAGTCGGAGAAGTTCTGCCAGAACAGGCCCTTGTCGCGGAAGGCCATCATGCCGCCCATGTTGGCGTGGCCGTCCTTCTTCGCGGACATGCAGAAGCCGTCGCAGTAGGAGAACATCTCGGTGGCGATCTCGGCGATGGACTTGTCTGCGTAGCCTTCTTCGTTCATCTTGATGAAGTAGCAGTTCTCGGCCCAGCGGGCGACGTCGAAGATCAGAGGGATGTTATACTTGTGCGCGACGCGGTTGATCTCGCGGATGTTGCCCATGGAGACCGGCTGGCCGCAGATGGGGTTGTTGGTGATGCAGGTGAAGATCAGCGGGACATTCTCGGGGCCGACAGCGGTGATGAGCTGCTCGAGCTTTTCGATGTCCATGTTGCCCTTGAACGGGTTCTTCTCGTACTTGCCGCCTTCGGGTACCTGATACAGAAGCTCCTTATGATAGAGGTTTCTGGGGATGGAGCCCATCTGCTTGATGTTGCCCTCGGTGGTGTCGAAGTGGCCGTTGGACGGGATGGTGAAGACCTTGCCCGGATGGCGGGCGGCGAGGATCTTCTTGACGATCTCCATCAGGACGGACTCGGCTGCGCGGCCCTGCTGGATGATGAAGGTGTTGGGGCGCTCCATCTG
>DHKK01000138.1:2874-6382 GCA_002404795.1 Clostridiales bacterium UBA4696
TCTCGACGTCGCGGCAGTCGGTGCGGACGAGGTCGATGGCCTTTTTCCAGTTCTTTTCGCCGCCGCGCTCAAAGATGTCGCGGAAGGTGTCGAGCAGGACATAGTAGCCGGTGTTGCGGCCATAGGCTTCGTCGCCCAGGAACAGGGCGGCCCACTGCTGGTTCGTCATGGCGGTGGTGCCGGAGTCGGACAGCATGTCGACCGTCAGCATGCCTGCGGGGAATGCGAACTCATTGTAATGGGTAGCCTTCAGGACGCGCTCGCGCTGCTCGACCGTGACGTTGGGAATATCGCGGACCGCAAAGGTAAAATGATGGGGTGCCGGAACGTTCAGGGGATATTCTTTACTCATAATACTGACCTCCATTTAGTTTGGCGCTGGCGCGCCGTCTGGTTTGGAGATACCCCGGTCGTCGCAGGCCGCGTGCCTGCGCCTGGCGGACAGTATCAATTTACAAAGATGGGATCGCAGACATGCAATGTGTTGGAAAGTAATATGTAATCGTGGATCGTGAAGAGGTAATGTGTGCCGCGCAGCGGCACGATCGCAGATCGCCGGCGCAGCCGGCACCGCACTTATTCACTTTTCACTCTTACTTTTTACTTTCTCTTTACAGGACTGCGATGCACTCGATCTCGACGAGCGCGTCCTTCGGGAGTCTTGCGACCTCAACTGCGCTGCGGGCGGGGCACGCGCCTTCGAAGAAGGTGGCGTAGACGCCGTTCATCGCTGCGAAGTTGTTCATGTCGCTGAGGAAAACGGTCGTCTTGATGACGTTTTCCATGGCTGCGCCTGCGGCCGCGAGAACTGCCTTGCAGTTTGTCAGGGACTGCCGGGTCTGCTCCTCGATGGTGGCGGGGAAGGCGCCGGTGGCGGGGTCGATGGGCAGCTGGCCGGATGTGATGATCAGGCTGCCGGCCTGGATGCCCTGCGAATACGGGCCGATGGCTGCGGGTGCGTTCTGTGTTGAAATGACGGTTTTCATAAACTGTCCTCACCTCCTCATTATGATAATAGTTTATCAGTTCGTTTTCATTCTGTCAATATAATTACTGTAAGCCACGCGTTAAAAAAGCAAAAATTGTACATTTTGAACAATTCCGACCTCCTGTTTTTGTAGCAGGACGAGAATATTCTTATCATGAGAAAAATCAGGTGAAAATGGCCGCCCATTTTGTTGCTTTCCCCCGAAATCTATGCTAGTATGAGAATCACGGAACAGCGGACAAGGAGGGTTTTCCCATGACGGAACAGATGCTCCGGCAATATACCGTGCTGGTCGAGTATCTCGGCAAGACGCTCGGCCCGGATTATGAGGTCGTGCTGCATGAGATCCTGCCCGAAAACAGCCGCGTGGCGGCCATCGCCAACGGCTCCATCAGCGGGCGGAGCGTCGGCGCGCCCATCACGAACGCCGCGCTGCGCATGATCATGCAGAAGCAGTATGAGACGAGCGACTATAATCTCAACTATACCGGCCAGCTCGCCAACGGCAAGACCATCCGCTCGAGCACGATGTTCATCAAGGACGGCGGCAAGCTCGTGGGTCTGCTGTGCATCAATTTTGACGACAGCCGCTTCCACGAGATCAGCGACGCCATCCTCAAGCTCATCCATCCGGACGATTTCGTCCATCACCACTACTTCCCTGTCGACGCCCCGGCCAAGCAGCCGATGCAGCCGCAGCATCCCGCGCCGGATCCCGCGGAGCATTTCCAGTCTGACATGAACGGGTTGATGGAGGAGCTGTTCGACACGGTCACAAAGTCGATCAGCGTTCCGCTCGACCGGCTGACGCAGGCGGAGCGCACGCAGATCATTGCCAGGCTCTACGATCAGGGCATGTTCGAGCTGCGCGGTGCGGTGCAGTTTACGGTACACAAGCTGGCCTGTTCACAGGCGAGCATTTACCGGTATATCAAGAAAGTCAAATCGCAGGCCGAATAAGAAAAGAGGCCATTGATATGGACCGCGGAGCGGAAAAAACGCGCGTCCCGCTTCTGATGCGGGACCGCTCGTTTTATCATACGTTTCTCATCCTTGCGGGCACGCTGATTCTGGAGCAGGCCGTGGTGCTGAGCGTCAATCTGGTCGACAATCTGATGATCGGCAGCTACAACGAGACGGCGCTGGGCGCCGTGGCGGCGGTCAACCAGATCGTCTTTGTGGTGCAGCAGGTGATCTACGGCGTGACGAACGGCGTGATCGTGCTGAGCAGCCAGTACTGGGGCAAGCAGCAGACCGCGCCCATCCGGCGGCTGGTCAGCCTCGGGCTGCGGCTGGAGGCTACGCTGTCGCTGGTCTTTTTCGCGGTGGTCTCGCTGTGGCCGGCGCAGTGCGTGGGCCTGTTCGTGACGGACGCGGCGATCATCGCCGAGGGCGTGCGGTATCTGCACGTCATCCGCTTCACCTTCCCCTTCTTCGCCGTGACGACGGTGCTGCTGGGCGCGATGCGCAGCGTGGAGACGGTCAGTCTGGCGCTGAAGGTCTCGGTCGTGTCGCTGGTGACGAACTGCGTGATCAATTATATTCTGATCTTCGGCCGCTTCGGCGCGCCGGAGCTCGGCGTGGTGGGCGCAGCGATCGGCACGCTGGCGGCGCGGGCGCTGGAATGCGGCATCGTGTGCGTCTATGTGTTCTGCCGCGACCGCAAGCTGCAGCTGCGCGCGGCGGAGCTCGACCGGTCGGATCCGGCGCTGCGCGGAGATTATTTCCGCACGTCGGTGCCGATCGTGCTGCAGGCGGCGATGTGGGGCGTGCTGAACGCCATCCAGGCCGCCATCCTCGGGCATATGACGGCGAGCGCCGTCGCGGCCTATTCCATCTCCTCGACGGCATTTCTGCTGCTCAAGGTCACGTCGGTGGGCGCGTGTACGGCCGCGTCGATCATGGTCGGCAAGCAGATCGGCAGCGGCGGAAAGCAGCTGCGCACGATGGTCTATACGATGCAGCTGCTGTTCGTGGGGCTCGGGGCCGTCCTCGGGACCCTGCTGTTTTTCCTGCGCATCCCGCTGCTGCGCGTCTACCGCATCTCCGACGAGACGCGGTATCTGGCCAACGCGTTTTTCCTGATCCAGAGCGTGGTGCTGCTCACGATGTCCTATCAGATGCCGACGAACGCCGGGATCCTGCGCGGCGGCGGCGATACGAGGTTCGCGCTGGTGCTGGACCTGATCTCGTTCTGGGCAATCGTGATCCCGCTGTCGTACCTCGCAGCCTTCCGCTATCACGCCTCCCCCATCGTCGTGGTGATGCTGCTCAATTCCGACCAGGTCTTCAAATGCATCCCCGCCTTCCTCCGCGTCAACCACTTCCGGTGGGTGCATAGCTTGACGAGAGAAGCATAAGCTCGATGGTGCCTCCACCTCATCAGTCAGCCTTGCGGCTGACAGCTTCCCCGCATAGGGGAAGCCTTGGGTGGTGCGCATAAAGGCCTCCCCTTCCAGGGGAGGTGGCTCGGCGAAGCCGAGACGGAGAGGTCGCAACAAATTTGCGACAACCTCTCAG
>DHKK01000138.1:6436-13706 GCA_002404795.1 Clostridiales bacterium UBA4696
TCCCCTGAAAGGGGAGCCTTTTCCGCTGCGGCGGGCTAACCCCTCAGGCGCTCCGCGCCAGCTCCCCTTGACAAGGGGAGCCTTAGGTGCGTACAAATAAAAAAACCAATGCAAAAAGGTGCAGTCTGACAAATCCAGACTGCACCTTCTATTGACTGCAAATATTCTAAAGCAACTGCTCACAAATCTGGGGCCAACGTATCAGGCGGCGCGTAGTCGGACGCCCGTAAGGTGAGTATCGTGTGGAACAACGCCTGAAACATTGGGTCTTGCCTGAATTCAGAAGCAGGACGCACCAAACGTAACCTAGCGCCCTTTTCTCCCCTATCTTTTCCCGCGCAAGGGAAAAGATAGGGCCGTCGGAGACATCAGGCAGCTGCAAATCTGCGGCAACAATCCCTCAGTCAGCTTCGCTGACAGCTCCCTTTACACAAGGGAGCCTTTTTATTTGAGTTCCCACTCTTTGATCTGGCTGGCCATTTCGTAGAGGCGCTCGTAGCTGTCGTAGCGGGTCTGGCCGATGTGGCCGTCGGCGAGGGCTTTTCTCACAGCGCAGCCGGGCTCCTTGCGGTGGGCGCAGTCGGGGAACTGGCAGTGGCCAAGGTAGGGGCCGAACTCCGGGAAGGCGTACTGCAGCTGCTCCTTGTGGACCAGCTCCATCCGCTCGGTATCGAACGCGGAGAAGCCCGGCGTGTCGGCAACGAAGGTATCGGGCGCGAGGGCGTAGAGCTCGATGTGGCGCGTGGTATGGCGGCCGCGGCCGAGCTTTTCCGACACCTCGCCGACCGGCAGCTGCAGCCCCGGGCACACGCAGTTGAGAAGGCTCGACTTGCCAACGCCGGAGTTGCCGGTGAGGCACGAGAGCTTTCCGGCGAGCGCGGCGCGCAGCGCGTCGATCCCCTCCCCTGTCTGGGCGCTCGTGACGAGCACGGGGACGCCCGCTCTGCGGTAGATCTCCGCCAGCGGCTGCGCGGGGGCCAGATCGTCCTTATTGACGACGACAAGGGCCGGGACGCTCTGCAGCTGGGCGATGGCGAGCACGCGGTCGATGAGGAACGGCTCCGTCACCGGCACGGCGCAGGAGGCCAGCACGACCAGCTGGTCGATATTGGCGACGGCGGGGCGAATGAAGGCGTTTTTGCGGGGCAGAAGCTCCTCGAGCACGCCCTTGCCTGCCCCCTGCCGCGTGATGCGGACGAAATCGCCCACGAGCGGCGACTGGTCCTGCCGCCGGAAGCGGCCGCGGGCGCGGCACTCGACGACGCCGTCCTCGGTCTGCACATAATAGAAGCCGCTCAGGGCTTTGATGATCCTGTATTGCTCCATGTATGCCTCACCCGAACGAAACGAGCTGCGAATCGTAGATCGCGCCGTCAAGATACACGTCGACCGGGAGCGTGCCCTTGCCCCGGACCGGGATCTGGAGCATGACGGCCGTGCTGTCGGTGATGGAGACGGAGGTCGGGCCGTACTGTAGCGTGCCGTCGACATAGACAGTGATCTCATAGAGGCCATTCTTGCTCGGCAGCGTGACGTCGATGGTCTTTTCCACGTCCTTTTCCTGCACGACGACCTCGATCATGTTAGATTTCGTCGTCTTCGTGTTGTCGTCGAGCGAATTTTCCACGATGCAGAAATAGTAATACGTGCCGGGCACGGAGGTATCCGCCTCGCAGGTGGTGTTGCCCTCCTTGCTGCGCGAGACGAGGGCGGCGTTGTCATAGCTGCCGTCGCGGGACATGTACCACGCGTAGCGGAGCGTTCCGTCGTCGGAGGCGTAGGCGGAGATGGAGAGCGTGAGCGGCTCGTCCTGCAGGACCTCCTGATCCTGCGAGAGGTTGGTCACGACGGGGGTCGCGGCCTCCTGCGGGCCGCTCGACACGCGCAGGTTGATGACGGTGTCCTTCTTGACCATCTGGCCGCCGTCGATCGACTGGAACGTGACCGTGCCCTTGGGGAGGTCACTGTCGTCGTTGCGGATGCTGCCGTTCTGCAGCCCGGCCTTTGCGATGAGCGCGAGCGCTTCGTCCACGTCCTCGCCGACGAGCGTCGGGACCTCGACCAGCTCGATATCCGGGCCGAGCGAGACGACGAGCGTCACGGTCTGGCCGCTGGTGAGCGGCTCGCCGTTTGCGGGGCTCGTCTCGATGACGTAGCCCTCGGTGTAGATATCGTCCTTGCGTTCGTCGATCTGGATGTTGAGATTCAGGCCCAGCGCGCCGAGCGTCTGCTCGGCCTTCTGCTGCGTGAGGTTCACGAGCATGGGCATACGGACCTCGGTGGCTCCGGCGGAGACGGTCAGCTTGATGGTGCTGCCGGTCTTGGCCTGCCGGTCCGGCGCGGGCGACTGGTCGATGACGACGCCAGCCTCATACTGCTCGCTTTCAACGTAGCTGTCGACCTGGATGACGAAGTCGGGATAGTCCTCCTGCCGGATGTTCTCGGCGTAGAGGCCGATGAGCTTCGGGACCGGGATCTCCTCCGTCCGGCTGAACAGGTCGGAGAAGAAATAGTTGTACAGGAAGTAGCAGATGACGATCACCGCCAGCGCGATGCAGACGATGCCCGCGATCACCGCGATGCGGCTGCCGCGGCGGGAAGCGTCCTGCTGGGCCTTCTTGTCCTGCTCGAGCTGCTTTTTCTTCGCCACGGCGTCGGCCAGCGCGCCCTTGACCGCGTTCGTGCGGCCAAGCGTCTTCGGCATGTAGTTGGGGTCGTTGATGAGGCGCTGGACGTCGATGCTGTCTGCCTCGGCGGTAAAGTCAAAGACGATGTTCGGCTCCTTGCGGAACTCCTCAAGGTCGTGGAGCATGCGCGTGGCGGAGGGATAGCGGTGCGGCAGCTCCGCGGTCATGGCGTGCATGGTGATCTGCTCGAGACCGAGAGGGATAGAGGGATTGATTTCGCGCGGCATGGTGGGATGACCGCTGATATGCTGGATGGCGACGGAGACCGGCGTGTCGCCGTCATACGGCGGGCGGCCCGTCAGCATCTCGTACATGACGACGCCGAGGGAATACAGGTCCGCGCGGCAGTCGACCTGCGCGCCCTTGGCCTGCTCGGGCGAGATATAGTGGACGGAGCCGAGGGCTTCGCGCGTGAGCGTATTCTGCGCCGACGAGACGCGGGCGATGCCGAAATCGGCGACCTTGACGCTGCCGTCCTTCAGGATCATGATGTTGTGGGGCTTGATGTCGCGGTGGATGATGCCGCGGCTGTGGGCATGCTCGAGCGCCTTACAGATCTGCGTGGCGAAATGCAGCGCTTCGCGCCAGTTGAGCGTGCCCTTCTGCTCCATATACTGCTTGAGGGTGATGCCCTCGATGAGCTCCATGACGATATAGTCGATGTTGTCCGAGTGCGACACGTCGTAGACGCTCACGATATTGGGGTGCGAGAGCATGGCGACGGCCTGCGACTCGGCGTGGAAGCGGCGGCGGAACTCGGCGTCCTGCGACAGGTCCTCCTTGAGGATCTTGATGGCCACCAGGCGGTTGAGGCGGTGGCAGCGGGCCTTGTAGACGTCCGCCATGCCGCCGGAGCCGATCTTCTCCAGGATCTCATATCGGTTATCCAGCAGTTTTCCTATGTATCGGTCCATCAGTCCCGCTCCTTTCGTGTGATCTGGTTCATCTGCGTACCTCCGTCAGACTGCCGCGAGCGCAACGGTCACGTTGTCCGGTGCGCCGCGTTTTTTGGCGATGTGCAGCAGCCGCTGGCAGCAGTCGCTCTTGCTCATGCCGTGGATGACCTCGAAGAGCATTTCCTGATCGGCCATCTCGTTGGACAGGCCGTCGGAGCACAGGAGGATGCATTCCTCCTTCCGCAGCTTGCAGATGAAAATGTCGCCCTCGACCTCCGGCTCGGTGCCGACGGCGCGGGTGATGACGTTTTTGCCGGGATGGAGCTTGGCCTGCTCCTGCGTCAGCTCGCCGCGCTCGACCATGTAGGCGACCATGGAATGGTCGCGCGTGACGAGCGAGACGTCTTCCCGGGTAAAATGGTAGGCGCGGCTGTCGCCGACGTTGATGATGACCGCGAGATCCCGGCTGAGGAACGCGGCGACGAGCGTCGTGCCCATGCCGGTAAAGTCCTCGCTCAGCTGCGACTGCTCATAGACCGCGCGGTTGGCCAGCTCCAGCGCGCTGCGGAGCATGGCCGCAGCCTTTTCCGGCGTCATGCCCGCCTTCTGCGTGCGGCGCACCTCGCCCGTGAAGACCTCCACGGCCAGAGAGCTCGCCACATTGCCGGACTTCGCGCCGCCCATGCCGTCGCAGACGATCATGAGCACGCGGTCGCGCGCAAACGGGACGATGGCGTAAGAATCCTGATTCTGCTGGCGGATATTGCCCGGGTCTGTCAGTCCCCATGTCTGCATGGCGGTTCCTCCTTCAGGTTTTTTCGTACTTTCTGCGCAGCTGACCGCAGGACGCGTCGATGTCGCTGCCGAGCGTCCGGCGGAGCGTGGCGGTGATGCCGTTATCTTCCAGAATGGACTGGAATTGATGGATGGCCTGCCGCGACGAGGGATGCAGGCCACTTTCCGTGACATTGTTGAGGGGGATCATGTTGACGTGCGCGCCCATACCGGCAAGCTTCCTCGAAAGCAGCTCCGCCTGCTCCGGCGAGTCGCTGACGCCGCTTATCATGGTGTATTCAAAGGAGATGCGGCGGCCCGTCTTCGCGAAGTAGTCGCGGCAGGCGGCGAGCAGGGTGTCGACCGGCCAGCGGCGGTTGACAGGCATGATCTTGCTGCGCGATTCGTCGTCCGGCGAATGGAGCGAGACCGAGAGCGTCAGCTGCAGGTCCCGTTCGGCGAGCTTTTCGATCTTGTCGACCAGGCCGCAGGTGGACAGGCTGATGTGGCGCATGCCGATGTTCATGCCGTCCGGGCTGTTGATGAGCTCGAGGAAGCGCATGACGTTGTCGAAGTTATCGAGCGGCTCACCGATGCCCATGAGCACGATGTTGGAGATCGGCAGGCCGGAATCGAGCTGGGAAAAGAGCACCTGATCGACCAGCTCCGACGGCTCGAGCCGCCGGACAAGCCCGCCGATCGTCGACGCGCAGAATTTGCAGCCCATCGGGCAGCCGACCTCTGAGGAGATGCAGACGGTATTGCCGTGGTGATACTGCATGACGACCGACTCGACGCAGTTGCCGTCGCGGAGCTTCCAGAGGTATTTGATCGTGCCGTCGAGCTTCGAGACCTGCCTGCGCGCGACAGAAGGGGCCGTGATATAGTACAGCCCGTCCAGCTTCTCGCGCAGGGGCTTGGAGAGGTTCGTCATGGTGTCGAAGCTGACCGCGCCGCGGTGCAGCCAGGTAAAGACCTGCTTTGCGCGGAACTTCGGCTCGCCGAGGGCGGCGAACGCGTCCTGCATCTCGGCCAGCGTCATGGATTTGAGGTCCTGTTTCATGCGTGTCTCCTCAGCTTACAGATGAAAAATCCGTCCGCCGCGTGCTTCTGCGGCAGCAAGGTGGCATAGCCCTCGTTCTTCAGGTCCAGCCCCGCCGGGACCGCGAACGGCTCCGGCGAAAATTCCGGGTGCGCCCGCAGGAAGGCCAGCGCGACGTCCTCATTTTCTTCCTTCCGGACGGTGCAGGTGCTGTAGAGCAGCGTGCCGCCGGGGCGGACGTAGCGGCAGACGTTTTCTAAAATCGCGGTCTGGACGGCGGGCAGGCGCTCGATGGCGTCGAGCGGCTTATAGCGGATATCCGGCTTTTTGCGGATGACGCCGAGGCCGGAGCACGGCACGTCGGCGATGACGAGATCAAAGCTGCCCTCCAGTGCCGGGTCAAACTCCGCGGCATTGCGCTGCTCGGCTTTCAGGATGGAGATCCCGAGCCGGGCGGCGTTTTTTTCGATGAGCGCGATCTTATGCGGGTGCAGGTCACAGGACAGGATGCTGCCCGTGTTCTCCATCTGCATGGCGGCGGCGAAGCTTTTGCCGCCGGGGGCCGCGCAGCAGTCGAGCACGCGCATCCCGGGCGCCGCGCCGGAGGCGAGCGCCGCGAGCTTTGCCGCCGGGTCCTGCACGCAGACCGCGCCGGACTGGAACAGCGGCAGCGTCTCAAGATTGCCCGTCCCGGAGACGAGGAAGCAGCCGGGCAGCCACGGGTGCGGTTCATACGGGATCTGCGCCTCGTCCAGCGCGGAGGCTACCTGCTCCGGCGCGGCGATCAGGGGGTTGCACTGCAGGGCGGTCTTCGGGATGTCGTTGTCGGCGGCAAGGAAGGCCTCGAGCGTTTCCTCGTCCATGGACGCGCGCAGGCAGTCGACGAGCGGCTGGGGGTGGGAATATTTTGTCGCGAGGTCCTGCGGCGCGGCGAGCGTGTCCTTCTGCCGCGCGAGCGCGCGCAGCGAGCCGTTGACCAGCCCGGCGGCGCGCTTGTTGGCATAGGTCTTTGTCTGCTCGACGGCCTCATTGACGGCGGCGGAGACGGGGATCTTGTCCAGAAACAGGATCTGATACGCGCCGAGGCGCAGGATATCGAGCACGACCGGCTGCAGCTTTGCAAGCGGTGAGGAGACCACCTGCGCCAGATCAAAGTCCAGCAGCAGCCGGTTCTGCACCACGCCGTACACGAGCCGCGCGGCCAGCGCCGCGTCGCGGCGGCTGAGGCGGTCGCGGGCGATATACTCTTTGAGTGCGCCGTCGGCCCAGGCATTCTGCCGCCGGACGGCGATAAGCGCCGAAAGCGCGGTCGTTCTTGCGTTCATAGGTACCTCGTTGAGGGATTTCAATATCGAATCGCGGGGCGTTCCGCCCCCTAAGGCTCCCCTTCCAGGGGAGCTGTCAGCCGAAGGCTGACTGAGAGGTCGTTTCAAATTTGCAGCTGCCGGATGCCTCCGGCGGCCCTATCTTTTCCGTCTTGCCGGAAAAGATAGGGAAGAAAAGGGGCGCTTGGACGCGTTTGGTGCTTTCTGCATCTGAATTTAGGCAAGTCCCGATGTTTCAGTTTGGCGTTCCACTCGGGAGTCACCTTACGTATGTCTGACTACGCGCCGCCTGATACGGGGGTATCAAATTTGTAACTAGTTGCATTAGAACGATTGCTGACAATAGAAGGTACGGTGGAAATCCGGATGGATATTACCTTCTTGCGGGGGAAAGGCTCCCCTTCCAGGGGAGCTGTCTGCGAAGCAGACTGAGAGGTCGTCACAAATTTGCTGCAACCTCTCCGTCTCGGCTTCGCCGAGCCACCTCCCCTGAGAGGG
The DNA here is from genome assembly GCA_002404795.1 of Clostridiales bacterium UBA4696. GTDB lineage: Bacteria > Bacillota > Clostridia > Oscillospirales > Oscillospiraceae > CAG-170. The sequence goes on from DHKK01000138.1 coordinate 13,659, forward strand.
GAGGCCTTGGACTTGCGCACTCCCGAGGCTCCCCTTGTCAAGGGGAGC
>DHKK01000138.1:13736-17855 GCA_002404795.1 Clostridiales bacterium UBA4696
CAGCGCCTGAGAGGTTAGCCCGCTGCAGCGGATGGCTTCCCCTATGAGGGGAAGCCTTTTTATCGCTCAGATCGTGATCGGGTGGCCGCGGAAGTAGTCGGGGGCGGGCATGCGTTTGCCGCCCTGGGCCTGGAGCTCGCGGACGAGCACCACGTCGCCGCCGCGGCAGGCAACGAGCAGTCCCTTTTTCGTCAGCGCGACGAGCGCGCCGGGGGCTTTTTCGGTCTTCTGATCGGTATATTCCACGCGGTAGATCTTGAATTCCGTGCCGCCGAGCGTGGCCGTGGCCACGGGCCAGGGCACAAGGCCGCGCACCTGATCGACGATAAATCTTGCGGGCTGGTCCCAGTCGATGGGGCTCTCGTCCTTACTAAGCATGGGAGCGTAGGTCGCACGGGAAGGATCCTGCGGGACGCGCTTCGCGGTTCCATCCTCGATGGCGCGGACGGTGTCGGCGCAGAGCGGCGCGGCGATTTTGGCCAGACGGGCCATCAGCTCCTCCGAGGTCTCCAGCGGCTGGATGACGGTCTTGCGGATCTCGATGATATCGCCCTCGTCCATCCCCGCGGACAGATACATGGCGGTGACGCCCGCCTCATCGCAGTGGTTCAGGATCGAGCGCTGCACCGGGGCAGAGCCGCGCAGCTCCGGCAGGATGCTGCCGTGCATGTTGATCGCGCCGTGGGTCGGGATATCGAGCACGGCCTGCGGCAGGATCTTGCCGTAGGCGACGACGACCAGCAGGTCGGGCTTCAGCTCCCGCAGCTGCAGCACCGTCTGCTCCTCCCGGAACGACTGCGGCTGATAGACCGGCAGGCCCACGGCCTCGGCATACGCCTTGACCGGGGACGGCAGCAGCTTCATGCCGCGGTTTTTGGGCGTATCGACCTTGGTGTAGACGCCCACGATGTCAAAGCCCTCGGTGTGCAGGGTTTCCAGACAGGCCCGGGCAAAGTCGGGCGTGCCCATGAAGACGAGTCTCATCAGCCTTCGTCCTCCTCGTTGTCCGCTTCCTGCTGTTCCAGCGCCGCGAGCTCCTCGGGCGTGAGCATCTTTTCGGCGATCTCCGTGTACATATGGCCGTCGAGATGGTCGATCTCGTGCAGGAAGCAGCGGGCAAGGATCTCATCGCCCTCGTACTCGTACCAGTCGCCGTTGCGGTCCTGCGCGCGGACGACGACGTGCTCGGGCCGGGTGACGATGCCGTATTTGCCGGGCAGGCTCAGACAGCCCTCCAGCCCGGTCTGTGTTTCCTCGCTGACCTCGACGACCTCGGGGTTCACGAGCTCGATATCCTCGTCGCCCGCGTCGACGACGACCACGCGGCGCAGGATGCCGACCTGCGGTCCGGCCAGACCGACGCCGTTGGCGTCGTGCATGGTCTCGATCATATCCTCGATCAGGATGGCCAGCTTCTGGTCAAATTTTGTGACAGGGCGGCAGACCTTGGTCAGGATCGGGTCGCCGACGGTAACGATCTTTCTGAGTGCCATGGTAAAAACTCCTTAGTTATACGAATTGATATCGATCAGGGCGGTCAGGCCCCTGTTTTTCTGGTCTTTGGAGAACTCCGCGAGCACATAGGCAAGCAGGCGGCGGATGGGCGCGGTATTTCTGCACACGAGCGTCAGCTGGTAGCGGTAGGAATAGTTGACGCGGGCGACCGGCGCGGGGGCCGGGCCGAGCAGCTGCGCCGGTTCCCGGCAGTAGGGCTCGCGCTGCAGGTTCGCCGCCAGCGCGTCGCGCAGGCGGACGCTGGCCTGAATGAGGCCGCGCTCCTCCAGCCCTGCGACGGTGATGGTGAACAGGTCCGAGAACGGCGGGCAGCTGCGGAGCTTTCGCATCTGCAGCTCCATATCGTAGAACGCGTCATAGTCCTGCCGGGCGGCCAGCTGCAGCACCGGATGCTCCGGCGTCATGGTCTGGATCATGGCGCAGCCGGTATCCGCGCCGCGGCCGGAGCGGCCGACGACCTGCGTGATGAGGGAAAACGTGGTCTCCGCCGCGCGGAAGTTGTCGACGTAGAGGCTCATATCCGCGTCCAGCACGCCGACGAGCGTGACGGACGGAAAATCGAGGCCCTTGGCGACCATCTGCGTGCCAAGCAAAATCGGGATCTGCTCGTCCCGGAAGCGGCGGAGCATCGCCTCGTGGCCGCCGGAGGAGGCGACGGTATCCGCGTCCATGCGCAGGACCTCCGTATCCGGGAACAGAGCCTTCAGCTCCTGCTCGACCTTCTGCGTGCCGCTGCCGACGGCCTTCATCGCGCCGCCGCATTTGGCGCAGCGCGCGTGCGCGGGCTCGGAGTAGCCGCAGTAGTGGCACATCATGCGGCGGCCCGCCGAGTGATACGTCAGGTGGACGCTGCAGCGCGGGCACTGCGGCACGTCGCCGCAGTCCATACAGACGAGGAAGCGGCTGTTGCCGCGGCGGTTGAGGAAGAGGATGGACTGCTTGCCGTCCAGGATGGCGTCGCGGACGCCCTCTTCGAGCTCACGGCTGAGATCCAGATCGTTCCCGGCGCGCAGTTCCTGCTTCATATCGATGAGGCGCGCAGCCGGAAGGGCGCGGCCATTATAGCGTGTTTTCAGCGTGTAGAGGGTATAGACGCCGGTCTTCGCGAGATACATGGTCTCGATCGACGGCGTAGCGGAGCCGAACAGGACGAGCGCACCCGCCTTGGCCCCGCGGTAAAGGGCGATCTCCCGCGCGTGATAGCGCGGGGCGTTTTCGGATTTATAGGTATGCTCCTGCTCCTCATCGAGGATGAGAAGCCCGGGCGACTGCAGGGGCGCAAAGACCGCCGAGCGCGTGCCGACCACGACTCTGGCCTCGCCCCGGGCAATGCGCCGCCACTCGTCGTAGCGTTCGCCGACGCGCAGGCTCGAGTGGAGCACGGCGACAGTCTTGCCGAAGTGCGCGGTCATGCGGCCGAGCAGCTGCGGGGTCAGGGCGATCTCAGGCACCAGAAGCATGGCGGAGCGGCCCTCGTCCAGTGCTTTCTGGATGAGCGCAACGTAGACGGCGGTCTTGCCGCTGCCGGTCACGCCGTAGAGCAGGGCCGCGCCGGGCTTTTCGCGCTCCATCTTGGCGGATAAGCCGTCAAAGGCGGTCTGCTGCTCGTCCGTGAGCGTGATGGGCTCCGCGGGGGGCGGCAGCGCCTGCTTCGGGCTGCGCAGCACCTCGCGCTCCTGCTGCTCGAGAAGGCCGAGCTTGCAGAGCCTGGTGACGGTCTGCATGCTCGCGCCGGTCAGGGCGCAGATCTCGCGGCACGGGCCCGCGCCGATGGCGCACAGCAGCCGCAGCACGGCCGCCTGCAGCGGCGCGGAGGTCTGCTTTTTGGCGGCGAACTGCTCCGCCTCCTCCGCGCTGACGGCGAGGGCGGCGATCCTGATGGTCTTGCCGCCGGTCTTCTGCGTCAGCTCGGCGTCCGAGCGCAGGAGCTTCCGCCTGAGCATCTGCTGCACCGCCGTGTCAAAGGCCTGCGGGGATGAAAACTGCTGGCGGAGCGTGCGTTCCGGCGCGCTGCCGCCGAATTCCTGCAGCAGCTGCACGAGCCGGGCAGCGTCGGAGTTGGCCATGCCGGGCGGCAGCTTGTCCTGCGCACCGGGCGCGAGCGTCAGGGTCTTTTTTTCCGCAAACCAGAAGCCCGCGGGCAGGATGGCCTTGACGGCCTCATAAAACGTGCAGAAATAGCGCTCCTTCATGAACGCGGCCAGCTGCAGCTGTGCGTGGGAGAGGATGGGCGCGTCGTCCAGCGCGCGCTCGATGACCTTGAGGTCCCGCTGCGCGGTATCCTGCAGCGCGAGCACGACGGCCTCCGACCGGCGGTTGCCGCGCCCGAACGGCACGAGCACCCGCAGCCCCGGCTGCACCTGCATGCCCTCCGGCACGCGGTAGGAATAGGGCTTATCGATGGCATAGACCGCCGCTGCGACCGCGAGTTGTGCGATCATGGCCATTCTCCTTTCCGGTGAGCTGGTATCTTGCCTTCCCCTCATAGGGGAAGCCATGGACGATGCGCATTCCAAAGCCCCCCCTGCAAGGGGAGGTGGCTCGGCGCAAGCCGAGCCGGAGAGGTCGTACCAGATTTGCGGCAACCTCTCAGTCTGCTTCGCA
>DHKK01000087.1 GCA_002404795.1 Clostridiales bacterium UBA4696
ATACCGAACAGGCACTTCATGAGCGTCGATTTGCCGGCGCCGTTCTCGCCCATCAGGGCGTGGATGGAGCCGGGACGCAGCTGGAGCCGTGCGTGGTCCAGCGCCTTGACGCCCGGGAACTGCTTTTCGATATCGAGCATTTCGAGCAGGTAAGTTTCTTCCAAGTGTATCACCAATTCCTTTTTGAATAATCAGGTGGCCCCAGGGGGGCCACCTGATTCGTTTGCATGCAGCTTACAAGATCAGCAGTATAAGGATTATTCCGCAGTGATCTTTGCGTACGGGATACGGATGGAGTAGCCGTCGTCAGCCATGGTGTAGTCGGTGCCGTCGAGCCAATCCTTGCCCAGAGCGCCGTTGATGGCCATGAGGATGTTGGCCTTGCCCATGGCGTCGCCGTCCTGCTTGACAGTACCGTAGAGCTTGCCGGCGTTGATGTATTCCACAGCGGTGTCGGTGCAGTCGACGCCGATAACGATGACTTCGTCGCCGCCGTCGCCGAGGTTGTAGCCGACTTCGTTCAGAGCAGCGATGACGCCGATGGCCATGTCGTCGTTGTTGCAGAAGACAACTTCAATGTTCTCAACGCCGAGGGAAGCGATCTGCGCGGTCATCATTTCCTGCGCCTTGGCGGTATCCCAGTTGGCGACCTGGTTCTCGGTCATCATCTCGCAGGGAACGCCCTTCTCAATGGCGGTGGACAGGGAGTACTCGGTACGGGCGATGGCTTCGGGGTTGTTGATCTCGCCTTCGAACTCAAGGGTAGCGACCTTGCCGTCGCCGTTCTTGTCGACCTTCTCGGGAGAAGCAGCGTACAGGTCAGCGAGGATCTCGCCCTGCATGATGCCGGCCTCTTCGGGCTTGGTGCCGACGAAGATGGAGTTGGAACCGGTCACGATCGCGGAGTCAACGGGCTCCTTGTTGTAGAAGGAGATGGGAACATTGTACTGCTTGGCAAGGTCGACCAGATACTGGCCGGCGGAGGTGTCGCAGAGGTTGATGATGATGTGGTCCTTGCCGGCGGCGAACATAACGTCAGCCTGGTTGTTCTGGGTGGCCTGGTCATCGTTGCCGTCCTGCATCTCGAGGTTGATGGTCAGGCCCTTCTCAGCACCGATCTCCTTGGCGTACTTGTCCATGGCAACACGGACGGAGGAGCCGTAGGTGTCGGAGTACTTCCAGACGAGAACGCCGATGTTCAGCTCGGTCTTGCCTTCGGAAGCAGCCTCGTCAGCGGTATTTTCAACGGGCTCGGTGGTTTCGGTCGTGTCGGTGGTGGTTTCGGCCGTATCGGTGGTGGTCTCGGCGTCAGCCGGAGCGTCGGTGGTTTCGGTCGTCTTGGCAGCGCAGGCTACCATGGCCAGAACCATCATCACTGCAAGCAGCAAAGCGATGATCTTTTTCATGTGTGAGTTCCTCCTAAATTTGTATTGAAACGGAACCTTTCCGTTTGCTTTTACATTTTAGCATGCGGAAAATGAAAGGACTAGTAAAAAACGTTTCCAAAGTAGAGAAAAACATCTTCGAGATCGTAAAAAAGGAAGCCCTGTTTTTGTGCACTTTGCCATATATCATTCCTTTTTTTATGTTGATAAAATAAAAAAACAAGAAAACAGGAAAAAAACCGACTTGACTTCTCATACGATTTTACTACTTTTCCGAAAGGAGCCGCCTCCATGCTGGATCTGAAAAACGCCGGACTGACGGAGCTGCTGAACGACTTTTGTACATTGACGGATATGAAACTCTGCATTTTTGACACAGACTATCAGGAATGCGCATCGACCCCCATAAAGCTGTACCCTTTTTGTGCACGTATGCGAGAAATAGAAGAGTTTGACAGCCGCTGCAGGAGCTGCGACGAGATGCATATGCAGATATGCAGGCGAACCAGAAAGCCCTTGCAATATCAGTGTCATGCCGGACTGACGGAATATCTTGCTCCGCTTTATTATGAGGGCGTCATCGTTGCATTCGTATGTATTGGGCAGGCAACGTATGGCATGGATGCAGAATTCCATAAAATTGCACAGTACGCCGCGCAATTTGGCATTTGCGAAGAAGAATGTCATGAACTCTATGATATGCAGATCCACTATGCTCCAAGGACGATCCAGGCAGCCTGCAGGATCCTCGACGCCTGCATCAGCCACATCTATCACCAGCGGATGCTCGAGGTCCGCAGTCTCGACACGGCGCAGCAGATCGAAAAGTATATCAACGACAACATCGCCTGGGATCTGTCCATCGAGCATCTGTGTACGCACTTTTCCATCTCCCGCGCGGAGCTGTATCAGATGTTCCACGCGAACTTCAATGCCTCCGTTGCCGACTACATCCGCAGCAAGCGCATCGCCATGGCCGAGCAGCTGATCCGCACCACCTCGATGCAGATCTCGGAGATCGCGGCCAACGTCGGCTTTTTCGATTACAACTACTTTTCCAAGGTTTTTCACCGGAAATTTGGCGTTTCCCCAAGAGAATACCGGAAAAAACTGGAAGACAATGGGACCGGACAGGAAAAAACAGCCGAAAACGGCCAATCGGACACAAAAAAAGCATAAAAAAATCATCTACTGTACAAAAATCACTAGTCCAAATACGAATTTCCTGCTATTCTGGTATAGAAGAACCAAAGCTGCCAGGGGCGTCAGCCCGACACGAAAGGAGAACGAACATGGATCAAAGCGCGTATTACGGACACGAATCCCAGCTGTTCGGCGTGGAGGAGGTCCGGCTGCAGGGCGGCAAGGGCGACGGCATGCGCCTGCTGCAGGTCCGCAACGGCAAGGGGCTGGAATTCACCGTCTCCGCCGACCGCTGCGCGGATATCTCCCGCCTGAGCTTCCGCGGGGAGAACTGCGGCTTTTTCTCGGTGAATGGCTATGTGGCCCCGGAATATTACGATGACAAAGAAGACGGTTGGCTCAAGAATTTCACGGCGGGCTTTCTGACCACCTGCGGCCTGCTCGCCGTCGGCGCGCCCTGCACGGACGAGGGCGTCCGCCTGCCGCTGCACGGCGCGGTCGGCAATATCCCGGCCGAGCGCGTGTCCTGGGACATGGACGACGAGAAGATCTGGATCAAGGCCAGAATGCGCCACGCGCAGATTTTTGCCGAAAAGCTCATTCTGACGCGCACGATCACGTGCTCGAAGAAAACAAATGAGCTCACCATCACCGACGAGATCGAAAACGTCGGCGGCGAAGCGTCGCCGCTCATGATCCTGTACCATATGAACATGGGCTACCCGCTTCTGTCCGAGGCGTCCGAGCTCTATATCCCCGCCGCAGAGGTCAAGCCCCGCAACGCCCACGCCGCCGAGGATCTGGGCACCTGGAACAAGGTCCTCACCCCGACGCCCGGCTTTGAGGAGCAGTGCTATTATCACATATTTAAGGACAAGCCCGGCCTCGCCGCCATCTTCAACCATGACCGCGGCTACGGCCTTGCGATCTCGTTCGACTCGCAGAGCCTCGACTGCTTCACGCAGTGGAAGATGATGGGCGTCAAGGACTACGTCATGGGTCTCGAACCCGGCAACTGCTATCCCGACGGCCGCGACGTCATGCGCGAGAACGGCACGCTCAAGTTCCTGGCCCCCGGCGAAACAAAGACCTACAGCGTCCATGTGACGCTTGTGGAAAACGAGGCGCAGTGGTCTGCACTGAAGCAGCACTGAGCATCCAAGCAAAGGAGACAACACAATGAAAGCACAGGAAGCAGTCAAACTGGCATGGCAGCACCATACCATCGTCCCGGCGTTCAACATTCCCTATCTGCCGATGGCCAAGCCCGTCGCGCAGGCCATCATCGACGAGAAGACCGTCGCCATGCTGCAGGTCGCGCGTCTGGAGTGGGAGAAGTTCGAGGCAAAGAGCCTGGAAGCTGTCGCGGAGGAATATTTCAAGTATTATGACCCGAAGTACACCCTGCTGCATCTCGACCATGTGCCCGTCATCGACGAGGACCACAAGCGCGTGGACTTCATGCCCATCCTCGAGCGTGCGGTGAAGGCCGGTTACCAGTCCGTCATGGTCGACGGCAGCCGCCTGCCTCTGGAAGAGAATATTGCCACCACGAAGCAGGTCGCGGAATTCGCCCATGCCAACGGCATCGCCTGCGAGGCCGAGCTCGGCTCCGTCATGGGCCACGAGGGCGCGGGTGCGAACATGGATTATGAGGAAATTTTCCGCACCAAGAAGGGCTTCACCGACCTGAACGAGGCCAAGCGCTTCGCCGTCGAGACCGGCTGCGACTGGCTGAGCGTGGCGGTCGGCTCCATCCACGGCGCAATCGCCGACGGCGTCCGCAACCAGAAGAAGCCCGAGGCCCGTCTGGACATCCAGCACATCGCCGACCTCAGCAAGATCACGGGCATTCCGCTCGTCCTGCACGGCGGCTCCGGCATCAACAACCAGTGCATCCTGGACGGCATCGCCAACGGCATCGCCAAGATCAACGTCGGCACCGAGATCCGCCAGACCTATGAGCGTGCGCTCGCCGAGACCGACGACGTGGAGAAGGCCCGCGCAGCCGTCTACACCCGCACCTGCGAGATCATCCGCTCGTTCCGCATCGAAGGCAACCAGGAAAAGCTTTTCGGCTAAATCCAATCGTACAAACAGCGTCTGCGGCGGAAAACCGCCGCAGACGCCGTGCAAATGAACAACAATTATCAGGAGGAAGCACTCATGAAGAAAAAAATGACCTTTGCCCTCTGCTTCTGCAACCGCGGCTTCATGCCCGGCGAGCTGATCTACGGCGCACGCGACGACATGGTCAAGGCCGTCACCGACGC
>DHKK01000129.1 GCA_002404795.1 Clostridiales bacterium UBA4696
GGGTTAGCCCGCCGCAGCGGAAAGGCTTCTCTTCCGGGGGGAGGCTTATGGCTTTACTTCGCCAGCCAGATGGTTTTTGCCAGGCCTTCGGCGGCTTCGAGGAGGCCGATGCAGCGCTCGAGGGACGTCGAGGCGCAGACAACGCCGTGGCCGCCGAGCAGGCAGATGGGGCTGTCCGCCAGTGCTTCGCCGATGCCGCGGTGGATCTCATGCGTGCCGGGCTTGCCGTAGGGCAGGCAGGTGAAGTGCGTGAACACTTCGCGCAGCGAGCAGGTCTCCGGGACGTCAAAGTTCTGATACCGCAGCGCGTAGGCCGTCAGAAACGGGCAGTGGCTGTGGACCACGGCCGTCACATCCGGCCGCGCCTGATAGACGGCCTCGTGCAGCAGATACTCGCTCGAGCGCTTGCCGCGGCCGCCGATCTGTTCGCCCGCGGCGTTCATGACGCAGATATCCTCTTTTTCCAGCAGGAGCTTCATCCGGCCGGAGGGCGTGACGTAGGTCAGCCCGGCCTGCCGGTCGATGACGGAGGCGTTGCCCTCCAGCGCGGTGACGAGGCGCTTTTGCTCCAGAATGTGGGCAAAATCGGCGAGCAGCTGTGCATAGTCCATGACAAAGGTCTCCTTTTTTGTACGTTTGTCTGTATTTTAAATGGTCCGCCGCCCAAAGTCAACGGGCGGCCGTGAAAACAGGAGGTAACTGAATATGCTGAACAATATCCCCCCGATCCTTTCCCCGGAGCTGCTGAAGGTCTTGTGTGAGATGGGCCACGGCGACCGGATCTGCATCGGCGACGGCAATTTCCCCGGCGTCTCGATGGCAAAGCCCAACAACTGCGTCTTCCTGCGCGCCGACGGCCACGGTGTGCCCGAGCTGCTCGACGCCATCCTGCAGGTCATCCCGCTGGACGAATATGTCGAGCACCCGGTCATGATCATGCAGGTCGCGGAGAAGGATAAGGGGCTGGAGGTCCCCATCTGGGACGAATACAAGAAGATCGTCGCCAAGCATGACGCGCGCGGCGCGGCCGCCTTCGGCAGCTACGAGCGCTTTGAGTTCTACGACGAGGCCCGCAAGACCTACTGCATCCTGCAGTCCGGCGAGACGGCCATCTACGCAAACATCATCCTCCAGAAGGGCGTCATCAAGTAAAAATGGCATAAAAAACGGACGTATCACAGGATACGTCCGTTTTTTTTATGGCTGTTTACACCGCTGCCGCGGGGAGCAGGTTGGTCATGCTCTTGAGGCTGATGGCGAGGGTAGAGGCGTTGTGCAGCAGGGCCGAGGTGGTGGGCGGCAGGATGCCGGCGACGCCAAAGATGATGAGGCCGAGGTTGAAGCCCACGATCGTGCGGTAGTTGCGGTGGATGCGGGCCATGAGCGCTTCGCTGATGCGGCGGAGCGTCACGAGCTCGAACAGATCCTCCGAGGCGATGGTGATGTCGGCGATCTCCCGCGCGATGGCTGCGCCGGTCGAGATGGCGACGCCCGCGTCGGCCTCCGAGAGGGCGGGGGAGTCGTTCACGCCGTCGCCGATCATGATGACGGTGCGGCCTGCGGCCTTTTCGCTGCGGATGAAGGCGGCCTTGTCCTCCGGCAGGACCTCGGCGAAGAACTCGTCCACGCCGACCTCGGCGGCGACGGCCGCGGCGGTCCGGCGGTTGTCGCCGGTCATCATGACGACCTTGCGGATGCCGCAGGCGTGCAGGGCGCGGATGGCGTCCTTCGCCTCGGCGCGCAGCGGGTCGGAGATGCAGATGACCGCGGCCAGCTCGCCCGCGATGCACAGATACAGATGGGAATACTGCGCGTCGAGCGTGTCGAATTTCTCCTGTTCGGCGGCAGGGATGGTGCAGCCCTCATCTTCAAAGACGAAATGCGCGCTGCCGATGAGGACCTTTTTGCCTTCGACCATGCTGGAGATGCCGTGCGCGACGACATACTGCACCTGCGAGTGGTATTCCTCGTGCTTGAGGTTCTGCCGCCTGGCCTCGTCGACGACGGCGTTGGCCATCGAGTGCGGATAATGCTCCTCCAGACAGGCGGCCAGCCGCAGCATTTCGGAGGCCTCATGGCCGCCGAAGGTGACGATCTGCGCGACCTTCGGCGTGGCGTAGGTCAGCGTCCCGGTCTTGTCGAAAACGACCGTGTCGGCCTTGGAAACGGCCTCCAGGAAGCGGCCGCCCTTGACGGAGATATGGTAGCTGCTGCTCTCGCGCATGGCCGAAAGCACCGCGATCGGCATGGAGAGCTTCAGCGCGCACGAGAAGTCGACCATCAGCACGGCGAGCATCTTCGTGACGTTGCGCGTGAGCAGATACGTCAGCGCCGTGCCGCCGAGCGTCCAGGGGACGAGGCGGTCGGCCAGCCGCGAGGCCTTGTCCTCGGCGGTGGATTTGAGCTTTTCGGATTCTTCGATCATGCGCACGATGCGGTCATACCGGCCGCCGCCGAGCGCCTTTTCCACCGAGACGACGCATTCGCCCTCCTCGATGACGGTCCCGGCGTAGACGTAGCTGCCGGTGCGCTTGGCAACGGGCAGGGACTCGCCGGTGATGGAGGCCTGGTTGACCGAGGCCTCGCCGGAGACGACCTTGCCGTCGAGCGGGATGAGGTTGCCGGTACGGACGATCATCCGGTCGCCCGGGCGGACGTCGCCGATGGGGACGAACAGCTCGGTCTCGCCGGACTGCAGCCAGACCTTGTCGACGTTCAGCGCCATGGCGCCCGCGAGATCGGCGACGGACTTCTTGTGCGTCCACTCCTCGAGAATCTCGCCCAGCCGCAGCATGAACATGACGGAGCCCGCGGTATTGAAATCGCCGCGGAGCATCGAGACCGTCACGGCCGTGGCGTCGAGCACGGCGACGGAGAGCTTGCCGTGCCAGAGGGCCTTGAGCCCCTCCTTGATGTACTTGACCGAGCGGAACAGCGCGATGGCTGTCGTGATGGGGTAGGGCAGGAACAGCCGCGAGAACGCGCGGCGGCAGACCGTGAAGACAAGCTTGTCCTCATACTCGCGGTTGAGCTGCCGGGAGGTATGCTCCGGCACGAGCGCGATGGCCTGCTCCGAAGCGAAGGAGAAGGCGGCCAGCGCCCGGATGAGCGCGGTCCGGTCCGCCTGGTAGGTGATGATGGCGTCCTGCGTGCGGTCAAAGACCTTGACGGCGGTGACGCCGGGGACATTTTTCAGATAATATTCCAGAATATCGGCCTCGCGCAGCGACATGCGGCGGCAGGCAAGATGCACGCGCATACGCCCGGGGGACTGATGCAGAATGGTACATTTCATAGGATGCTGTGAACCTCCAAAAAACCGGAAGAGCCGCGCGGCGGCTCTTCCGGGCGGACTTCAGGTGTTACTCTGCGTCAGCAGAAGCGTCTTCGATGGTCTCGGGCTCGGCCTCGGCGGCGCGGCGGTCATTGATGGCCTTGGCGTCGGCGTAGATGTCGTCCGCGCCCTCGCGGATGGTGGTGACGGTCTGCATGACGCAGTCCTTCGCGCGCAGAACGGCGGCGGTGGTGTGAGCGTAGACCGTCTTTGCTTCTTTGCTGCTCAGGATCTTGAGACCGGCGGTGCCGAACAGAACGCCTGCAGCGAACAAACCAAGATGTTTCATAAAAAAGCCTCCTGTTATGTATGTCAGCCACATCGCAAAAGTTAGATACGGCTAACATGTGATGAAAATATACATTTCGCGGAAACTATATATAGCACAGACGCGCGGAAAATGCAAGCCTGCTTTTATGAAAAAAGTATGAATTTCGGAGAAAAAAGGAGCTCCTGCTTTCGCAGGAGCTCCCAAAAAGTGCTTAGCCGATGGTGCAGTACATGAAGTACTTGTAGCCGAGCGGGTTGGAGAAGAAGCCGTGGACGTCGCTGTCGAGCATGTAGATGTCGGTGTAGTAGTACAGCGGGACGATGCAGCCCGTGCTCATCAGCAGGTCTTCCGCCTCGTGCATCAGGGCATAACGGGTCTCGGGATCCGTGCAGCTCTTGATGTCGGAGATCAGAACGTCGTAGGTCTCAGCCCAGGTGCCGTTTTCGACCTTGGTGTCATAGCCGTAGGAGGTCAGGTCGAGGGAGTAGATCTTGGCGTCGGCAGCTTCGCCTCTGCCGAACTGGACGTCGTTGTTGCCGGAGTTGGTGACCCACATATCCAGGAAGCAGATCGGATCGTTGTAGTCAGCCAGCCAGCCGTTACGGGCGATGGAGTAATCGCCGGCCTTACGGGTGTTCAGGAAGGTCGCCCATTCCTGATTCTCCAGGTTCATGGTGATGCCGACTGCGGCCAGAGCGGACTGCAGGTACTCGCCGATGGCCTTGTGGCCTTCGGAGGTGTTGTACAGGTAGGTCAGGGTCGGGAAGTCAGTGAACATGCCGGTGGACTCGTCATAGGTGTAGTACTTCTTCAGCGTCTCGACAGCGGATTCGAAGTTGGACTCGTAAGCCTCAGGGGAAACGTCGTAATAGCCGGCGTAATCCTCGCTGTGGCCGGCGGTCTCGTAGAACTGGGAGCCGTCGGGGTTGGTCATGCCCATGGCGACGAAGGAGGAAGCGGGGACCTGACCGGCCTGGCCGATCTCTTCGACGATGTAGTTGCGGTCGAACAGCAGGCCGATGGCGCTGCGGATCTCAGCCTTGGCCTCTTCAGCCTCAGCGCCCGTCAGCGTGGAGGAAGCGGGGAGGATGTCCTCGTTGATGTTCCAGCAGACGTAGTAGGTGCCGATCTGGCCGGCAACGACGAATTCATCGGGATACTCAGCCTTCAGGCTGGCGATCTCGTTGGTGGGAACGTCGTCAATGAGCTGCCAGTCGCCATTCTTGAAGTTGGAGAGCATGTTGTTGGCGTCGTCGGAGAGGTAGAAGTTGATGGTCTCCATCGTGACTGCATCGGCGTCATAGAAGTTGGGGTTCTTGACCAGCGTGATGACGCTGTTGTGCTCCCAGGACTCCATGGTGTACGGACCGTTGCAGACGTAGGTGGAAGGATCCGTCGCCCATGCGTCGTTGGAGACAACATCCTCACGGACCGGGAAGTAGGTCGGGAAGGCGAGGAGCTCATTCCAGTATGCAACATAGTTTGCGGTGGTGACCTGGAGGGTCTTGTCATCGAGCGCGACAACGTTCAGCTGCGCATCGGGGTTCAGGAAGTTGCCGTCGTCGTCAGTCGCCCATACGTCGGCGTAGCCGTCAATGACCTCGAACATGTAGCCGTAGTCGGCGGCCAGCTCGGGGGAAGCGGCGCGCTGCCATGCGAACGCGAAATCACCAGCGGTGACCGGCTGGCCGTCGGACCAGACAAGGCCGTCACGCAGGGTGTAGGTGTAGGTCACGGTGCCGTCTTCGTTCTCAACGCCCTCGGGCAGCTCGGTCGCTGCGTCGGCAACGATCTCCAGATTGCCGTTCTCGTCCTGGGACCATTTGGCCAGACCGGAGAACAGATGGGCCAGCATCGTAGCGCCGTCGACGGCGGAGTTCAGAGCCGGGTCGATGGTGTCGGGCTCGGAGGCCAGGCAGACATTGATGACGCTGCCCTCGGTGCTTGCGGGCTCGGCAGTGCTGGTATTGCTGTCGGTGGTGTCGGTGGTGTCGGTCGTGGTGCTGTCCGTGGCAGTCGTATCCGTGGTGGTGTCAGCGGAGCCGCTGCAGGCCACCAGAGAGAAAACCATGATCAGCGCCAGCAGAAGAGCAATCATTTTTTTCATTTTTGGTACATCCTTTCAAAAAATTTATCTCTATATGCAGTGCATATGAAGATCAGTTGATCTCGCCCACGCGGTGGCAGGCGACGAAATGGCCGGCGGAGACCTCCTGGAAATCCGGCATGCTTTCGGCGCATTTGTCGCACGCGTACGGGCAGCGGGTGCGGAAGGGGCAGCCGCTCGGCGCGTTCAGCGGGCTCGGGATATCGCCGGAGAGCACGATGCGCTGGTTGGCGCGGGCGATCTTCGGGTCCGGGACCGGGACGGCGGACAGAAGCGACTTGGAATACGGGTGCAGGGGATGGTCATAGATCTCGTTGGCGTCGGCCAGCTCGACCATCTTGCCGAGGTACATGACGGCGATGCGGTCGGAGATATGGCGCACGACCAGCAGATCATGGGCGATGAACAGATAGGTCAGGCCGAATTTCTCCTGCAGGTCGGCGAACATGTTGATGACCTGTGCCTGGATGGACACGTCCAGCGCGGAGACCGGCTCGTCACAGACGATGAAGTCCGGGTTGACCGCGAGCGCGCGGGCGATGCCGATGCGCTGGCGCTGGCCGCCGGAAAATTCGTGGGCGTAGCGGGCGGCATGCTCAGAGTTGAGGCCGACATAGCTCATGAGCTCGAGAATGCGTTCCTGCCGAACAGGCTTGCTGGGATAGAGCTTATGCACGTCCAGCGGCTCGCCGATGATGTCGGCGACGGTCATGCGGGGGTTAAGGGAGGAATAGGGATCCTGGAAGACCATGGAGGCCTTGTTGCGGAAGGCCTGGATATCGGCCTTGGTCTGGATCTTTTTGCCCTTGTAGAGGACTTCGCCGCCGGTGGGCTTGTACAGGTGCAGGATGGTGCGGCCGACGGTCGTCTTGCCGCAGCCGGACTCGCCGACCAGACCCAGCGTCTCGCCGGGCTGGATGGCAAAGCTCACGTTGTCGACGGCCTTGAGCGGCTTCGTCCGGAACATGCCCATGTTGATATTAAAATACTCTTTGAGATTGCGTACTTCGACGATCGGCTGTGCAGCTTCGTTTTTCATGCGTCGGCACCGTCCTTCCGTTCCGCGTCCCCGCCTTCGGCAAGCTCAATGCTGCCGTCCTCGAGGCCCTTTTTGACGTTCATCCAGCACGAGGCCAGATGATCCTCGTTGATCCGCATCCGTTCGGCGCGTTCGCGCAGGCAGATCTTCATGGCCGCCTCACACCGCGGGGCGAACGGGCAGCCGGCGGGCATATTCAGAAGGTCGATCGGCGTGCCGTGGATCGGCTCGAGCTTCTCGCCGACGTTGCTGGCCGAGGGGATCGAGCGCAGGAGGCCCTTGGTGTATTCGTGGCAGGGATTGTAGAAGATCTCATCCGCCGTGCCCTGCTCACAGATGGAGCCGGCGTACATGACGATGACCTCGTCGCACATCTGGGCTACGACGCCAAGATCGTGCGTGATGAGGATGATCGCCATGCCGAGCTCCTTCTGTAAGGACTTCATGAGGTCCAGGATCTGTGCCTGGATGGTGACGTCGAGCGCGGTGGTGGGCTCGTCGGCGATCAGGATATCGGGCTCGCAGGCCAGCGCCATGGCGATCATGACGCGCTGGCGCATGCCGCCGGAGAATTCATAGGGATACTGCTTCATACGCTTTTCCGGCTCGTTGACATTGACGAGGCGGAGCATCTCGACCGCGCGGTCCCACGCCTGCTTGCGGTTGCGGTCGGTGTGCAGGGTGATGGCCTCCATCAGCTGGTGGCCGATGGTGTAGGTCGGGTTGAGGGAGGTCATCGGATCCTGGAAGATGATCGAGACCTTGTTGCCGCGCACGTGCTTCATCACGTCCTCGCCCGCGCCGACGAGCTCCTGCCCGTCGAGCTTGATGGAGCCGGAGACGATCCTGCCCGTGGAGGCGAGGATCTGCATGATGGAATACGCGGTCACGGATTTGCCGGAGCCGGATTCGCCGACGATGCCGAGCACCTTGCCCTTGTCAAGGAAGAAGGACACGCCGTTGACGGCCTTGACCTCGCCCGCGTCGGTGAAAAAGGAGGTATGGAGATCCTGTACTTCAAGTAAAGACATGCTGCTTCCTCCTTCCTTAACCGTTGAGCTTCGGGTCGAATGCGTCGCGCAGACCGTCGCCGAATAGGTTGAGCGAGAGCACGATGAGCGAGATGACGAGCGCCGGGATGACCATGCGGTAAGGGTAGGAGGTCAGACCGTTGAGCGCGTCGGACGCCAGCGAGCCCAGCGACGGCATCGGCGCGTTGACGCCGAGACCGAGGTAGGACAGAAAGCTCTCGGTAAAGATCGCGTTCGGGATCTGCAGAGCCGTGGAGATGAAGATCACGCTCATGCAGTTGGGCACCAGATGGCGGGTGATGATCCAGCGGCCCTTGGCGCCGGTCGCCTGTGCGGCGAGGACGTATTCCTGCTCACGCAGGGACAGGATCTGGCCGCGGATAAGTCTTGCCATCGAGACCCAGTAGAGGACGGCGAAGACGATGAAGAGGCTGATGATGTTGCTGCCGATCTTGGCCAGCGGCGTGCCGTCGAGCTTGTCGCCGATCGAGACCTTCAGGACGGTGGCGAGCAGGATGACCATCAGCGTATCGGGCAGGGAGTAGATGATATCGACGATGCGCATGATGATGAGGTCGACCTTGCCGCCGCAGTAGCCTGCGATGGAGCCGACCGTCATGCCGATGATCAGCACGATGAGGCTCGCGAAGAAGCCGACGGCGAGGGAAATGCGCGTGCCGTAGACGACGCGGATGAAGTAGTCGCGCCCGGCGGAGTCGGTGCCGAAGACATGCGGGAAGACCTTTTCGCCCTCCTCGATGCGCTTGAGCTCGGTCTTGCCGTACTCGAAGGGAGCGAGGTTATTGAACGAGGCGTCGACGGGCTTGCCGGGACGCACGCCCAGCTGCTGGTCGTAGGAGTACGGCCAGAAGGCGGGGATGAGGATGGCCGAAAGCGTGATGATGGCCACGACGATCAGGCTCACGAGCGCGACCTTGTTCCTGCACAGGCGTTTGACGCCATCTTTGAAGAACGTGGTGGACGGGCGCATCTGGACGATGTAGGACTTTTCCTCGTCGGTGGCGGGAATGAAGTCATCCATGTTGACATGGAGGGTGAATCTGTGTTTCTTATCCATGCTCGCGCCTCCTTAGTCCAGTTCGATCCGCGGGTCGACGATCTTGTACAGAAGGTCGGACACGAGGTTCATAATAATAATGAGACAGGCCAGAATGATGGTCGTGCCCATGATGAGCGGGTAATCACGGCCGGTGATGCTGTTGACGAACGCGCGGCCGATGCCGGGCACGGCGAAGATCTGCTCGACGACGATGGAGCCGGTGACGATGTAGGCGAGCATCGGCCCGAAGTAGGTGATGACCGGGATCAGCGAGTTTTTGAGCGCGTGGCCGAAGATGACCTTGAAGCCCGGCACGCCCTTGGCCCGGGCGGTGCGAATGTAGTCCTGCCCGAGCACGTCGAGCATCGACGAGCGGGTCAGACGCGTGATGTAGGCCATCGGGTAGAGGCCGAGCGTGACGACCGGCAGGATCAGGCCGTTTTTCTGCGCGCCGTTGGCCGGCAGAAGATGCAGGGAAACGGCGAATATGGTCAGGAGCAAAGCGCCCGCAATGAACGAGGGCATGGAGACGAAGGCGGTGGTGATGACCATGATGACCTTATCGATGACCTTGTTGCGCCGCAGCGCTGCGACCGCGCCGAGCACGATGCCCACAACGAGCGCGCCGAAAGCGGCGATGACGCCGAGCTTGGCCGAGACCTTCATGCCGTCGGCGATGATGTCGATGACCTGACGGCCGCGCTGCTTGAGCGAGGGGCCAAAGTCAAAGCGCAGGACGATATCACCGAGATAGGTAAAATACTGCTCCAGGACCGGTTTGTCAAGTCCGTATTTGGCCTCCATGGCGGCCTGCACCGCGGGAGTCGTCGCCTTTTCGCCGACGAACGGGCCGCCCGGGACGGCGTGCATGACGAAGAAGGTGATCGTGATCACGACCCAGATCGTCAGGATCGCCAGACCGATTCGTTTGAGAACGTAAAACAGCGTCTTGGAATTCATCATTCATCCCACTTTCAAAGACTGGAAACTGTCGCTTGCAGAAAGACAAGTGCTTTTCCTGTATTCGCTGGAGTATTGTTATGATACTATAAATGATTAAAGCGGAAAAATCAATCGGAAATTTTTAAAAAATGAAATTTTTTGCGTTATTCCCTGCAAAATTCAGCGATTTAATTGACAGAACATTAAAAATTACACAAAATACCTGCCGACAAGGGCGGAGCCTGCGGCAATGTGCACAGTTTTGCGGTTTTTGCTCTGCGGCTCGCAAAACGTGCGCGCGCTGCGGGCAGATGTGCGGACTGGGCGGTCGGTTTTTCCGCCCCGCCGCCCGCCAGAGCAGTTTTCTGCAGGAAACAGAGGAAAAAGCTGCAGAAAAAAGGCTCCCCTCCCAGGG
>DHKK01000010.1:0-395 GCA_002404795.1 Clostridiales bacterium UBA4696
GTTTTCTGCAGGAAGCAGAGGAAAAAGCTGCAGAAAAAAGGCTCCCCTCCCAGGGGAGCTAGCTCGGCGCAGCCGAGACTGAGAGGTTGTATCAAATTTGCAGCTGCCATCGCCTCCGGCGGCCCTATCTTTTCCCTTGCGCGGGAAAAGATAGGGGAGAAAAGGGCGCGTGGGGACGATTTGGTGCATTCTGCATCTGAATTCAGGCAACTCCCAATGTTTCAGGCGTCGTTCCACTCGATAGTCACCTTACGGGCGTCTTGGTACGCGCCGCCTGATACGGGGATATCAGGTTTGCAGCTGGTTGCCTTAGAACGATTGCCATCAATAGAAGGTGCAGCCGAAATTATGATGGATGCTACCTTTTTGCGGGGTGTAACCTCTCCGCCTCGCTT
>DHKK01000010.1:448-5186 GCA_002404795.1 Clostridiales bacterium UBA4696
CCTCCCCTTGACAAGGGGAGGCGTTCGACCTGCGCAGATCCAAGGCTCCCCTTGTCAAGGGGAGCTGGCGCGGAGCGCCTGAGGGGTTAGCCCCGCCGCAGCGGGCCAAAGGCTCCCCTCTCAGGGGAGCTGTCAGCCGAAGGCTGACTGAGAGGTTGTCACAAATTTGGCACGACCTCTCCGTCCCGGCTCCGCCGAGCCACCTCCCCTGCAAGGGGAGGCCCAACGGGAGCGCCCGCACCCAAGGCTCCCCTTGTCACGGGGAGGCTTTTTTACGCCCGCACCAAAGGCTCCCCTCTCAGGGGAGCTGTCAGCNNAGAGGTTGTCGCAAATTTGCTGCAACCTCTCCGTCTCGGCTTACGCCGAGCCACCTCCCCTGGAAGGGGGAGGCTCTGTGCCCGCCATACGCAAAACACCCCCGGCTCCTTCCGGAGCCGGGGGTGCGGGTGTTTATGGCGTTCCGCAGCTTACAGCTTGGTATAAGCGACGGCGATCTTGCTGGCGGCGTGGGCGTTGTTGTAGGCCAGCTCGAGGTTGGCGGCGAAGGACTTGCCTTCAGTCATGTCCTTGATGTGGGCCAGCAGGTACGGCGTGATGGCCTTGCCATGGATATGCTCGGCGTTCGCCTGAGCGACGGCCTGGTCGATGATGCCGTTCATGTAGTTCGGGTCCATCGCGTACTGCTCCGGGATCGGGTTGCCGACGACGGCGCCGCCCTTGAGGCCGATGTCCCACTTGGCCTTCATGATCTTCGCGACCGTCTGCTCATCCTGGCAGTTGTAGTCGAGCTTGAAGCCCGAGGTGCGGCAGTAGAAGGCCGGCAGCTCGTCCGTGCGCAGGCCCAGAACGGGAACGCCCTGCGTCTCCAGATATTCCAGCGTCAGACCGAGGTCCAGAATGCTCTTTGCGCCCGCGCAGACGACGCAGACCGGCGTGTTGGCCAGCTCCTGCAGGTCGGCGGAGATATCCATAGTCTTCTCTGCGCCGCGATGCACGCCGCCGATGCCGCCGGTGGCAAAGAAGCGGATGCCCGCCATGGAGGCGATGATCATGGTGGTCGCGACGGTCGTCGCGCCGGTCATGCCGGTGGCGAGATACACAGCCACGTCGCGGCGGCTGACCTTGCCGACACCCTCAGCCTTGCACATGACGAGCAGCTCGTCCGCGTTCAGGCCGACCTTCAGCTTGCCGCCCATGATGGCGGTCGTCGCGGGAATGGCGCCCTCTGCGCGGACGATCTCCTCGACCTTGTGTGCAAACTCCACGTTCTGCGGATAGGGCATGCCGTGGCTCAGAATGGTGGATTCCAGCGCGACGACGGGCTTGCCCGCGGCCAGCGCTTCCTGGATCTCAGGGGTAATGGACAAATAGTCTTTCAGATTCATATGAATAACTCCTTTCAGATGGGTGTACAGGTTCAGGGGAGGTACGCTTGCAGGATGCGTTCCAGCAGGGGAACGCTCATGTTCGGGTTGATGGTCCGCTCATGCGTCACGGCCGCGATCCCGGCGGCCATGCCGTAGTCGAGTGTTTTCTCCGCGTCATAGCCCTGCAGCGTTGCGTAGAGCATGGCGGCGGCGAAGGAATCGCCCGCGCCGGAGGCGTTGACCATCTTCGCCGGGCGCAGCTTCCGGCGCAAAACCGCGCCGGTATCATCCATATAGAAGCAGCCCTCCGCGCCGAGGCTGACGAACAGCCGTTTCAGACCCTTGCCCAGGACCGTCTCGCCTGCGCGCTGCAGATCGGCGTCGGACCGGATCTCCATCCCGGCCAGGATCTCCAGCTCCATGCGGTTGGGCTTGGCCGTGTGGAACCTGCCGATGAGCGGCGCGACGACGCGCGCATACGCGCAGGAGACCGGGTCGACGCACACGATCTGCGACGGCTGGCACAGGTCCAGCAGCTGCAGCAGCGTCGCTTCCCCCATGCAGGGGTCGCAGGTGACGACCTTCGCGCCCTGGATCAGCTGCTTCTGCGACGGCAGGTAATCGGCCGGCATGTCCTGCTGGACGATGCGCATGTCGGACATGCCGACCAGCATATCGCCGTCCGCATCCAGAATGGAGAGGTAGATGGACGAGTGCGCGCCCCTGGCCTCGTGGAGATAGCGGATATCGATCCCCGCCTCCACGCAGGACCGGCGGATAT
Organism: Clostridiales bacterium UBA4696; assembly: GCA_002404795.1. Lineage (GTDB taxonomy): Bacteria > Bacillota > Clostridia > Oscillospirales > Oscillospiraceae > CAG-170. The sequence continues at coordinate 2,597 of DHKK01000010.1, forward strand.
ATGAGCCGAACACATCATCGCCCACGCACGACAGCAGCTTCACGTCTGCGCCCAGCCGCGCGAGGTTCTCGCACACATTGCGCGTCACGCCGCCCGCGGAAAGGCTGATATGCCCGGGATTGGAGTCCCGCAGATAGATCGGCGCGCACGACGCGCCGTTGAGATCCAGATTCGCCGCGCCGACGCCGACGATATACGGCTGATTGCCCATGTCCAACGCCCCCTGTTTTCTGGTGAAACTGTATCATAGCGAATCCGGCCGGAAAAGTCAAGAGGCATTTTCCAGGTTTTTTGACGCGATTTTCGCTCCGTTCTGCGCACAAAAAAACCGGGCGCACCATCTGGTGCGCCCGGGAAGAAGATCGCTTAGCGAGTGAGGAAGAACATGAGGGCGAAGAGGATCGTGATGATCCAGGTGCCAACGTTGACTTCCTTGATCTTGCCGGTGAAGATCTTGATGAAGACGTAGGAAATGAGGCCGAAGGCGATGCCGTAGGAGATGTTGTAGGTCAGCGGCATGATCGCGACGGTCATGAAGCCGGGAACGGCTGCAGCGGGATCGTCCCAGTCGATGGTGCGGACGTTGGACATCATCAGAACGCCGACGTAGATCAGAGCCGCGGCGCAGGCGTAGGTCGGGATGAGCTGCGCGACAGGCGCGAGGAACATCGCAATGAAGAACAGGGCAGCGGTCGCCATGGAGGCAAGACCGGTACGGCCGCCCTCGGCGACGCCGGCAGAGGACTCGACGAACGTGGTGACGGTGGAGGTGCCGCAGATCGCGCCGCAGCAGGTGGCGACGGCGTCAGCCATCATGGCCTTGTCCATGTTGGGGACGTTGCCTTCCTTGGTCAGCAGGTTGCCGGCCGCGCAGGCGCCGTACAGCGTGCCAAGGGTATCGAACATATCGACCATGCAGAATGCCAGCATGGTGGTCAGGAACATGACGATGAAGTTGCTCATGCCGTGCTCGGCAATGTACGGGCTGAAGTCAAAGCCTTCGGTGAAGACCTTGCCGAACGCCTGCGTGCCGAAGTCCTTGAACGCCCCGAAGAAGTCGGAGGACAGGTTGGGCGCGACAGCGGTCGCATAGAAGTCAGGAACCGTGATGAGGCCCACGACGTAGTAGAGGACTGCGCCGCCGAGCATGCCCCACAGGACCGCGCCCTTGACCTTCTTCTTGGACATGGCGCCGATGGCAAAGACCGCGATGATGGTAATGAGCATCGGGAAAATGCCGTCCCAGGTCGCAGCACCGGAGAAGACGTTGAAGGAAGCAAGGTTGACGAGCGTCGAGCCGTCGTCTACAACGATGCCCGCGTTCTGCAGGCCGATGAAAGCGATGAACAGGCCAATGCCGGCGGAGATAGCGGTCTTGACCGCAGCCGGAATGGCGTCGAAGATCATCTTGCGCAGACCCGTGACCGTCAGCAGAACGAACACGATGCCGTCGACGAGGACGAGCACGAGAGCGTTCGCGTAGCTCAGGCCGAAGGTGAAGCAGACAGTATAGACGAAGAAGGCGTTCAGGCCCATGCCGGAGGCCTGCGCCAGCGGGAGGTTCGACAGCAGACCGATGAGGACTGTGCCGATGACGGCGGAGATCGCGGTCGCGATGTAGATCGCGCCGTAGCTCACGGTGCCGAGGTCGGAGAACATGCCGGCGTTGACCATCAGAATATAGGCCATCGCCATGAACGTCGTCACACCGGCCATGATCTCGGTGCGGACGGTCGAGCCGCGTTCCTTTACCTTAAAGAAATTGCTCATAGAAAAAATCCTTCCTTTCTTTTCTTGGCGGAAGCCTGAAAAATTTTCAGGCTGCCTGACTTTCTGACAGACATGATTATAAAAGAAAGCCGTCTTAAAAGCAAGAGGTGGCGCCGACAAAAAGTTCACGAAAAATTCACACAACTGCACAAAAAAACTATTTTATTCGCCGATGGCGAAAATACAACAATTTGCATAAGGAATTGACAAGCGTGACCGCCGGAAGTATAATATTTATCTGGAAAAACGCGACAAGCGCATGAAGGAGAACGTTCTGCATGAAATATAAGATGAACATCGCGGGTCTTGACCGCGAGCTTCCCATCTGCAAGGTAACAGACGAGCTTTATATCGGCGCGTTTATCATGTTTGGCGACGCGGAGCTGACCACCCGCTGCGCCGCCGAGCTTTTGAAGCTTGCGGCAGATGTGGAGTACGACTACCTGCTCACCGCCGAGGCCAAGTCCATTCCTCTCATCCACGAGATGGCACGCCAGAGCGGTGCGGCGAAGTACTTTATCGCGCGCAAAGGGCCAAAGGTCTATATGCCCGACCCCATTTCCGTCGAAGACAAGTCCATCACCACCGTCGCCCAGCAGCGGCTCTATCTCGGCTCAGACGATGCGGCCGTCATCCGCGGGAAAAAGATCCTGCTCGTTGACGACGTCATTTCCACCGGCGGCTCGCTCAAGGCGATGGAGGCGCTCGTGGAAAAGGCAGGCGGCACCGTCACGGGACGCATGGCCGTTCTCGCCGAAGGCGGCGCGGCTGACCGCAAGGACATCCTGTTCCTTGAAAAGCTGCCGGTCTTCAACGCCGA
>DHKK01000010.1:5289-6007 GCA_002404795.1 Clostridiales bacterium UBA4696
CCGCCACTTTTAATTTTCTTTCTTTGAATTGTCCGCAAGCACAAATACTGTCGTTTTTGATCTGGTTGGTCATTGCGCATTCACGGTACCGCCGGTAAACGCAGTTGCTGCAATGTTCAACTCTCCATATACAGTTCCTTATATCAGCTGCAATACGCGGGAAAGGTCCTTTCACTCGGATCGCTATCACCGTGCTTCTTGAAAATCGCACGCAGCTTTTCCGGCGTGCTGTTCGATTCGGTGCGCTGATACTGTGCCCGCAGTGAAATGAGACGTCTATAATTCCTGTGTTTTGCGTGTGCAAATAAGTGATATAGTGATCCATCTCTACATAGGGATTACTGGCCGGCATTCGACACATATTGGACGTCAGGTCCGTAGCAGAAATCTCCGCAGAGGGTATAAGTCAGAATATACTTCAAGCAGAAATTCCTCCGTGCTTTCGTAATAAGCATCGGTGCAATAAAAAATGAGTGACGTTCAATCTTTCAAGAGAACATCACTCATTTTTATTTTCGCTTACCAATCCCGCCCGTCAGATGCCGCAGAATATCCAAGTTGTTCCTAACTGTTTTACGGACGCCCATCAAGCGGATAGGATGGGTGGTTTTATGCTCACAGCGCCGCAAAGCGGCGCGCGCCCTTTGTTTTGAGCCAACGGTACAGCAGTGCCGAAACCAACAGCGTCACGAGCGCAAAAATCATGAGATAGACGCTT
>DHKK01000010.1:6075-6609 GCA_002404795.1 Clostridiales bacterium UBA4696
CAGAGATACAGCCCCGCAAGGGCGAGCGCGTAGGCCCAACCGCCGAACAGCGCGATCATCACCGCAAGGCTCTGCTTGATCGGCGCAAGCTCGCTAGTCCATGTCAGGTTCGCCCGTGCCACGCCAAGTACCAGCCCAAGGCAGGCGGAAAACGCAATGTACGCAAGCGCCGTAACTGCTGCAAGCAGCAGTGCGGGCGTGAGCGGCAAAATGATCGCCATACAGGCAAGCGGCACCAGTGCGGGAACAGCCGTAAGCACGAGCTGGAGCCGGAGCTTTGCCCGCAGTACCTGCCACGGGCTGACGGGCAGCGACTGTGCAAGCCAGAGGGATTTGCCCTCAAGCGAGACGGATGGTGTTGCCATATCGTTCATCGACGCGACGGTACACACGCCTGTGCACAGCAGTACCTCTGCGCAGCCGCTGCGTGAAGCGAAGATCATGTTCAGCACCGAAACGGCCTCTCCCCCCTTCCAGACCAGCAAAACGCCCGCCAGCGGCAGCAGCAGAATGCCGAGGCCGCAGTTGAGCATA
>DHKK01000010.1:6649-6838 GCA_002404795.1 Clostridiales bacterium UBA4696
CAGTTGAGCATATAGTTCGGACTCGCGGTGAAGCGCGCAAGCTCCTTGCAGAGCAGCGCTGAGGAAACGCTGCGGCGTTCCGTGCGCTTTTCGCGGTAGACGGCGCGGGCCGTACGTCCTGTGGAGGTCACGACCTTCAGAAAGCTCTTCGAGAGCAGATACCAAACCAGCGCAAAAAGCGCCAGCACC
>DHKK01000010.1:6882-7081 GCA_002404795.1 Clostridiales bacterium UBA4696
ACAGCACCACCAGCGAGACGAGCAGCATCGCCATGCCGTCACCCTCTCCCACGCGGCCAAAAAGATAGATAGGATAGGCGCTGCCCTGCACCTTCTCGCCGAGCGTGACGGCGTTGAGCAGCAGCGCATTGATCAGGTCGCTCGCGCGGAAGCAGGCAAAGTAATAAATCCCGATACCTACCAGCGAGACGAGAACCGT
>DHKK01000202.1:0-5507 GCA_002404795.1 Clostridiales bacterium UBA4696
TGACGAGGGAGCTGTCAGCGAAGCTGACTGAGGGAGAGAAACCGTTGGATTTTCGCATCACTTTGAGAAAGTGGAAACCTTCAGGTCTTCTCTCCCTTCGTCAAAACCTTTGGTTTTGCCATCTCCCTCGTCAGAGGGAGGCTTTGGACTTGCGCACCAGCCGTGGCTTTCACTCATCGGGGAAGCCATTTTTATATTATGCTCACCCGTGGTAGCCGATGGCGCGGGAGATGGCTTCGGCGGCGGCGCAGACGAGGCGGATGGCGTGCAGGAATTCGTCGGACTGGATCTGGCGGAACATGCCGACGCAGCCGATGGCATAGCGGACCTCGCCCGTCACATCGTGGATGGGCGCGGAGACCGAGCGAAGGCCAATTTTGTATTCGCCGTTTTCCACGGCGTAGCCCTGCTCGCGGATGCGGGTGAGCTCGGGGACGAACTGCTCGGGCGTGGTGAGCGTGTGGGGCGTGTAGGCCTTGAGCTCGGTGTGCGTGAGGATGCGGCGGCACTCGGCCGGGGAGCTGTTGGCCAAAAACAGCTTACCCTGCGACGTGCAGTGGACCGGCAGGCGCGCGCCGACCTCGGAGACCACGCGCAGGCTCGCGCGGGATTCTTCCTCCGCGAGCGTCACGACGGCGGCGCGGTCAAAGACCGACAGGAAGACGCTCTCGCCAAGCTCGGTGCAGATGTTCTGCATATGCGGCCGGGCGATGGCGCCGATATCCCACGAGTTGGAGACGGCGCAGCCGTATTCAAACAGCCGGATGCCCAGCCAATAGCGGCCGTTCGGCGTCTGTTCGATGAGGCCGGACTCACGCATGGTGGAGAGCAGGCCGTGGATGGTGCTCTTCGGCCAGCCGGTCTTCTGATACAGCTCCGTCAAGGATGCGGGCTGACCGGCGGCAGTCAGCAGATCGAGCAGGCGGATCGCCTTTGCAACGGAATGGATGGTTTTTCCCTCTTGTTCTGCCATAACGGGACTCCTTTTACAGTTCTTTATCCTTACTATAACATGGCGAACATCGTTCAGCAACCGGATACGTTCGGCATTATCGAAATTATTCCGGAAATGGATTTTGGCGATTTGCTAAATTTGGTTTGCAATTGTCCCGCTTTTGTTATACACTAATCACAAACAACAAAGGAGGGGCGCGGAATGTACCAGATCATGCTCGTAGAAGACGAGGCGCTCGTGCGCGAATCGATGGCGCAGAACACGAATTGGGAAAAATTCGGCTTCGCGCCCCCGCACGTCTTTGAAAACGGCCGGCAGGCGGCCGACCATCTCGAGACCGTCCTGCCGGACGTGGTGATCACGGATATCTGCATGCCGTTTCTCGACGGGCTGGAGCTGGCGAAGCTCGTCTATGAGCGATTTCCGGAGACGATCGTCGTCGTGCTGACGGGCTTCAGCGAGTTTTCCTACGCGCAGAAGGCCATCCGCTACCACGTGCACGACTATCTGCTCAAGCCGGTCAGTCCGAAGGAATTTGACCAGCTGCTGGAGAATCTGTCGGCGGAGCTTTCGCGGCGGGAGAACCGGCAGGGGCTCTACAGCCGCGCGGTCATGGCCGACGAGGTGCTGAAGGACCATTTCTTCCAGAGTCTGCTGCAGACCGACGCGCCGCAGGAGCTGCCGGCCTCGATGCGCGAGGAGGCCGGGGCCGGACTCGGCGGGCGGCTGCACGCCGTCGCGCTGGCGCTGCCGCCGACGCGGCCGGAGGGCATCGAGGCCCGGGGCCAGCGCGTGGCGGAGGTCTGCGCGCCCGCGCAGTTCCGCCTGCTCGGCGACCAGCACGTGATGCTGATCGTGAGCGGCGACGAGACCGCGGAGCTCATGGCCCGGACCGCCGCCGGGGCCAGGCAGCTGCGCATGCAGCTGCAGGAGGCGGACGTGCATACCGCCATCGGCATCGGCGGGGCCTATGCCGGGGTAGACGGCCTGCGCACCTCCGCGCAGGAGGCGCAGCACGCGCTGGGCTACGCGTTCTCCACCGGTGAGACGCTGCTCTTTGACCCCGAGCTGCGCAAGGCATCCGGCTCTTTGCAGACCGACGACTGCCCGACGGCCGCGCTCATCGCGAGCACGCTGCAGTCCGGCAGCGGCAACCGGGCGCTGGAGCTGACGGGGACGCTGTTTACCTGCATGCGCCGCCGCCGGGTGCATGTGAGCGAGTGCAGGCCGGTTTTGCAGCGGCTGCAGATCCTGATGGCCTCGCATCTGACGCGCGAGCAGCTGCAGCGCGCGCCCGCCATGCTCCTGCCGCAGCCGGAATACGCGCTGGAGGAGGTCCGGCTGTCCGTCGAGCGGCTGGAGGGCTATATCCTGCAGTGCCAGGCGCAGCAGAACGACACCCCGGCCGCCCGCTGCGGCCGGATGGCGGTGGAGTATATCGGCGCGCACTATGCCGACTGCGATCTCAAGCTGCCGGACCTGCTGGAGCATCTGGGCGTCAGCCGCAGCTATTTTTCCACGGTCTTCAAGGAGAAGACCGGCCAGTCGTTCGTGGAATACCTGACGAACCTGCGCATGGAAAAGGCCAAGGAATATCTGCGCGAGACGGGCCTCTGCACCTATGAGATCGCCGACCGGATCGGCTTTGCCGACCCGCATTATTTCTCGCTCACCTTCCGCCGCCGCACCGGCATGACCCCGAAGCAGTACAGAGAGGCGGAAAAATGAACGAAAAGCAGAAGCTCTTTACCCGGCATTCGATCGGAACGCGGATCGCGGCGCTGTTCATGCTGCTGATCCTGGTCATCACGGGCGTGATGACCTATGTGTCCATCAGCGTCTCGACGAGCGAGCTGCTGGATAGCTCCACAGACTATACCGAGCAGCTCATCCTGCGCGTCAACGCGGAGCTCGATATGTACGTGGAATATATGAAGGACATTTCGGACTTCATCGTCGATAACGGCGCGGTCGCGGCCTATCTGCAGGCGGCGAACGAGCACCGGCTGACCGACGCGGCCTGCCGCGGCGCGCAGCAGCAGCTGGCCGCCGCGCAGAAGATCCGCGCGGAGATCACCTCCATCGCGCTCATCCCGCAGTCGGGCGGGGCGCTGTTCGGCAGCGAGGGCGCGTCGCTCAATACCTATTCCAATTATCATGCGGCGGACTGGTACGTGGACGCGCTGGCGGACCCGGACGAGGTCCAGGTCTCGTCGTCCCGCGTGGAAAATCTGATCGCGGGGCAGTACAACTGGGTCGTCTCCTTTTCCAAGGCCGTGCTCGACGCGGCCGGGCAGGTGCAGGGCGTGCTGCTGATCGACCTCAACTATCAGATCATCGACCGGCTCTGCGCGGATATCCAGCTGGGCAGCCGGGGCTATATCTACCTCATCGACCGGTCGGGCGGCATCCTCTGGCACCCGCAGCAGGATCTCATCTACGCGGGGCTGAAGGAGGAGAACGTCGGGCAGGTGCTCGCGGCCAAAAACGGCCGGATGCTCCTCGGCAAGGGGAGCGGCCGCAGACTCTACGTCGCCTGCGCGTCGGAGGCGACGGGCTGGACCGCCGTGGGCGTGGCCTATACGCAGGAGCTGCTGCGCAGCCGGGACCGGATCTACCAGAGCTATCTGCTCATCGCGGCGGCGGCGCTGGTGCTGGCGCTGATCTTCGCGCTGCAGCTGTCCATGTCCATCGCCGACCCCATCCGCCGGCTGACGCAGACGATGCAGCGCGTGGAGGAGGGAGATCTGCACGTGCGGTGTCAGGTCTCGTCGCGCACGGAGCTCGGGCAGCTGTCCGACAGCTTCAACCACATGATCGCCAAGACGGCCGACCTGATGGACGAGCGGCTGCGCATCGAGGAGCAGAAGCGCAAAAGCGAGTGGAAAGCGCTGCAGGCGCAGATCCAGCCGCATTTCCTCTACAATACGCTCGACTCCATCATCTGGATGAGCCACGCCGGGCGCAGCGAGGAGGTCGTGGAGATGACGAGCGCGCTGGCCGCGCTCCTGCGCTCGTCGATCGGCGACGGGTCTGACACCAACACGCTCAAGACCGAGATCGCCCACGTGCGCAGCTATCTGACCATCCAGAAAATGCGCTACCAGACCCTGCACGACGAGATCGACATCGACCCGCAGACGGAGGACTGTCTGCTGCCGAAGCTCGTGCTGCAGCCGCTGGTGGAAAACGCGATCTACCATGGCATCAAGGTCAAGCAGCAGGGCGGGACGGTGCGCATCGAGTCGCTGCTGGAGGAGGACCGGCTGCTCATCACCGTGGAGGACGACGGCGTCGGCATGACGCCGGAGCAGCTGGCAACGATCCTCGAGAAAAAAGAGGCGGACGGCGAGAGCAGCAAGATCGGCGTCTGCAATGTCAACGAGCGGCTGCAGCTGTTTTTTGGCAGCGAGGCGGCCATGAAATACTATTCGGAGCCGGGAAAGCGGACGATGGTGATGCTGGTGCTGCCCATCGTGCGGGAAAAGGGGGACGCGGATGCGGAAGCTTAAATCAGTCGTGGCCTGCGTGCTGTGTCTCTGCCTGCTGTTGGGCCTCGCCGGCTGCGCAGCTGCGCAGCGGCCGCTGCGCGTGACGCTGGTCCTGAAGACGGAGACCGATGTGGCTGAGTTCTGGGGCATGCTCCTGTCCGGCGTCCGGAAGGCGGCGGAGGAATACGGCGTGGAGCTGACGGTCCGGACGTCTCCGACCGAGACTGCGATCGACGAACAGATCGAGCTGATCCGACAGACCGCGGCGGAAAAGCCGGACGTCATGATCCTCTCCGCTGCGGACTACGACCGCTGCGCTGAGGCAACGGAGGAGGCCATCGCCGCCGGGATCGGCGTGGTGGCGGTCGACACGGATGTGAACGCCGGGGGCCGCGCCTGCTTCGTCGGCAGCAACAACTACCAGATCGGGCAGGAGATGGGCAGCCAGATGGCGTCCTATCTGCCCGAGGGCGGCAAGGTCGCCGTCATCCAGCACATGCTCACGACCACGACGGGCATCGACCGCACGCGCGGCGTCATCGACGCGCTGACGCAGGCGGGGAACATCGAGATCCTCGGCAGCTACTGCTGCGACAACAGCACCCTCCGCGCGCAGGAGATCACGACGGCGCTGCTCGCCGAAGAGCCGGACATCCGGGGCTTCGTGTGCACGAACGAGGTCTGCAACGTGGGCGCGGCGAACGCGCTCGTCGAGCTCGGCATGGGCGGCAAGGTCTTCGTCGTTGGCTGCGACAATTCGCAGCGGCAGATCGCGCTGCTCGAGCAGAACATCATCCAGGCCATCGTCATCCAGCGGCCGTTCAACATGGGCTACATGGCCGTGCAGCAGGCCGTGCGCGTCGCGCAGGGGGAGACGCCGGAGGATTTTGTGGAGGTCGCGTGCGTACTCATTACCCGGGAAAATATGTACACCCAGGAAAACCAAAAGCTCCTGTTCCCGGTGATGGAACAATAAAGGCTCCCCTCCCAGGGGAGCTGGCTCGGCGTCAGCCGAGGCTGAGAGGTTGTCGCAGATTAGCTATAAAACCCAAACCGCAAAT
>DHKK01000202.1:5634-5786 GCA_002404795.1 Clostridiales bacterium UBA4696
GCCTCCGGCGGCCCCATCTTTTCTCTCGCAAGAGAAAAGATGGGGGAGAAAAGAGTGCGTGGGGACGCGGGGTGCAATCTGCCTCTGAGTTTAGGTAAGCACCAATGTTTCAGGCGTCGTTCCACTCGGTACTCACCCTACGGGTATCGTAC
>DHKK01000202.1:5845-5981 GCA_002404795.1 Clostridiales bacterium UBA4696
ACTACGCGCCGCCTGATACGGAGGTATCTGGTTTGCAGCTAGTTGCCTTAGAACGATTGCCGTCAATAGAAGGTACAGTGGAAATCCAGATGAGCTTTATCTTCTTGCGGGGAGAATAACCTCTCCGCCTCGCTTT
>DHKK01000033.1 GCA_002404795.1 Clostridiales bacterium UBA4696
CCGGTCTCGGCGTTGACCTCGCCTGCGGCGTTGCGCGCACGGATCTCTTCGTTGGCATCCTCGTATTCGAGCAGGTCGACCATGGAGCCGGAGAGCAGCTTCGTATCGCCGGACTCTTCGACGCGCACCTTGCGCATCATCTGGCGGACGATGACCTCGATATGCTTATCGTTGATGTCAACGCCCTGCTGACGATAAACCTTCAAGACTTCCTGAATGAGGTAGTCATGAACGGCAGACGTACCGCGGATGCGCAGGATATCGTGCGGGGACAGAGCGCCATCCTGCAGCTGCGTGCCCTTGGCGATGACGTCGCCGTCCTTCACGCGAAGGCCGGTGTGCGGCACGGAGTAGATGCGATTGTCGCCGTCGTCCGCGGTGACGATGATGTTGAGCAGACTGCCCTTGGTCGCCTCTTCAAAGCGGACCTTACCGCCGATCTCGGAGAGGGTCGCCATCTTCTTGGGACGGCGCGCCTCAAACAGTTCCTCGACTCGCGGAAGACCCTGGGTGATATCGCCGCCCGCAACGCCGCCGGTGTGGAAGGTTCGCATCGTCAGCTGCGTACCGGGCTCGCCGATGGACTGGGCCGCGATGATACCGACCGCCTCGCCGGGGCCGACGGGCTTGCTCGTGGCAAGGTTCATGCCGTAGCACTTCGCGCAAACGCCGCTGTGGGCCTTGCACGTAAGCACCGTGCGGATCTCGACGGAGTGGATGTCGAACTTCTCCATGAGGTCGGCATCCTCGGGGGTCATCATGTGATCCTTGGAAATGAGGACCTCGTCCGTGCCGGGCTTCATCACGTCGTGGACCGGATAGCGGCCGTTGACGCGCTCGGAGAACTTTTCGATGACCTGGCCGTTCTCGCTGATCTCGCTGATCGTGATGCCGCGGGTCGCGCCGCAGTCGTCGGAGCGGATGATGACATCCTGGCAGACGTCGACCATTCGGCGTGTCAGGTAACCGGAGTCCGCCGTACGAAGAGCCGTATCGGCAAGGCCCTTACGGGCGCCTCGGGAGGAGGTGAAGTATTCAAGGACGGACAGGCCTTCGCGGAAGTTTGCCTTGACTGGGATTTCGATCGTCTTACCGGCGGTGTTGGCCATCAGGCCGCGCATACCGGTCAGCTGACGGATCTGCTTCATCGAACCACGGGCGCCGGAGTCGGCCATCATGAAGATGGGATTGTAGCGGTCCATGTTCTTCTGCAGGGCGTCGGTGACGTCCGCGGTGGTCTTTTCCCACTCCTTGACGACGGCGCGGTAGCGCTCGTCCTCGGTCATAAAGCCCATCTTGAACTGGTCTTCGATGTCGACGACGCGCTGCTCGGTCTCGGCAATGAGGGTGTACTTTGCCGGCGGAATGGTCATATCCGCAACGGAGATACTGATGGCCGCACGGGTGGAGAACTTGTAGCCCGTGGCCTTGATGTTGTCGAGCACTTCGGCCGCGATGGTGAAGTTATGCAGTTTGATCGTGCGGTCGACGATCTTGCCGAGCAGCTTCTTGCCGCAGACCTCAGTGATCTCGTAGTCGAAGTAGTTTTCGGTCGGGTTGCCGTTTTCATCCACACGCTTGACAAAGCCAAGGTCCTGCGGGATATTGCGGTTGAAGATGATGCGGCCGATGGTGGCGCGCACGACCTTGCTGCCCATGGCACCGTCCGGCATCTCCTTGACCGCGCGGACAAGGATGGGCTGGTGGATACCGATGAGATGGTCGTTGTAGGCGAGCATGGCCTCGTCCTCGTCGCGGTAAACGTGCAGATTGACGCCGGCCTTCTCTTCGTCGGTCAGCTCGTCGTAGCGCTTGCCGGCAAGGGCAAAGTCGATGTCCTGCGGCCAGAACTCGTCGTTGTCCATCTGGGAAACGCCGTTTTCAAAGCGCTCGAACGTGAGGTAGTAGGAGCCTAAGACCATATCCTGCGTCGGCACCGTGACAGGACCGCCGTCCTGAGGACGCAGCAGGTTGTTGGCAGAGAGCATCAGGATACGGGCCTCAGCCTGCGCCTCGGCAGACAGGGGCACGTGGATAGCCATCTGGTCGCCGTCGAAGTCCGCGTTGAACGCCGTGCAGTTCAGCGGATGGAGCTTGAGGGCACGGCCCTCGACCAGCACCGGCTCAAACGCCTGAATACCAAGGCGGTGGAGCGTCGGCGCGCGGTTGAGCATGACGGGGTGATCCTTGATGACGACATCGAGCGCGTCCCAGACCTCGGTGCGGCCCTTGTCAACCATCTTCTTGGCGGACTTGATGTTGTTGGCGGCGCCGTCCTCGACAAGCTTCTTCATGATGAAGGGGCGGAACAGCTCGAGTGCCATTTCCTTGGGCACGCCGCACTGGTAGATCTTCAGCTCAGGGCCGACGCAGATAACGCTGCGGCCGGAGTAGTCAACACGCTTACCGAGCAGGTTCTGACGGAAGCGGCCCTGCTTACCCTTGAGCATGTCGGAAAGGGACTTGAGCGCGCGGTTGTTCGCGCCGGTGACGGCGCGGCCGCGGCGGCCATTGTCGATCAGCGCGTCGACCGCTTCCTGCAGCATACGCTTCTC
>DHKK01000067.1 GCA_002404795.1 Clostridiales bacterium UBA4696
ATGTCGATGCCGCCGGAAAAATCGCAGTAGAGCTGGATGCAGTAGAACAGAATGCCGCTCGCGATGACCGCGCCGCCATACGGGCAGTTATCCTGGATGACGGCGTTGACCAGCACGGCGGCCCGGTCGGCGATGACGAGCTTTTTGAAGTAGCCCCACAGGCACAGCTGGATGCCGAATTTGAGGTCGCGCCAGTCGAGACTCCGCTCAGCCGTCAGCTGCGGCGCGAGTTGGTCATAGCGGCTGATGGGCCCCTGCACCATCTGCGGGAAGAAGGAGACGAACAGGCCGTAGCGGAGGGGATTTTTCTGCGCGTCCGTCTTGCCGCGGTACACGTCGATCACGTAGCCGACGGCCTGGAAGATAAAATAGGACAGGCCCATGGGCACGACAAAATCCCACCGGGGAAGCTTGTCCCCGAGGGCGGACGGCAGGGCGGAGGCCGTGAAGTTCCAGTATTTCATCAGATACAAAAGCCCGAAGCACAAAACGGCGCACGCGGCACAGATGCGCTTTTTGACGCGCCGCACGGCGGCCTTCGTCTGCTTGTCGGGCGCGGGGCGGGCGTTCTGCCGGGCAAGCAGCAGCCCGGTCAGCCAGGTGACGGCGGCGACGAGCACGAGCCACACGGCGCTTTTCACCCCGCCAGCGAGGTAGAACACCATGCTCGCCAGCAGCAGCACGACCCACTGGAGCCTCTTCGGCGCCAGATAATAGAGGATCACGCCCGCTGCCACGAGGCCTACGAAGGGGAGCGAGGCAAACGACATCTCAGCTCTGCTTGCTCTCGATGAGCTCTTCGATGGCCTCGACGCTGCTGAAGTTCTCCGGCGTCAGATCGTCGACGCCGAGCTCGACGTCGAACGCCTCCATCAGCTCCGTCACAACGGCGACGATGTCGAGCGAGTCGATCAGGCCGTCGTCGATGAGGGCGGTCTCAGTCTCAAAGTCGATGCCCGGGCAAATTTCACTCAGAATTTCAATGATCTGTTTTTTCATGGGAAAACCATCCTTTCAGTCCAGCCGCAGCACGACGGAGGTCCATCCGTCCGGCCGGAAATCGTTCTTTTCATAAAGGCGCTCGGCGGGCGTATTGCCCTGCCGCGCCCAGACGGTGCATTTCTGCCCGCCTGTGCGCGCGCGCAGCATGCCGAGCAGCCGCTGCGCCAGCCCCTGCCCACGGCAGTCTGCCCGCACGGCCAGATGCCGGATCTCGCAGGCCGCGCGCCCCGGCGCGTAATGCAGAAGACCGGCAATACCGGCTTCGTCTGTCACGCAGAGCATTTCTCTTGCCTCCACGGCCCTTTGCAGCGCGTCGTCCGGCGGAATGCAGCCCGTCAGCGGGTCAAACTGTGCGTACAAAAAGGCCCGTACCGCGTCAAAGGACGCGTCCGCCGCTTCCTCTGCCTCCGCAGCTTCCATCGCGGGCCGCGCGCGCCGCAGACGGCGGAAGCATTCGGCAAAGCCGAGCCCCCGCAGCTGCTCCGCCGCGGCGGACATGGCGTCCGCGTCCTTGGCGCGGCAGCTGAGTTCGGTCACGACGGGGCTTTTTACGTCCGGCAGGAAAAACGTCCCGCCGGGCTGCAGGTAAAAGTTCAGGATCAGGTGCCCGGGCCGCTGCCGCAGCAGAAGCAGGCACCCCCCGCGTTCCTCATAATACAGCCCGCGCGGCAGCTCGCGCTGATAGTCCTCCGCGGATAAAAAGCAGTTGGTCACAACGCCGCGCCTGAGCTGCGCGGACAGAAGCGGCGCGAGCGCCGCGTAGCTCTCAGCCCTCTGCATGCAGATACCGCTCCTTCAGAGCCACGCGGTCGATCTTGCCGTTGGCGTTGTAGGGCAGCGCCTCAAGCTTTTCATAGAGGTTCGGCAGCATGTATTTGGGCAGCAGCTTCCGCAGGTCCCTGGCCAGCGCGTCCGGCTCCATGCCGCCTGCGTAGACGCAGAGGATGCGGTCGCGCGCCGCATCATAGAGGCAGGCGGCCGCCTGCATCCCGGCGAGACTGTGCAGGGCGACCTCGATCTCGCCCAGCTCGATGCGGTAGCCCATGTGCTTGATCTGCCCGTCGCGGCGGGCGAGGAAGTAGAGGTATCCGTCTTCCCGCAGCACGGCCATATCGCCGGTGCGGTAGAGAATGTCGCGGAAGTCGGGGCAGAGCGGGTTCTGGATGAAGGCCGCGTCCGTCTTGGCGGGGTCTGCAAAGTAGCCCGCGGCGACGCCGGAGCCGCGCACGCAGATCTCGCCCGGCTCACCGGGCTGCGACTCGGTCAGATCGTCCTTCAGGAGGATGATCTGCTTGTTGCGGCAGGCGCGGCCGATGGGGATGGGCTCGTCGTCGCGGTACTCGCGCGTCAGGTGCATGGCGGCGCAGTCGATGGTCGTCTCGGTCGGGCCGTACATGTTGACGACCTGCAGCCCGGGCACGGCGGCCTTCCACAAATTCACATACCGCGCCTGCAGCGCTTCGCCGCCGAGCGCGGCCTTTTTCAGGTGCGTGGGCGCGTATTTCGTGAGCGCGCCGGAGGCCGCGACCAGATGGAACGCCGAGGTCGCCCAGTTGATGGCGGTGACGCCCGCCTCCTCCATGGCCTTGAGCAGGAGCATGGGGAAGGTGAAATATTTCTTCTCAAAGATGCGGCAGCTCGCGCCGAGCGAGAGCGTCTGGTACACATCCTTGCCGGAAAGATCAAAATAAAACGGGGCCTGATTGCCGAAGACCTCGTCTTCGGTATAGCCGCAGAACTCCGTCATCCAGGCCGTGAAGTCCAAGATCGCGCGGTGCGGGATGACGATGCCCTTCGGCGTGCCGGTCGAGCCGGAGGTGAAGAGCACGTAGACGGGATCGATGTCCAGAATTTCTTCGCGCCGGGCATGCAGCAGCGCCTCGTCCGGCGTGTGCTGGGAAGCCTCTTCAAGCGAGACGAGCGGCGCGCAGTCCGCCAGCGCGCGGGCCTGCGGCTCGTTTGCCGCCGTATGGACGATCGCGCGGGCGTGGACCTGGCCGAGGATGCTGCGCATCCGCGCCTCGGGCATCTGCTCGTCAATGGGGACATAGTAGCAGCCGCTCTGCAGCACGCCCTGCATGGCGGTGACGCTCGCCGCGGTCCGGCCGATCATGACGGCTACCGGTGCATTCCTGCAGCCGGGAAGGCCGGCCAGCACGGTCCCGAGCGCCTGTGCGTCATGGAGCATCTGCCGGTAGCTCACGGCGCCTGCGGCGTCGGAAAACGCGGTCTTGTCCGGCACGCGGGCGGCGGAGCGCTCGAGGTATTCAGCAACATTTCTCAGCGGCATACAGTTCGGCTCCTTCCGGATGGGATGCGATTATGGAATACTTTTGAGAATTTTACCACATCCGCACGCAAATGTAAAGGCGGCAAGGCACCTGCAAAAAATGATGCGCGCGGCGGTTGAGTCCGGGCGCGATCCATGGTAGAATGACAAAAACAAACAGGAGCAGAGCTTATGAACATTCTGATCTCGAACGACGACGGGATCCGGGCGGAGGGCATCGCGCATCTGGCCGCGGCGGCGCTGCCGTTCGGCCGGGTCTTCGTCGTCGCGCCGCAGAGCCAGTGCAGCGGCATGTCGCAGAAGCTGACCATCCGCGGCTCTCTTGCAGTGGAACAGGCGGATTTTCCCGTCCCGGTGGAGGCTGCGTGGGCCGTCGGCGGTACCCCGGCCGACTGCGTCAAGGCGGCCGTCAAGGCCCTCGTCCCCTGCAGGCCGGACGTGGTGCTGACGGGCGTCAATCAGGGCTGGAACGCGGGCCTGGACATCGCCTATTCCGGCACGATCGGCGCCGCGCTCGAGGGCGTGATGAACGGCATCCCCGCCATCGCCTTTTCCGCGCGGGAGCACTGCGATCCGGGCGCGATGGAGGCGTACCTGCCCCGCGTGCTGGAGGAGCTGCTGCAGGCGCTTCCGAAGCCCGGAGCGCTCTGGAACGTCAACTTCCCGGACTGCGCGGCGTCCGCCTGCAAAGGCGTCCTGC
Organism: Clostridiales bacterium UBA4696; assembly: GCA_002404795.1. Taxonomy (GTDB): domain Bacteria; phylum Bacillota; class Clostridia; order Oscillospirales; family Oscillospiraceae; genus CAG-170. Next base: position 3,993 of record DHKK01000067.1, read on the forward strand.
GCGGCTGCGTCCCGGCCGCGTGCAGCTTCTATGACAACGAATATGACCGGGCCGAGGGCGCGCTTTCCATCCGCGTGTCGAACCCGGGGCCGGAGCAGTGCAAAGAAGGCAGCGACATCCACGCCATTCTGCACGGCTATGTCTCCATCGGCGAGGTCCGCAGCCCGCTTTTCTGAGTATCTGAGAAGAAAAAACAGGAGGAACCAACCATGTATGATGTGATCGCGCTGGGCGAGCTGCTGGTCGATCTGGCAGAGCGCTCCAAAGACGAAGCCGGATATCCCACGCTGGCAGCCAACCCGGGCGGCGCGCCCGGCAACTTCCTAGCGGCGCTCAGCGCCTACGGCAAAAAGACCGCCTTCCTCGCCAAGGTCGGCGACGACACCTTCGGCCGTCTGCTCGTCGGCACGATGCAGCGCGCGGGCATCGACGGCCGGGGCATCCGGATCGACCCGGACACGTTCACGACGCTGGCCTTCGTGACCTTCGACGCGCACGGCGACCGCTCATTCGCCTTCGCTCGCAAGCCCGGCGCAGACACGCAGCTGCGCTGGGACGAGATCGCCCCCGCGATGCTCGATGAAACGCATGTGTTCCACTTCGGCTCGCTCAGCTGCACGGACGAGCCCGCCCGCAGTGCGACCCGGAGCGCCGTCGCCTATGCCCGCGCCCATGGCAAGCTCGTCACCTACGACCCCAACTACCGCCCGCCGCTCTGGAAAACGGAGCAGGAGGCCAGGGAGCAGATCCTCTGGGGCCTGCGGCAGGCGGATCTGGTGAAGATCAGCGACGAAGAGGTGCAGTTCCTCTGGGGCTGCAGCCCGGAGGAGGGCGCGGAGCGGGTGCTCGCGCTCGGCGCGAAGCTCGTGATGGTGACGCTCGGGCCGAAGGGGTGCTTCCTCAAAAACGCGCAGGCGGAATACCGCTGCGGCTGCCCGCAGGTCCGCACGGTCGACACGACCGGCGCGGGCGACATCTTCGGCGGCAGCGCGGTCTCCCGCTTCCTGGAGCTTGGCAAGTCGCCGGAGCAGCTGACCCAGGAGGATCTGGCCTACATGGCCCGCTACGCCTCCGCCGCAGCGAGCCTCTCGACCGAAAAATCCGGCGCGATCCCGTCCATCCCGGCAAAAGAAGCCGTCCTGCAGAAAATGCAGGAAGCATATTAACAGCAAAAACCTGCCCATGCCGCAGCATGGGCAGGTTTTGCACAATATAAAAAGGCTCCCCTCCCAGGGGAGCTGGCTCGGCGAAGCCGAGACTGAGAGGTTGTCGCAGATTTGCGACTGCCGCCGGAGGCATAGGGCAGCTGCAAATCTGCAAGAGTCAATCCCTCAGTCTCGGCTAGCGCCGAGCCAGCTCCCTTTACACAAGGGAGCCTTGGTGCGGTGATTTCTGGTGGACAAATCGCTCAGAACAGGCTGCTCTGTTCGTCTTCTTCCGCCGGGGGTTCCGGTTGGGCGAGCAGGGCGTCCAGGTCGCTTTCGCCGTAGACGGCGATGCCGTTGGCTTTGAGGAGGGCGGCGGTCATGCCGTCGCCGGGCGTGAGGCGGCCGGAGAACGTGCCGTCATAGACCTCGCCGCTGCCGCAGCTCGGGCTGCGCTCTTTCAGGACGGCCGCTTTGCAGCCGTAGAGCCGGGCAAGGTGCAGCGCCTGCTCCGCCCCGCGGCGAAACTGCGCGGTCACGTCCGCGCCGGATCTTGAGACGACGGCGTCCGCCTGCTGCTCCGACGGCTCGCGCGGCGTGGGCAGACCGCCCAGCTGCTCCGGGCAGATGGGGATGAGATGATACTGCTCCATAAGGGCGACGGTCGGCATGACGGGCTTCGACCCGCCGTCATACCGGCACTGGACGCCGAGCAGACAGGCGCTGATGAGCAAATTCTCCATGTTATCGGATCCTTTCTCCGTTCAAGACGGCTTCTGTGAGCGTATCGCCCGCGTACACGAGCTTCAGGGAGAAAAACGGGACATGCTCGTCCATGAGCCGCAGGAAGATGCGGTCGCCCTCCCACTGCTGCAGGGCGGCAAGCGCGTGCTTGCCGATCCAGGCCAGCTCGCCCTCGTCGCACTCCTTCGGCGTGCCGGTAAAGCCCGTGGCGTGGAACAGGTGCATGTATTCGGTCGGGTAAATGTCGGAGACGAAGGTCACGAGCCCGCAGTAGCGGAACTTCGTGAGCGTCAGCCCCGTCTCCTCGAGCACCTCGCGGCGCACGCAGTCCTCCGGGCTTTCCTTATCTTCGAATTTTCCGCCTACGCCGATCCATTTGTCGTGGTTTTCGTCGTGCTGCTTTTTGACGCGGTGGAGCATCAGATACTGCCCGTCCCGCTCCAGATAGCAGAGCGTCGTCTGCTTCATGCATCCAGCCTCCCTGTTTGTGATTTGTCTCTATTTTATCAGCTGTTCGCGGAAAAGTAAACGGCCGGGCTCAGGCAGCCCCGCATAAGAAACCACTGTCTGCGGCGGACTTTTTTCATTGTTTTCTTATGCGGTCCTGCCTTTTGTGCGTCTTGTCTGTTTTGGGGAGAAAAAATCGGCGAAAACGACGAATGACTTTCGGGGCCTGATCTGGTATAATACTGATATCTTAGCCGGAGTGTACCAATCCACACTTATGGTGCCCTGCGGTCAAAAAAAGGAGGATAAAACCAGTCCGGGTGACTCCCGGTGCGGCATTGTGGAGACATGTCGCAATGCGTCCGCCAAGCCCGGCGGTCGTGAGAATGCGCATTGCGGAGGCAGCGCAGTCAGAGTCGGAAACACTATGGCAGAAGTAAAACTCGTAAACGTCAAGAAGATCTACCCGTTCGTCAGTGGCGAAGAAAAGAAGAGCAAGAAAAAGAAGAAGGGCGAAGAGCCTGCCGAGGAGAAGAAGGTCAACCTGCAGATCACCGATAAGGGCGTTGTCGCCGTGCAGGAATTCAACCTGGACATCGCGGACAAGGAATTCATCGTTCTTGTCGGCCCGTCCGGCTGCGGCAAGTCCACCACGCTGCGCATGGTCGCAGGTCTCGAAGAGATCTCCGAGGGCGAGCTGTATATCGACGGCAAGCTCATGAACGACGTGGCCCCGAAGGACCGCGATATCGCCATGGTCTTCCAGAACTATGCTCTGTACCCCCACATGACCGTTTATGATAACATGGCCTTCTCCCTGAAGCTGAAGAAGACCCCGAAGGCGGAGATCGACCGCAAGGTCCGTGAGGCCGCCGAGATCCTCGATATCACCCAGTACCTCAACCGTAAGCCGAAGGCGCTGTCCGGCGGCCAGCGGCAGCGTGTCGCCATCGGCCGTGCCATCGTCCGGAACCCGAAGGTCTTCCTGATGGACGAGCCGCTGTCCAACCTCGACGCCAAGCTCCGTAACCAGATGCGCGCTGAGATCATCAAGCTGCGCGAGAAGATCGACACCACCTTCATCTACGTCACCCACGACCAGGTCGAGGCTATGACGCTCGGCGACCGCATCGTCATCATGCGTGACGGCTTCATCCAGCAGATCGGCACCCCGCAGGAGGTCTTCAACCATCCGGCCAACCTCTTCGTCGCCGGCTTCATCGGCACGCCGCAGAT
>DHKK01000066.1 GCA_002404795.1 Clostridiales bacterium UBA4696
AGGGGTTAGCCCGCCGCAGCGGGGCGATGGCTTCCCCGCATAGGGGAAGCCATCGGGACGCTTCCGGACTTGACAGAAACGAGAAAGTATGAAAAAATAGAAGGAACTTCACGAAAGCAGGTGGCTTCTATGGAAGACATGATCACCGGGCTGTGTCCGCAGTGCGGGCATACGCTGCATATCCCCGCGGAGCTTGCGAGCTTCTCCTGCATGTACTGCGGTGCGCGGCTGACAAAAAAGCAGCTGGCGGCTGAGCCGCTGGCCGCGCCGGAGGTGGATGAGGACCGGGCGGCGTATTATGACCGCGCGGTCTCCCGGCTCGGCTGGTGCATCAAAAACTTTGGCGGCTATCAGAAAAAGATCATGCGCGACGTCTTCTTCGAGGCCTTTGAGACCTATGAGGCTGGCTGTGCGCCGGTCATTCAGGAGCTGGCCCGCGGCGTGGCTCCGGAGCAGCAGACGCAGCTGCTCGAGCGTGCGGCCGCCGCCATGCTCGACGAGCTGAAGGCCGGGTGGCAGAAGAAGGGCGACATGGAGGACGAGAAGATCGTCCTCGCGATCTTCTTCGTGCCGATGGTGCGCAAGCAGCAGCTGCCGATCAGCGAGGAATTCGTCACGATCCTGCAGAAGCAGTGGGTGGAGCGGTATCCGAAGTCCCCGTTCTATCTGGGCGACTATGAATCCATCTCCGGCGGCTTCCGCAAGAAGTTCCTCGGCCTGTGCTTCATCACGACGGCCGTCTGCCAGGAGCTCGGCAAGCCGGACGACTGCGAGGAGCTGACGGCCTTCCGCGCCTTCCGCGACGGGTATCTCCGTTCCCAGCCCGACGGCGAGGCGCTGATCCGGGAATACTACAACATCGCCCCCGGCATCGTCACCTGCATCAACACCTGCTCGGACCGTCACGCGAGCTACGCGCGCATCCGTGAGGAGTATCTCGCGCCCTGCTATCAGGACCTGCTCGCCGGGCGCAACGAGAGCTGCAAGGCCCGCTATGTGCGGATGGTGCGGGATCTGGAACGGGAATATCTCAGCTGAGACAGAAATTTTCGAAAAGACAGGGCCTGCCTGCGCTGCAGACCCTGTCTTTTTGTGCATTTGGCACAAATAGACACGGAAGAAAAATACAAAATGGAGAAAAACAGGGAAATACTTGACAAGGCGGAAAACAAAGCCTTATAATTACAAATGGAGCGAAAATCCATTTTATATAGAGAAAAATATGTTGAATCCATTTGATTTCTTTAGATTTTAACGGGTTTTTTACAGACATAATAGAATGGCTCAAAAAGTGTCGAAAGATTCTGGATAAAAATGATATAAATAAATTGAAAATATTTCCAGAATATGTTACAGTATTGTTGTCGCAGCGATAAAAAAGTCAGTGTCTGACACAAACCATATAACGAGGAGAGGTCTAAGATGGAAAACCGTGTCAAAATTTTGATCGCAGACGGGAACGAGGAATTCTGCGCTCACGTCAAGCGGAGGCTGGAACAGGTTTCCGGCTACGAGATCGTCGGTACCGCCGCCGACGGCCAGCGTGCAGTCGAGCTGATGCGCGCAGCAAAACCGGATGTGCTGGTTCTGGATCTGATGTTGTCGAAGCTGGACGGCATCACGGTCCTCAAGCGCGCCCGGGAGATGGATAAGCCGCCGGCAGCGCTGGTGCTGACGGGGTTCATGACGGAGTATGTGGCCGGGATGGCCGCGTCGCTCGGCGTGCAGTATTTTATGACGAAGCCGTGCGAGCTGGATGCCGTAGCCGAGCGCATCCACGAGATGACCGCGATCGACGGTCAGCTCCGCCGGTCGGCGCAGCGCCGGCAGGAGGTCAATATCGAGGCCATGGTCACCTCGATCATCCATGAGATCGGCGTGCCCGCGCATATCAAGGGCTATCAGTACCTGCGCGAGGCGATCATGATTGCCGTGCAGGATATGGACGTCATCAACGCCATCACGAAGGTGCTCTACCCGCAGGTCGCCAAGACCTTCGCCACCACGCCCTCGCGCGTCGAGCGCGCGATCCGCCACGCCATCGAGGTCGCGTGGGACCGCGGCGATCTCGAGACGCTGCAGCGCTTCTTCGGCTACACGGTCTCGAACACCAAGGGCAAGCCGACCAACTCGGAATTCATCGCGCTCATCGCCGACAAGCTGCAGCTGCAGCTGAAAAACGGTCAGGTGGTCTGAGTGCGGCGAAAAACCTGCTGAAGTGATATCAAACGATCCGGCCCGGGGCAGTGCGCTGCCCCCCGGGCCGGGATCTTCTTTCTTCCCGGCGCGTTTTCTTCGTTCCCGGGAAATTTCTGCTTGCGTATGCGCGGAAGGTGTGCTATAATCCGGGCAGATGGTTAAAGAACTCTAACTGAAATAGAAGACTCTCCCCCCGGGGCGCAAACGCGAGGGGCCTGGAAAACCGAAAAGGAACGGGTGAAGTCTATCCGTCAGTTAAATACATCTAACCAAATTCTAACCGAAAGGACGAGCTTATGAGTGTTGTGATTTTGGGCGGCAACGAATGTATGGAACGCCGCTATAAGGACCTTTGCAAGAGCTATCAATGTCAGTCGAAGATCTTCACGAAGCCCGCCGGCGGACTTCGGAACAAATTGGGGAATCCCGATCTGATGATCTTTTTTACCAATACCATGTCCCACAAGATGGTGCAGGGGGCGCTCAGCGAGCTGAAGGGGCAGAACACCATCATCGAGCGCTGCCACACGAGCTCCCTGTCCGCGCTGCGAGGGATCCTGGATAAGTACGCCGTGCAGGGTGCATTCTGATGTCAGAGGAGCTTGTGATCCGGCAGGCCGCGCCGACGCTTGCCGGCATCAAGACGGGCAGTCTCTTTCCCTGCCCGTGCGAGGACAAGGCGGCGCTGCTCGCCGAGATCCGCGCGTTCAACCGGCGCTATCAGGCCCGCGGCCTGTGCCTGCTGCCGCTGCGGTTTACGAAGGGAAAGGCCCTTTTGTATCTCTACCGTCCGGCGGCTTTGCAGCGGGACCTGGACTCCGACGCGGCGGCCAAGCTGCTGGCCGGAGCCGGATATCCCTGCGGCAGCTGCGGCGGCTGCGTGGCGGCGCTCGTGCGGCGGATGCGCAGCTCGGCGGAATTTCCACACGAGGTCGGCCTGTTCCTCAGCTACCCGCCGGAGGACGTGAAGGGTTTCATCGAAAACCGCGCGGCGAACGCCAAATGCACCGGCGTCTGGAAGGTGTACGGCGACGAGCGGCAGGCGCGGCAGACGTTTGCAAAATATAAAAAATGTACGCAGGTTTACTGCGAGCGCTGGCAGTCCGGCTCCGGCCTGGATAAGTTAGCTGTCGCAGACCGATAAAGCAGACCCGGCTGGCCGCAGACCGGCAGTCCGGGACCAGAAAGGATGACAGATTATGAAGAAAACAGCAGTGATCTATTGGAGCGGCACGGGCAACACCGAGGCCATGGCAAACGCAGTTGCAGAGGGCATGCGGCAGGCAGGCGCGGAATGCAGCGTCCTGACGTCGGCCGACGTGACCGCGGATACGGTCGCGGCGCTGGAGGCCGTCGCGCTCGGCTGCCCGGCCATGGGCGCGGAAGAACTCGAGGAGACGGAGTTCGCGCCGATGTTCGACGGGATCAAGTCCGCGCTCGCGGGCAAGGCTGTCGCGCTGTTCGGCTCCTACGGCTGGGGCGACGGCGAGTGGATGCGCACGTGGGAAGAGGACTGCGCCTCCGCCGGCATCCGGCTGGCGGCTGACAGCGTGACCTGCTGCGAAGCGCCGGACGACGAAGCGCTGAGCGCCTGCCAGGCCCTCGGCAAGAAGCTGGCGGAGTAAAAAAGGATCGTCACAGGCGGCTGCTGCAGCAGCCGCCTGTGTTTTTTTATCAGACTGTGAACAAATCTCGCTTCTTTTGTGAATTTTAGCACTCACCTATTGACATTGCTAAAACCGGTGCTATACTGAAGCTGTTCCTGAGGGAGGGACGGAAAGAAAGCCCCGCGGGAACGGAATACAATGTTGTTACATGAAGGGTACGCAAGTCCCGCCGGGAGCTGGCTCCCGGTGCGCAGTACGAATGGAGGTATGACTTATGGTGCCCAGGATTTTTGGTGAAAATCTGTTTGATGAATTCTGGAACGATCCGTTTGACATGGACAGGATGCTGCCGCGCGGCCGCGATCCGCTCTATGGCAAGCACAGCAAGAACCTTATGAAGACCGATGTGCGGGAGACGGAAGGCTCGTATGAGCTGGATGTGGACCTGCCGGGCTTTAAGAAGGACGAGGTCAATGTGGAGCTGAACAACGGCTATCTGACCATCGAGGCCGCCAAGAGCCTCGACAAGGACGATACCGACAAGCAGGGCCGCTACATCCGGCAGGAGCGCTACGCGGGCTCGATGAGCCGCAGCTTCTACGTCGGCGAGGGTCTGGAGCCGAAGGATATCCGCGCAAAGTTCGAAAACGGCATCCTGCAGCTCTCCATCCCGAAGAACGCCCCGAAACAGCTGCCGAAGACAACGGCGATCGCGATCGAGTGAGTAAAAGCCAACCCGCAAGTTTAACTTGTGGGTTGGACGCGCCTCCGGCGGCCCCTTCTTTTCCGTCTTGCCGGAAAAGAAGGGGGAGAAAAGGGGCGCTTGGACGCGTTTG
>DHKK01000007.1 GCA_002404795.1 Clostridiales bacterium UBA4696
GACCCCACCAAGAACACCCTCATCATTATGACGATGAAGGACATCCAGAAGCGCAAGCCCGCCTACGCCTCCGCCAACTTCTGGGGCGGCACCACCACGGCCTGGGAGAACGGCAAAAAGACCGAGAAGCAGGTCGAAGGATGGCTCGACGAGATGGTCTACAAGACCATCGTCCGCGAGGTTTACAGCGCCAAGCACATCGCCCGCGACCCGCAGAAAATTGATGACAACTACCAGTACATGAAGATGCGAGAGGCTCGCATTGCCGAAATGGAGGCCCAGGCCGACGTCGATATGTACGCCAACGGCACGGTCATCGACACCACGCCCACCGCGCTCCCTGACACTGCGCCGGCCACGATCACTGCGCCAGAAGTAGACCCCGGCACCGGCGAGGTCATCGAGCCGCAGGAACTGGCGGCCACCAAGGACGGCCAGACCATCATGGGCGGGCCTGACTTCTAATGCAAATCAAAGTGCTTGCCTCCGGCAGCAGCGGAAACGCCTACATCGTATCGGACGGGCGAACGCCCCTCCTGCTGGATGCAGGCATCCCCCTGAAGGCCATCCAGGTCGGGACCAACTTCGCTGTCCGCAAAATAGCCGGAGCCTTCATCACCCACAGCCACCAGGACCACAGCAAAGCAGCGAAGGACCTGGCCCGCTACGGTGTCAACATCTACACCAGCCGCGGGACCATAGAGGCGTGTGGCCTGACCGGCCACCGCCTCCACCCCGTAAAAGCTCTCCAGGAAATCACGGTCGGGACCTTTAAGGTCCTGCCCTTTGACGTAGAGCACGACGCGCCGGAACCCCTCGGCTTTCTATTCGCCAGCACGACGACCGGCGAGAAGCTGCTGTACTTCACGGACACTTACTTCGTGCGCTACCGCTTCAACGGCCTCACCCATATCATGGCCGAGTGCAACTACACCCAAGACGGCATCGACCGCAGCATCGCGGCCGGCTACATCCCGGTCGAAATGGTCCCCCGGCTGGTAAAGGCTCACATGAGCCTCGAACACCTCCTCGAAATGCTGAAGGCGAACGACCTCCGCCAGGTGCGGCAGATATACCTCCTGCACCTTTCCGCCAACAACAGCGAGGAGCAGCGCATGAAAGAAGAAGTCCAGCGGCAGACAGGCGCGGAGGTCTACGTCTGCTAAGAGAAGGAGGCCACCCAACATGGCACGAACAAGAAGCATAAAGCCCGGTTTCTTCGATAACGAGCTTCTGGGGAGCCTGACGCCGTTGACCCGCCTCCTTTTCATCGGCCTATGGACCCAAGCAGACCGCGCCGGGCGCCTCGAAGACCGGCCGCGGAAGCTGAAGAAGACCGTCCTCGGTTACGATGACGTCAGCGCCGACGCCGTGGACGAAATGCTCCAAGCCCTCGCGGACAACGGCTTCATCATTCGATACGAAGCCGCCGGCGAGAAGTACATCCAGGTCGTGAACTTCGTCAAGCACCAGAACCCGCACATGAAGGAGAAGCCCTCAGAGATACCGCCTCCGAGCGACTACGACGAACACCCCCACGCGCCGCGTGAGAGCCACCAGGACGAGCCGGAGCCGGAGGAGTACCGGGAGGACCCGCCGGAGCCTGAAGCGCCAGAGGAGCCGCCAGAGGACGAGGAGGACGCCCCGGAAGAACCGCAGAAAGAGGAGCGCGGCATCGTAGAACGCCGCTTCGAGCTTTTCTGGAGCGCATACCCAAAGAAAAAAAGTAAGGGCGACGCCCTGAAGGCCTTCAAGGCCATCAAGCCCAACGAGGAGCTTTTCAGCAAAATCATGGACGGCGTCGCCAGAGGAAAGACCTCCAATAGCTGGACCAAGGAAAACGGCCGTTACATCCCGTACCCCGCCACCTGGCTCCGCGCTATGGGATGGGAAGACGAAGAGGAGGACCTGAACAATGGAAAAGCTCGCGGACATCCTGAGCGGAGCAACGCGCCCACAGCGCCGGCAGCCTCAATCAGCGGCTTCAAGCCAGCCGACTGAAGCCCGGCCAACCGTAGACTACAAGGTCCGCTCCGACCGCGCCGCGGCCGAGGGCTACCGCTACACGGAGGACCCGCCTCCCCCGGAGCCGTGTCCCTACTGCGGGAAGCTCCTTTACCACTACGGGGCCACATTCCCGGCCGACCACCGTATTTTTACCTGGTTCAAGGAGCCGGAACCGTGCGACTGCCCGCAGGCCGCCGCGGCCAGGGCACAGAAAGAGGCCGCAGAGCGGGCCGCAGAAGCGGAACGGCGGCGCCAGGAGGAGGCGGACAGGACCAACGCACGCATCCGTAAGCTCCTGAAGGAAAGCGGCCTCCGCGGACGCTTCCAGACCCGCACCTTCGACCGCTACCAGGTCGACGACCCGGACCCGTCCGTGGCCGCCAAGCGCAAGAAAGCCTACCTCGCCGCCAAGCGCTACGCCGATTCCTTCGCCATCATGCTCCCGACCAAGCAGCCGAACGGCGAGAGCCTACCGCCGCAGAAGGAGCGAAACGGCCTCTTCATAAGCGGGACCGCAGGGACCGGCAAGACCCACCTCGCAGCAGCCATCGCAAACCAGCTTATCCACGGAGGCGTCCCGGTCATCTGCATGACGATGATTGACCTCCTCGCCCAGATAAAAACGACCTTCGACCGCGCAGACGGAGCCACAGAGGCGGAAGTCATGCGGCTATACGAAGACGTCCCCCTCCTCATAATCGACGACATGGGGACCGAGCAGCCCACACAGTGGGGCATCACCAAAATCTACGCCATCATCAACGCCCGCTATGAAGCCTATATGCCGACCATAGTCACCACCAATTACTCCGGCGCCGAGCTTATCGGCCGCATGACGCCGGACCGGGACGACGGCTACACCGCAAAAAAGACGATAGAGCGCCTGCAAGAGACCTGCGCCGGCATCGAAATGAACTGGCCCAGTTGGCGGACGCGATAAGGAGGACACCATACCGCTCTACGAGACGCTTCTGCAAAGTCCGGTCCCGGCGGACGAGCCGTTTTCCGTGCGGGAGGATGCGCGGGACGGCTTCGTGCGCGGCGAATTGATGCTCTATTACGGCGATACGGGCGACGCGGCGGATTTGCAGCAGGCGATGGCCGGACGTTACAGCGCCTATGCACTCGAGACGGACGCGCCGGTCTGCCAGCTGCAAAACGTATGGTCCGTCGCGGACGGTACGGCAAAAAAAGAGCGGCGGTGCGCTGTCCGGTTTTTATCGTATCTGCTGAGCGAGGACGGGCAGCGCTGCTTGTATCTGGAAAACAGCTATCCCTGCGTACCGGTGTTGAACACGGTATACGAACAGTACCGCCGCATGGCCGGCGAGCTGGTTGCCGTCCTCGACGAGCGGCAGCCGCAGGCATGCGGGATCGGATAGGAGGAAGAATATGAAGATCTGCTTTGGATGCTTTGGGTCATACGACGACCAGTTTGAGATCTGCCCGCACTGCGGCTATGCGGAGGGCACGGAACCGGAGCTCGGCATATACATGCGCCCGGGAACGATCCTACAGGAGCGGTATGTCGTCGGCCGCGCGCTCGGTCACGGCGGCTTCAGCGTGACATATCTGGCATGGGACGCACTTCTGCGGCACAAGATCGCCATCAAGGAGTATCTTCCCAGCGAATACGCTACCCGCCAGCCCGGCGAGAGCCGTCTGACGGTCTTCTCCGGAAAGCGGGGCGAATATTTCAGCTTCGGCAAACAGAAATTTCTCGACGAGGCCAGACGGCTGTCCGCGTTCCAGAACGAGGACGGCGTTGTCCACATCTACGACTGCTTTTTCCGAAAACGAAACTGCGTATCTCGTCATGGAGTATCTCGAAGGCCAGACACTGAGCGAATACTTAAAACAGAAAGGGTCGCTTGCACCGGATGAGGCAGTCGAACTGCTTACACCGGTCATGATATCGTTGCAGCATATCCACGACAGCGGCATGATCCACCGGGATATCGCCCCAGACAATATCATGCTGCTCAAGGGCGGCGGCGTGCGCCTGATCGATTTCGGCGCGGCGCGTCATGCCGTACACGACTGCGGCAAGAGCATGACGGTCATCATCAAGGACGGTTATTCGCCCGAGGAGCAGTACAGCAGCCACAGCGTGCAGGGGCCCTCCGCGGACGTCTATGCGCTCAGCGCCACGCTGTATCAGATGGTGACCGGCGTAACGCCGCCGAACGCGATGGAGCGCGGCGAAGCGCTGCGCTCGCACCGCCGCGATCTGCTTGCGCCACCGTCAAAATACTGCAAAAGCATCACAAAATCGCAGGAAGCGGCCATACTGAACGGTATGTGCCTGCATACGCAGGACCGCACGCAGAGCGTCGCGGAGCTGTACGAGGAGCTGACCGCAAAAACGCCTGTGCAGCGCGTACAGGAGACGATCCAGAAAAAGGAGGGCTTCGGCTGGCCGCTCTGGGCAAAGATTGCAGCCGGTGCGGCGGCAGCCGCGATCGTGGTTGGCGGGATCCTGTTCTTCGTCAGCCGCAGACCGCAGACGGACGCGGCCCCGGACGGCAGCTTTGTCTACAGCCCCAATATCGTCAATCTGCCGGTCGATGAAGCCGCTGAGACGGCAAAAACGGCGCAGCTACAACTGGTGCTCGAAGGTTCCGATTATGACACGGGCGTTGAAAAAGGCCGCATCCTGACGCAGGATCCAGCCTCCGGGGCAAAGCTCGCGCCGCAGTCCGAGCTGAACGCGACGGCCAGTCTCGGCAAGGAGCGTCCACTCGCCGTGATGGCGGATGAGACGGATATGCTGCGGGACGCGGCGCTGGAGCATCTGACTCGTCTGGGCCTGACCGAGGATCAGATCACGTGGGAATACGTCAAGAGCGATTCGAATGCGGACGGCACGGTCATCGATCAGAGCATCGGCGCGGGCTCCGCGCTTACGGACGGCTCACGGCTGACGCTCACGGTCGCGGAAAATCCTGCGCCCGCGCAGACGCTGCCGATCCCGGACACCGGCGCAGGCGGCTCCGCGCCGAGCGATGTGATCGACATTCCGTCGCTCACGCCGTCGGAGGATTCCTACATAACGGTGGCAGACTACGTTGGCCGCGCGTTCGGCACGGCGAAGCGCGATCTGCGCGCGGACGGCCTGTACGCGGTGAAGTGCGAGCTGCGCTATCATCCGACGATCCCGAGCGGAAACGTGATCCTGCAATCCCCGGCGGGCGGCGCGCGCGTCCTGAAGGGCGATGCGGTCTATTTTGTCGTCAGTCTCGGCGCGGAAAAGCAGATCGTCCCGTCCGTCCTGTATCAGCCGGCGGAGGACGCGAAGCGGACGCTTGCGCTGCACGGCTTTGGCTGGACGACGCAGGACGTCGTGAATGAATATGTCAGGACCGGCCACGTCGCCGCGCAGACGCCCGAGGGCGGCAGCGAAGTCCTGCCTGCCGCACAGGTCGCGCTGGAGATCAGCGCCGATCAGGCGTCCGCCGTGCAGACGCCCGGCGCGGAGCTGACGATGCCGCGGGAACTGAACCTTTTGGTCGGGGAAACGCTCGATCTTGGCGCGGAGCTCACCTTGCGCGGTGCAAGCGGCACGCCGGACTGGCATTCGTCCCTGCCTGAGATCGCGTCCGTGGATGCAAATGGGATGCTGACGGCCAACGCACCCGGCGTGACGACGGTGACAGCCGTTGTGGACGGCGCGGCAGCCGCCTGCTACGTCACGGTCAGCGACGGACGGCCGTTGCAGCTGTCAGAGCTCGTCATTCTCGATGTCGGCGAGACGGTCCCGCTCGGCGGGCAGCTCGGCGGGATCGAGCCGGAGCTTGTCCGCTGGATCTCGCGCCATCCGGATGTTGTCCGCGTCGACGCGGACGGCATGGCGACCGGCGTCGCGGAGGGTTGGACCTACGTCACGGCGGTCTACGATGGCCGCACGGTGCAGTGCGCCGTCTGGGTGCTCGATCCTGCCAACTACATCAAGGTCAAACGCTTCGACGGCAGCACAACGCAGCAGACAGCGGAGGCCGCGCTGAAGGATGCGAACGTCACCTATACGAAAAAATGGGGCGCGTCCACGATCACGGCCGGACATGTCATGGACTTCCGGTTCACGGGCTATCAGGATTCGGACTATTATTACATCTCGCCGAAGGAGTCTGCGGAGCTGTGGATCAGCGCGGGCGAGGGGAACGAAAAGGAACCCGAGGAGGAGCCCGAAAAGCAGGAACCGGCGAAGAAGGAATCAGTGCGCGTCTCGGTCCTGCCGGGCAAACAGACCTTCTACATCGGCGACACGCTTACCACGAGCGGCCTGAAGCTGCAATATACCGACAAGGCCGGGAAAACGCAGACGGTAAGCAGCGGCTTCCAGACTGCGGCCAATATGCAGGCCGCGGGCACGAAGCAGGTCACCGTCATGTATAAGGGCCTGACGACGTCTTATTCCATCACGGTCAAGAAGCCGAGCGTCAAATTGCAGAAGGAGCAGATCGAGGGCGGCATCCGCCTGTCGGCGACGACGGATCCGGCCGGGCAGGCGGTCCAGTGGACCTCGCTGAACCCGCAGGTCGCCTATTTCGAGGGCAGTGAGCTCCGCGCAGCCGGTGCGGGCACTGCCACCATCAAGGCCAGTATGGTGTATAACGGCGTGACCTATTCGGATACGACGACGGTCACGGTTCTGGCAGAGGAAAAGGAGAATTATTCCTTTGAGATCCGCAGAACGGAAGCGTCCACGAACGGACAGTTCTACAAGTACTTCGTGAATACGAATATCCCCAATTTTGACAGCTCCAAGGTGACATGGCATCTCGATCCGGTCGACGAACGCTGGTACATTGAAGGCGGCTGCGCGTATCTTTCGTATGGGATCACCGGCACGCTAACCGCGACATACGTCCACAACGGAAAGACCTATACGGCCAGCTGCTATCAGGCGGCTGCCGTTGAGAATTATATTCTCGACCTCTTCCTTGTGGAGCGGACGGAGGGCCGTGCGGCCTACGCAATCAAGACGGACATTCCCGGCTGTACGGTTGACACGGCAACATGGACGGTCAGTTCGACGCATTCAAAAAGAGGCGGCTGGGTCGAAGGCGACCGGTATATCGTTGACGAATTCGGCATGGAAAACGGCGAGAGCTGCACTGTCACGGTCAGCTATACCTACAACGGACGGACCTATTCCGCTTCTTGCACCTATACATACACAGAGCAGCCAAGCGCAAACGTGTTTCCAGTCATTCCGGACGAGATCCCGACGATCCAGCCCTGACGCAAGGCATCTCCTGTAATCATAACCACCGGCAGTGCCGGTGGTTTGCACAGGCCCCCTTAGGGTAACGTCATCAACTTAAGCCCATCATTTCAAAATGTCAAAAAGCAGGCGCAAATAT
>DHKK01000137.1 GCA_002404795.1 Clostridiales bacterium UBA4696
AACACCACGCGCGAGCAGATGAAGATGTTCCTGACCCGCCTGGGCTTCGGCTCGAAGATCGTCATTACCGGCGATATCACGCAGATCGACCTGCCGGGCGACAAGGTCAGCGGCCTGAAGGAGGCCATCCGCGTGCTCGACGGCGTGGAGGATATCCAGATCTGCCGCCTCACGCCCGCCGACGTGGTCCGCCATGTGCTCGTGCAGCGCATCGTCGCCGCTTACGACAAATATGAAAAGAGCCGTCTTCCGGACGACCATGCCCGGAAGTTCACGCAAAAACCGCAGACAAAGAGGAATCTGAAATGAAGCATCGTATCGTGATCCGCTGTGAAGCTCACAGCCTGAGCGATTTTGCGCTCAAGCAGCAGATCGCCAAATGTATCACCGCCGCGCTGGACAAGCAGGGCGTCGACACGCCCTGCGAGATCAACGTGCTCGTCACGGACGACGAGGGCATCCGCGCCATCAACAAGGCCTACCGCCAGATCGACAAGGCGACGGACGTGCTCTCGTTCCCGATGTTCGAGCTGACGCCCGGCGAGCTCCCCGCGTCGTGGGAGAGCTACAAGGATCCGGATACCGGCCTTGTGCCGCTCGGCGACATGGCCATCAGCCTCGAGCGGGCCAAGCAGCAGTCAGCTGAGTTCGGCCACAGCGCCCGCCGCGAGGTCGGCTATCTCACCATCCATTCCATTCTGCACCTGCTGGGCTACGACCATGTGGACGAAGGCCCGATGAAAAAGCAGATGCGCGCCGCCGAAGAGGCGATCCTCGCCGAAATCGAACTGCCGAGATGATGGAGCAGAATCTTTTTATCCGCCGCGCTGCAGTCACGGATGCGGAGTTGCTTGCCGAGACCCGGCGCAGCGCATGGGACGCGACGTATCGTGGAATCTATCCGGATGCATGGATCGACGAATATGATCTTGCTGAACAGACGCAGCGGGAACGGGCGAGGCTGGAGCAGACAGATTATATGGCATATTTGGTCATGGACGGCGGCCAGTGTGCAGGCTATTTCAGCTATGGCGCGGCAAGCCACGGTGGCTATAAGGACTTTTCTTTTTGCCTCAATTCTCTGTACCTGCTGCCGCCGTACCAGCATATGGGCCTGGGTCGACGCATCTTTGCACAGGTGCGTCAGGCCGCGCGGGAACGGAAACTGGACAGTTTTTTCTGCGGCTGCAATGTACATAATCTGCCCGCACGGCGCTTTTATGAAAAAATGGGCGGCGTGGTCGGAGAAATTGATGACGGACATGAGAATCTGGCCGAGGACCAGATGTATTTTGAATTTTGCACAGGAGAACAGATATGAAAACCAAAACCGCGATGATCACGATCGCCGGGCGGCCGAATGTCGGCAAGTCCACGCTTGCCAACGCGCTCGTCGGCGAGAAGATCGCCATCGTATCCCATAAGCCTCAGACCACCCGCAACCGCATCTGCGCCATCGTCGACCGCGGCGATACGCAGCTCGTCTTCATCGACACCCCGGGCTTCCACCGCCCGCGCACGAAGCTCGGCGACTATATGGTGAATGTCGTCAACCAGTCGGTCGCCGACGTCGACGCCGTCATTCTGCTCGTCGAGCCGATCGCCAACGTCGGCCCGCAGGAGCAGGAGCTCATCGAAAAGATCAAGGAGGCGAACGTCCCCGCGATCCTCGTCATCAATAAGATCGACACGGTGGAAAAGGAAAACCTGCTGCCGGTCATCGCGGCCTATAAGGACCTTATGGACTTTGTGGACGTCATCCCCATCAGCGCCAAGTGGCACGACGGGCTGGACAGCCTCATGCAGGTCTGTGAGGGCTTTGCGCAGGAGGGCCCGTTCATGTTCCCCGAGGGGATCTCGACCGATATGCCGGAAAAACAGGTCATGGCCGAGATCATCCGCGAAAAGCTTCTCTGGAACCTCGAAAAGGAGATCCCGCATGGGACCGCGGTCGAGATCACGAAATTCTCCGAGCGGGATGACGGCATCATCGACCTTGACGCGACGATCTACTGTGAAAAGGCCAGCCACAAGGGCATCATCATCGGCAAAAACGGCCAGATGCTCAAGAAGATCAGCACCGATGCCCGCAAGGACTGCGAGCGCTTCATGGGCACGAAGGTCTTTCTGCAGACCTGGGTCCGCGTCAAGGAAAACTGGCGCGACAGCGACTTTATGATCTCCAACTTCGGCTATCACAAAGACTGAAACTGCCAGCATAGCGTCTGCCCGACCGGCTCATCCTAATCCCAGAGGAGGGCGAGCCAATGAAAGCAGAATTTTTGTGGGAAGTTTTTACCGAGACCGGCGCGCCGGAGGCGTATCTGCTCTACAAGGACGCCGGACGCGCAGCATCCGCCATGAGCAAACGGGAAACAGCCTATGTACCTGACGACGCGGGGGCTTGTCCTCCGGACAACCGAATATAAGGAGACGGACCGCATCCTGACGATCCTGACCGATCGCGACGGGCTCCTTTCCGTCAAGGCCCGCGGCGTGCGCTCGAACCGGTCAAAGCTCAAGGGAGCCTGCCAGCTGCTGACGTATGCCGAGTTTACCATCAGCGACGCACGCGGCTTCACGGCCATCACCGAGGCGACGGCCATCGAGATGTTCCCGGAGCTGCGCAATGACCTGGTGCTGCTGTCGCTTGCAAGCTATTTTGCCCAGCTGGCGGAGGTGTTGTCGCAGGAGGATGCGTCGAGCCCGGCACTGCTGTCTCTGATCCTGAACGCGCTTTACGCGCTTTCAAAGCTCAAAAAGCCGCCGCGGCTCGTCAAGGCCGCGACGGAGCTGCGGCTGGCCGCCATTGCGGGCTATATGCCGGAGCTTTCCGGCTGCTGCGTGTGCGGCAGGGAAGACCCGGACCGCTTTTCCATCGCCGACGGGACGCTGGAATGCGCCGGCTGCCGTGCGTCCGACGGGGTGCGGATGCCGCTGTCTCCGGCGTCGCTGGCGGCGATGCGGTACATCGTCTCCTGCCCGGACAAGAAGCTCTTTTCCTTCACGCTCACGGGCGCTGCGGAAAAGGAGCTGTGCGACGCGGCAGAGAGCTATCTGCTGACCCAGCTCGAGCGCAGCTTTTACACACTCGACTTTTATAAATCACTTCTGGTTGAATAGAAGGCCCCGCCGGATCCGGACGGGAGCCGAAAGAACAGGAACCGCTTATGAACGAACAATATGAAAAATCCCTGAGCAAGCTCGAGCTGGACAAGGTCCTCTCGCTGCTTGCCGACCACGCCTCCTCGCAGGCGGCGAAGGACCGCTGCATGGCCATCCGCCCGTCTGCGGACGCGGATGAGATCCGGCACCTGCTGGAAGAGACGAGCGCGGCCTGCAAATGCATCACGATCAAGGGCTCGCCGTCGTTTGGCGGGCTGTATGACGTCGGCGCGTCGCTCGACCGTGCGTACCGCGGCGGCTGCCTCAGCCCGGAGGAGCTGCTGCGGATCGCCGGCGTGCTGCGTGCCGCGCGGCAGGCGAAGAGCTACGCCGAGGGCGAGGGCACACAGGAAGCTTCGGTTCTTGATCTGTATTTTCAGCAGATCACGAGCAATAAATACCTGGAAGAGCGCATCTTCAACTCCATCCTCTCCAAAGACGAGATCGCGGATGCGGCCAGCAGCGAGCTTGCCTCTATCCGCCGCAAGATCCGCCAGCAGAGCGCGAAGATCCGCGAGTCCCTGCAGAAGATCATCACCTCGCCGTCCTACGCGAAGATCCTGCAGGAGCCGATCGTGACCATCCGCTCCGACCGCTTTGTTGTGCCCGTCAAGGCCGAGTGCAAGGGGCAGCTGCCCGGCCTCGTCCACGACGTGTCTTCCTCCGGCAGCACCTACTTCATTGAGCCCATGTCCGCTGTCAACGGCAACAATGAGCTGCGCGAGCTGTTCATGGCCGAGCGCAAGGAGATCGAGCGCATCCTCGCCGAGCTCTCCGCGGAGTCGGCCGACCACCGCGAGCAGATCAAGCTCGACTATGACGTGCTGCTCGAGCTCGAGTGCATTTTCGCCAGGGCGCGGCTGTCGTTTGCCATGCGGGCCATCTGCCCGGAGGTGCGGACCGACGGCCAGCTGAACCTCATCCGGGCCCGCCATCCGCTCATCACCGGCAAGACGGTCGTCCCGATCTCCGTGCGGCTGGGCAGCGATTTTGATACGCTCATCATCACCGGCCCCAACACCGGCGGTAAGACCGTCACGCTCAAGACCATCGGCCTGCTCACGCTCATGGCCGAGTGCGGTCTGCATATCCCCGCCGACGACGGCAGCTCCATCAACGTCTACGAGCAGGTCTTCGCCGACATCGGCGACGAGCAGTCCATCGAGCAGTCGCTTTCCACCTTCTCGTCGCATACAAAGAATATCGTGGAAATCCTCAAGGTCTGCGACCGCGACAGTCTCGTCCTCTTCGACGAGCTCTGCGCCGGTACCGACCCGGCAGAGGGCGCGGCGCTCGCCATCGCCATCATCGAGTTCTGCCGCAAATGCGGCGCCGGCGTCGCCGCCACGACGCACTACGCCGAGCTCAAGCTCTACGCCATGCGCACAGGCGGCGTCATGAACGCCTCGTGCGAGTTCAACGTCGAGACCCTGCAGCCGACCTACCGGCTGCTCATCGGCGTGCCCGGCAAGTCCAACGCGTTTGCCATCTCCAAGCGCCTGGGGCTCGATGACGGCATCCTGGAGCAGGCGCGGAGCCTGGTCAGTCAGAACGACGTGAACTTCGAGGATGTTCTGACCCAGCTCGACCAGCAGCGGCAGGAGATGGAAAAGGCGAAGGAGGAAGCCGAGCGTCTGCGCCGCGAGACCGAGAAGCAGAAGGAAAAATCCGACGAATACTACGCCCAGATCAAGCAGGAGAAGGAAAAGGCCGCCCAACAGGCCCGCAAGGAGGCCCAATTCATCATCGACGACGCCCGCCGCGCGGCGGACGCAGTCTACGAAGAACTCAAGCAGCTGCGCAAGCAGGCCAAAAACGGCGCGTTTATCCCCGGCTCCAACGAAAAGCAGGCCGAGATGCGCCGCAGCCTCAACGAGGCAGAGCAGAAGCTGCAGCCGCAGCGCGAGCAGAAGGCCCGGCCTGAGGCGACCCGCGCCATCCGCGTGGGCGACACCGTGGAGCTGCTGAAGCTCGGCACGAAAGCGTCGGTGCTCGCCGTCAACAAGGACGGCAGCTACCAGCTGCGCGCCGGGATCATGCAGGTGACGGCGAAGCCCGACGAGGTGTATCTGCTCGAAAACGAGACGCAGAACGCGGCCAAAAAGGTCATCGCGGGCAAGGTCCGTGAGCTCAAGGCCGCGGCCCAGCCGGAGCTCGACATTCGCGGCATGGCCGTCGACGAGGCGCTGCCGGTCCTGGATAATTTCCTGGACGCGGCCTACATGGGAAATCTGCCGAACGCCCGCATCATCCACGGCAAGGGCACGGGCGTGCTCCGCTCCGCCGTGCAGGACGAACTGCGCCGCTGCAAGTACGTCAAGTCGTTCCGCCTCGGCGTCTACGGCGAGGGCGAGTCCGGCGTGACGATCGTGGAATTCAAGTGAATGCGGAAGAAAGTGGAAGCGTCATGAAATAATGATT
Organism: Clostridiales bacterium UBA4696; assembly: GCA_002404795.1. Lineage (GTDB taxonomy): Bacteria > Bacillota > Clostridia > Oscillospirales > Oscillospiraceae > CAG-170. The sequence continues at coordinate 5,587 of DHKK01000137.1, forward strand.
GACATTTCAATGAAATTTGCTAAAATTAGAAAGACGAAAGAGAGTGCCCAGCCTTGTACATCGGGCACCCCAGCATGATATATAAGGAGTGTCGTCTATGTACATGCAGCAATCCATCGTAAAGTGCGAATCCGGCCTTTATAACCGTCAGGCCACCTACTTCATCCAGAAGGCCAACGAGTTCAAGTCCAGCATCTGGGTCGAGGTGGAAGACCGCAAGATCAACGCCAAGAGCCTGCTCGGCGTTCTGTCCATGGGCATCACCAAGGGCACGCGCGTCAGCATCATTGCTGAGGGCCCCGATGAGGAAGAAGCAGTCAAGGCACTGACCGATATGCTCGTAAAAGAGGTCTTCTGAGCATTTTTCATCCGGAACCGTCAGGAGGGGCGCTGCCCCTCCTGACCATGTACTTTGAATCTGATTTGCCGGCGTTGCGTCTGCAGCGCTTTTTTTATTCGTATGACATTTGAAGAACTCAAAGACAAGGCGCTCTCCTTACCCTACGAGCCGGGCGTGTACCTGATGCAGGACAAGTCCGGCACGGTCATCTACGTCGGCAAGGCGAAGAAGCTCAAAAACCGCGTCAGTCAATATTTTCAGGATACGGCCTCCCACACGCCGAAGACGCGGAAGATGGTCTCGCAGATCGACCATTTCGACACCATCGTCGCCCGGTCGGAATTTGAGGCGCTTGTGCTCGAATGCTCGCTCATCAAGCGGCACATGCCCAAGTACAACATCCTCCTGAAGGACGACAAGGGCTACCCGTATCTGCGCGTCGATCTGGCGGAGGACTATCCCACCATGCAGATGGTCAGCCGCATCACCGGCGACAAGGCCAGCTACTTCGGCCCTTTCGGCGGCCGCTTCGTGACGCAGCACGTGATCGATACGCTGCGGCTGACGCTCAAGCTGCCCGGCTGCTCCAAGCAGTTCCCGCGCGACCTCGGCAAGGAGCGCCCCTGCCTGAACTACCACATGAACAACTGCGACGGCTGGTGCCAGCTCTCGCGCAGCCAGAAGGACTACCACGCCCGGATGGAGCAGGCCGTCCTCATCCTGCAGGGGAACTACAAGCAGGTGGCGGCCGAGCTGCGCACGCAGATGGAGGCTGCGGCGGACAAGCTGCAGTTTGAACTCGCGGCGTCGCTGCGCGACCGGCTGCGGGCCGTGGAATCTCTCGGCGAAAAGCAGCTCGTCACGGCCGGGACGATGGCCAACACCGACGTTATCGGCTACTATCAGAACGAAACGCGGGCCTGCTTTGCGGTCCTGCATTATGTAAACGGAAGCCTGCTCGATAAGGAATACGAGATCCTCGCCACGGCCGACGATCCGAAGGAGGCTGTCTCGTCGCTCGTCAAGCAGTTTTATCTTGTTCGCGGCGCGGCACCCAAGGTCATTCTGACGCCGTTTGAGATGGAGGATGCGGAGCTGTTCTCCGCGCTTCTGCAGCAGGAGCTGGGCAAGAAGGTCCTCATCCGCATGCCACAGCGCGGCGACAACGTCCGTCTGGTCGAACTGGCGCAGAAAAACGCCCGCGAAGAAGCCGAGCGCATCACTACCAAGGCCGAGCGCCGCACCGGCACGCTCGGCGTGCTGGCCGATATGCTCCACCTGCCGGATATCCCGCACCGGATGGAATCCTACGACATCTCCAACCTGGCCGGGACGGATATCGTCGCCTCCATGGTCGTTTTTCAGGATGGAAAGCCGCTCAAATCGGCCTATAAGCGCTTCAAGGTCGAGGGCCTGACCGATCAGGACGACTACGCGTCCATGCATCAGGTTCTGCTGCGGCGGCTGACGCACTATGTCCAGCAGGATGCGGGCTTCGCGGAGAAGCCGGACGTGCTGCTCATCGACGGCGGCATCGAGCACGCACGGGTCGCGGAGGACGTGCTGCAGACGCTCGGGCTGTCGATCCCGACCTACGGCATGGTCAAGGACGGCCGCCACCGCACCAGAGCGCTCGTCACCGCTGATGGCGATGAGATCGCCATCAGCGCTGTTCCGTCGGTGTTCGCCCTCATTGGCACCATTCAGGAGGAGACGCACCGCTTCGCCATC
>DHKK01000011.1:0-13254 GCA_002404795.1 Clostridiales bacterium UBA4696
GCAAACTGAATTTGCGGTTTGGGCTTTATCGCAAATTTGCAACAACCTCTCAGTCTCGGCTCCGCCGAGCCAGCTCCCCTGGAAGGGGAGCCTTGGGGAGCGAAAACCCGCCGCTGCGGGCAGCGGCGGGGAGGGGTCATTGTTCGGCGCTGGCCTTCACGAACCCGTAGAACAGCGGGTGCGGACGGTCCGGGCGGCTTTTGAATTCGGGGTGGAACTGGCAGGCCACGAACCACGGATGCTCCGGCAGCTCGACGATCTCCACGAGCCGCCCATCCGGAGACAAACCCGTCGGCACGAGCCCGGCCGCGACGAACGCGTCGCGGAAGTCGTTGCAGAATTCATAGCGGTGGCGGTGACGCTCGGAGATCTCGGTCTTTGCATAGAGCGCCGCTGCGCGGCTGCCCTCGGACAAAACGCACGGATACGCGCCGAGGCGCATCGTGCCGCCCTTCTGGGTGACGGTCTTCTGCTCGGGCATGATGTCGATGACGGGGTGCCTGGTAAACTCGTCGAATTCCGCCGAGTGGGCGTCTTCCCAGCCCAGCACGTGGCGGGCAAACTCGATCACAGCGATCTGCATGCCGAGGCAGATGCCGAAGTAGGGGAGCTTGTGCGTGCGCGCGTACTGTGCGGCGGTGATCATGCCCTCGATGCCGCGGTCGCCGAAGCCGCCGGGCACCAGAATGCCCGCGCAGCCGTCCAGCACGGACGCCGCGTTCTCCGGCGTGAGTCTGGACGAGTCGACCCAGCGGATATCCACGATCACGTCGTTGGCCGTGCCCGCGTGGAACAGCGATTCCTCCACGGACAGATACGCGTCATGCAGCTCGGTATATTTGCCTACCAGCGCGATGGTCACATGGCGGCTGGCAGTCTTGATGCGGGTGACCATCTGCGTCCAGGCGGTCAGCTCCGGCTCGCCGCACGAAAGCTCCAGCTTCCGGCACACGACGCGGGCCAGCCCCTCCTTCTCCAGCAGCAGCGGCACCTCATAGAGGGTGGAGGCCGTGGTGTTCGGGATGACGCAGTCGGGCTCCATATTGCAAAACAGGGCGATCTTGCGGCAGATCTCCTCGGTCATGGGCTGGTTGGTGCGGCAGACGAGGATATCCGGCTGGATGCCGATGGACAGCAGCTCCTTGACCGAGTGCTGCGTGGGCTTGCTCTTGAGCTCGCCCGAGCCGGGGATCTCCACGATCATGGGCACATGGATGAACAGGACATTCTTCTTTCCCTGCTCGGCAGCCACCTGCCGGATGGCCTCGAGGAACGGCTGCGACTCGATATCGCCGACGGTGCCGCCGATCTCGGTGATGAGCACGTCGGACTTCCCGTTGTCCATCTGGTAGATGCGAGATTTGATCTCGTCGGTGATGTGCGGGATGATCTGCACGGTGCGGCCGAGATATCCGCCCTCGCGCTCGCGGCACAGGACGCTCCAGTAGACCTTGCCCGCCGACACGGAGCAGCCCGCGGTCAGGCTCTCGTCCGTGAAACGCTCATAGTGGCCGAGGTCGAGGTCGGTCTCCGCGCCGTCATCGGTGACGAAGACCTCGCCGTGCTGATACGGGCTCATGGTGCCGGGGTCGACGTTCAGGTACGGGTCGAATTTCTGGTTCTGCACGCGCAGGCCGCGCTGCTTGAGGAGTCTTCCGAGCGATGCGGCGCAGATGCCCTTGCCAAGGCCCGAGACGACGCCGCCGGTAATGAAGATATATTTCATAGATGTGCCTCCATCTGAAAATTACACCGAGAACAGCAGATCGGTATAGCGCGGATACGGCCAGTAGTCGCCGGCGACGAGCGTTTCGAGCTTGTCGATCGAGGCGCGGACCTTGTTCATCTGGGCGAAGATCGTATCGTGGTAGTAGCGGAGCATGTGCTCGCCATCGGTCTCCGGCGCCATCTCCAGCGCGGTCTTGAGCGCGACGGTGTCGTCGAGCAGCTCGCCGTTGAGCGTCAGGATGCTCTCGGCCAGCGCGGTCTCCACGCGGCAGTCCGCGTGCGGCAGCGCCTGTTTTTTCTGCAGGATCGTCTGGCACAGAACGCCCTCATAGCGCGACGCCGCGTGCAGGATGCTGTGCTGGACCATGTCGACGAGCGTCGCCGCCTCGATGGAGATCAGCTTGCAGTATTTTTCCATATGGATCTCATGCCGGGCCAGCATCTCGCTGGTGGTGTAGACGCCGTGCTTCGTCATGAGCGCAATGTTCTTGGGCAGAATATAGGCGGGCAGGGCCGCGGCCGTATTGGGCAGGTTCGCCAGCCCGCGGCGTTCGGCCTCCGCCATCCAGGCGCTGTCATAGCCGTTGCCGCCGAAGATGATGCGGCGGTGGCGCTGGAAGACCTCGCGCAGGAGGGTATTGAGCGCCTGCGGGAGATCCGCCGCGCCCGCCAGGCGGTCGGCGAAGCGGCCGAGCTCCTCAGCCATGATCGTGTTGAGGATCGTATTGGGGCCCGCGATCGACTGGCTCGAGCCGGGCATGCGGAACTCGAATTTATTGCCGGTGAAGGCCAGCGGCGAGGTGCGGTTGCGGTCGGTCGTATCCTGCGGGATGGTGGGCAGCACGTCGACGCCGATGCGCAGCTGCCGGCCGGTCCTTTCGGTGTAGTCCTGCTCGGAGACGATGGAGTCGATGATATCCTCCAGCTCGGTGCCGAGGAAGATGGAAATCACGGCCGGTGGCGCCTCCTGCGCGCCGAGGCGGTGGTCGTTGCCCGCGAAGGCGACGGTGCTGCGCAGCAGCTCCTGATATTCATCCACGCCCGCGACGAAGGCCGCCAAAAACAGCAAAAACTGCGCGTTCTGGCTGGGTGTCTTGCCCGGGGAGAAGAGGTTTTTGCCCGTGTCGGTGCACAGCGACCAGTTGTTGTGCTTGCCGGAGCCGTTGACGCCCGCAAAGGGCTTTTCGTGCAGCAGGCAGACCAGCCCGTGCCGGTCGGCGACCTTCTTCATGACCTCCATGGTCAGCTGGTTCTGGTCGTTGGCGGCGTTGCAGTCACAGTAGATGGGGGCCATCTCGTGCTGGGAGGGCGCGACCTCGTTGTGCTTGGTCTTGCTCAGAACGCCAAGCTTCCACAGCTCCCGGTCAAGGTCCTGCATATAGGCAGCCACGCGCGGGCGGATGGCGCCGAAGTAATGGTCGTCGAGCTCCTGGCCCTTGGGCGGCTTCGCGCCGAAGAGCGTGCGGCCGCAGAATTTCAGGTCCTCGCGCTTTTCATAGAGCGCCTTGTCGATCAGAAAATACTCCTGCTCCGCGCCGACCTGCGGCGTCACACGGTGGGTCTGCTCGTCGCCGAACAGGCGAAGGATCCGCACAGCCTCGCGGCTGACAGCCTCCATGGAGCGCAGCAGCGGCGTTTTCTTGTCCAGCGCGTCGCCGCCGTAGGAGCAGAAGACCGTCGGGATGCACAGACTGCCGTCCTTGATGAACGCGAAGGACGTCGGGTCCCAGGCGCTGTAGCCTCTGGCCTCGAACGTGGCGCGCAGACCGCCGGAGGGGAAGCTGGACGCGTCCGGCTCGCCGCGGACGAGCTCCTTGCCGGAAAACTCCATCGTGATCTTGCCGCCGGGGACGGGGCTGATGAAGCTGTCGTGCTTCTCGGCCGTCACGCCGTTGAGCGGCTGGAACCAGTGCGTGAAATGCGTCGCGCCATGCTCGAGCGCCCACTGCTTCATGCCGGCGGCGATCTCATTGGCGACCTCCAGCGTCAGCGGCTGGTCGTTTTCCAGGCACTGCCTCCACGCGGCGACAGCCTCGGCTGCGACATACTGCTCCATCGCAGCCTCATTGAAGACCATACTGCCGAAAACCTCCGGAATATTGTTGGATTCACGCATCACGGCATCCCTCTGCTTTCATAAAAAATCCGAAAAAAACAAAATACGCATCGTATTGTACCCCCGCGGCCTTGAAACGTCAAGAATGAAACTTTTACGAAGATAAAAACAGGCAAAACCCGGTTCCTTGTGGAAGCATCCGAAATTTTTCCGGGCCCTGAATTTCTCCTTGCAACGCGCGGGGCGCTATGCTATACTGGGTCTGTACCCACCGCAGGAGGCGTCTTTCTGCGGCGGGCTGTTTTTCTTTTCCTGTCCGCACGGCATGGACATCTTGCTTTAAACAAAAACCTCCGCATGCTCTGCGGAGGCTTTTTGTTTCTCGTTCAGGAGACCGGCTTGGGGTTGGCGGCGGTGTTCTCCGCGTCGTCGGCATTGGCGTCCTTCGGCATTTCGAAGGGGACGACATCGTCCGGCTGCAGCTCGATGCGGCTGTTGTCCTCCGACAGCACGCGCGTGCCGGGCTCGACCTTCGTCTCGCTCGTCGTGCCGCGGACGGGATCCTTGGTCTCGCGCGGGTTGCCGTTGGCGGGCTCATACCATTCGTTGACGCCGTGCATGATGACGGGCGTGCCGTCCTCGATCAGGTTCCAGATCCAGGCCATGGCCTCCTCCGGCGTGTTGACGCAGCCGTGGGAGCCGCCGTAGACATAGAAGCTCGCGCCGAAGTTCTCGCGCCACGACGCGTCGTGCAGGCCGATGAGATCGCCGACCACGCTGACCCAGTACTTGACGAAGACCAGATAGTCGTCGCCCTTGAGCCAGACGTCGTGCTCCTTGCCGTGGGCCTCGTACAGGCCGGTCGGCGTCTGGTGGCCGTTGAGCGCGCCGGTCACGACGTTGGTGTTGACGACCAGACGGCCGTCCTTGATGTACGTCATCTGCTGGTTGTCAAAATCGACCTCGACGTAGCTGTCGCCCAGCGAGAAGGGCTTGCCGTTCGTGTCGTAGCAGACGGCGTCCGCGTCGATCTCGCCGGATCTCATCGTCAGCAGCTGCGCGCGGACCTGCTCCATGACGCTCTGCGCATCGATGAGATAATTGCAGGTGATAAAGTCGATCTGGATCACGCCCTTGACCCAGGAATCGAAGATGAACGGCGCGTCATACTGATTATATTTCGTCGCCCACTTCGAGATCGTCTCCGCGAGGACCTTTTCGTCGATGGTGATCGTGCCGTCCGCCTCCAGATCGAGGATGGAGGCCAGATCGTGGCTCGTGAGCGTCTCCTCGCCGTGCGGCAGGAATTCGGAGCCCTTGTTGAAATCGACTCTGACCTCCAGCTCCGCCAGCGCGGTGCGGAAGAGGCTGTCGGGCGTATCGCGGAGCGTCGCAGTCGTCACGGCGGGTTTTTCGTAGCAGTCGACCGAGGTCAGCTCGAACGTTGCGTTCTGCGCGCCGGACGGCGTCACGGCCAGACCGGCCGCTGCGCTCTGCAGCCCCTCCTGCACGGCGGAGACATGCAGTTCGTCGCCCGCGACCTCTTCGTGCACGGTATAGACGCCGTCCACAAGGTCAATATATGCATCCTGCGCCGCCGTGCGCTTCACGCTCTGCAGATCGGCCAGCACGGCAGAAAGATCCAGCTGACCAAGATCGGGTGTGACATTCGCAGTCGGCTTGCGTCCCAGCTTCGCCCAGTTCAGCCGGTCCTGCAGAGAAAGCGCCGCAAACTGCTCGTCCGGCATCCGGTCGAGCTCGGAGAACTGCGCATTCACCTTCTGCAGCAGATCGTCTCGCAGGCCGAGCGTCTGCATGTCATAGCTCCCGATGGCCGAGCCGTCCTCGGTCACGGTCAGTGTGACCTGATCCACGGCCGCCGTCATGGCCTGATATTCGGCATAGACGGTTTGATGCGCCTGCTGCGTCTCATCCAGCCGCGACTGCAGCCAGAACCATACGCCCGCGGCGGCTGCCGCGAGCACCACAATTACAATGATGATCACCCAAAGGGCGCGATGCTTCTTCATGTTTCTCCTCCGCTTGCTTCTGCGCGGATGCGCGCAGTCTCTCCTGCGAAAATTATAGCAGATTCCGCCGCAAATTCAACACGTTTCGCGCCCCGCGCCATTTTTTTCTTTTTACGCAGAAAACCGGGCCCCGCAGCTCTGCGGGGCCCGGTCCGGTATCTGCGTTTGCTCAGCGGATGAGCGTGATGTGCTGGAACACGGTGGCGAGGGTGTTGGCAACGGTGGACATGGTCTTGATGAAGATATCCAGCGCGACGCCGACGACGTCCTTTCTCGTATCGCCGACGGTATCGCCGACGACAGAGGCCTTATGCGCGTCGGAGCCCTTGCCGTGGCCCTCGAGGGAGCCGGACTCGATGTACTTCTTGGCGTTGTCGAACGCGCCGCCGGAGTTGCCCATGAAGATCGCGCGCGGGATGGCCACGATGGTCGCACCGATGAGCAGACCGCCGACGAATTCCACGCCGAACACGAAGCCGCCCACGATCGGGATCAGCAGCGCCAGCACGGACGGCAGCAGCATCTTCTTGAGCGCCTGCCGGGCGGCCATTTCGATGCAGCGGTTGTAATCCGGGCGGACCGTGCCCTCAAGCACGCCGGGGCGGGACAGCTGCCGGTCGCCCTCGTCGGCCATGAGGCGGGCGGATTCGATGGTGTTGTCGGTCAAAAGCGCGGAGAAGTATTCGATGAGCGCGCCGCCGATGATGCCGCCGGCGACGACGATGTAGGAGGCCATGTTGAGGACCGGCTCTGCGTTGATGGCCGTGTAGTTGCCGACGTAGGCGACGATCAGCGAGACCGTGGCGAACGCGGCGGAGCCGATGGCGAAGCCCTTGCCGATGGCGGCGGTGGTGTTGCCGACGGCGTCGAGCTTGTCGGTGATGGCGCGGACGGATTCATCCAGATGGCAGGATTCCGCCAGACCACCGGCATTGTCGGCGATGGGGCCGAAGGCGTCGATGGAGACCGTCGCACCGACGAAGGCCAGCATGCCGAGGCTGGAGAGGGCAATGCCGTAGGTGCCGCAGAGCTTGCCGGAGATGAACAGGGACACGCCGATCAGCAGAACCGGCAGCAGGCACGAGCGCGAGCCGATGGCGTCGCCCTTGGTGATGACGAACGCGTCGCCCTCCGTGGCGATCTCCGCCAGACGGCGGGTGGGCTTATAGTCGGTGGAGGTATAGTATTCGGTGATGGAGCCGATGGCGACGCCGCTGGCGATGCCGAGCACGCTCGAGATCCACGGAGACAGCCAGCCGCAGCGGAAGCTCGCGTACAGGGGCACGTCCGCGAAGATCAGCTTCGCCGCGACGAAGCCGCCCACGACCGTCAGACCCGCAGAGATCCAAGTGGAGAGGTTCAGCTCGTGCGAGGGATTGTCGCCCATCTTCTTGATGGAGGCATAGCCAAGACCCAGCAGGCAGCCGAACAGGCCGCAGCCCGCCAGCACGACGGGGAAGAGGGTCGTCGCGGTGAAGGTCGCCTCGGTCACGGCCTCCGTGCCGCCGGAGAGCGCGCTTTTGTAGATCGTGACCGCGATCATCAGGGCAGCCGCCATGGTGGCGACGAAGCTCTCGAGCAGGTCGGAGCAGTTGCCGGCGATGTCGTTGACGTTGTCGCCGATGAAGTCGGCGATGACGTTCGGCACGCGGCTGTCATCCTCGGGCATGTCGTGGCGGAGCTTGGCCAGAATGTCGGAGGAGATATCGGCCGCCTTGGTATAGTTGCCGCCGGCCACGCGGTTGAACATGGCGACGATGGAGCAGCCGAGGGAATACGTGGTGATACGCATAATGGTGGGGTTGCACTCGAGGCTGGCAAGGAAGCCCGTGCCGACCGCGGTCGGGTCCACGCCGTTCCAGACGATCAGGATCAGGACCATGCCCAGCATGCCAAACGCCTGCACGGCCAGACCCGAGACGCTGCCGCCGCCGAGCGCGACCTTGACGGTCTCGCCGATGGAGAGCGTTTCGCGCGCGCGGTTGGAGGTGCGGACGTTTGCATACGTTGCGCTGCGCATGCCGAGGATGCACACGACGCTGGACATGCACGCGCCCAGAATAAAGGTGATGCCGCTCGTCTTTTCCACGAACAGGCTGAATACTGCCGCGACCACGATCACGACGATCGCAATGACGCGGAATTCCGTCTTGAGGAAGGTGCTTGCGCCGTCACGGATGATGCCGGCCATCTCCTGCATCTCATCCGTCCCCTCCGGCAGCTTCCGGATGCGGGCGTACTGGAAGAAGATGTAGGCCAGCGCAAGAATGACTACGCACAAAACCAGATGCCATACGTTCATACTTCAGTTCTCTCTTTCTGTTTGATGTTGCGTCATCAACGTCACTGCAGCAGCTGATAGGAGCACCCACGGTGTTCTTGTCAGCCGCCGCATTCTGGTGCACTGCAGAATCTGGCGTCCTTGACAGCTCTTCGACTACAGTTTATAATGCCATCAGTCTAAAGTAAAACGACAGTTTCTTCACTTTCTTGTGAGTATCCGTCATAACAGGAGGCGCCATGGATCTCAACCGCTATAAAATTTTCCTCTCCGTCGCCGACAGCGGCAGCTTTACGGCCGCTGCCGCCGCGTGGAACTATACGCCCTCCGGCGTGGTCCACCTGATCAACGCGCTGGAGCAGGAGTTCGGCTTCCCCCTGTTCGTCCGCACACGGCGCGGCGTCCACCTGACGACGGACGGCGAGCAGCTCGTCGCGCCGCTGCGCGATCTGGTGCAGTGCGACGACCGGCTGCGGCAGGTCTGCTCCAAAATTCAGGGCGTTCTGACCGGCAAGGTGCGCATCGGCTCGTATTACAGCATTTCCGCGCACTGGCTGCCGCCGGTCATCGGCCGGTTCCACCGGGATTTCCCCGGCGTGCAGATCGAGCTCATGGAGGGCCACCACCAGCTGCTCGACGAGCTGATGAACCAGAACCGGGTGGATCTGTGCTTCTACAGCCGCGTGCTCGGCGGCGGGCGGGAGTGGATCCCGCTGCGCGCGGACCCGATGGTCGCCATCGTCCCGCCGGAGCACCGGCTGGCCAGCGCCGGTGCGTTCCCCATCGGCGCCTACCGCAATGAGGAGCTCGTCATCTCCGCCCGCGGCAACGACTCCGATGTCATGCACGTCTTCAACAAATACCGCCTCACCCCCTGCATCAGCTACACGACGGAGGAGGACCATGCCGCCATCGCCATGGTCGAAAGCGGGCTCGGCGTGAGCATGCTGAACCGGCTGTCGACCGGCGGCATCCAGACCCGCGCCGTCATCCTGCCCCTGGCCCCGGAGGAGTCGATCGAGCTCGGCATCGCCCTGCCCTCCCGGCTGCAGGCCCCGCCGGCCGTCCGCCGGTTCGTGGAATACGCGGTCTCGTACATCCGGGATGGAACATTTCCGGCATAAAGACGCCGAAACGGCTTGCAGTCCGGACTTCCGTACACTATAATAGAAGCACAAGCCCGAAACTTGACAGAAAAGGTGAGCGTATGGAGATCAAGCGTGCTGCGGAGCTGCTCCGCGGGCTCGCCGACGGCCGCGACCCGATCACGGGCGCGCGTCTGCCGGATGAGAGCGTCTATAACCACCCCGAAATTATCCGGGCGCTGCACTGCGTCCTGCAGGATCTGCAGACCCGCCAGACCGGCGCGCAGGCCGTCAACGCCGGCCGCAGCTGGCGGCCGGACGAGGAGCAGCAGCTGCTGGAGGAATATGACGCCGGTCTGCCTGTCGAGCAGATCGCCCGCCGCCACGGCCGGACCGCCGGGGCCATCGAGGCCCGCCTGTCCGAGCTCGGCCGCCGCGACCAGATCCAGTTCAACATGCGCTGAGGACCCGCAGATGGAAGCAAAACAGACCAAACTCGAGCTTGCCCTGCAGCAGGAGCTGCTGCAGAACGCGCAGCAGGCCGCCGCGCGGTATCACAGCCCCGTGACGCGCTTCGTCCGGGATCTGCAGTCCCGCGGCAGCGTCGCCGCCGTGCGGAATTTTGTCCGCCGCCACGCCCCCTCCGACGCCTTCGCCTCGCTGGAGCAGGCCGGGCATCTGGAGCTTTCGCCGGAAGCCACCGTCATCCAGTCCCGCTACGGCCCCCTCTTCACCGACGAAGAGATCAACACCTGCCTCACGCTCCTGCTGGAAGCCGGATATTTCTGAGCAGCCGGAACCGGGCGGAAAAAGATGACTTACGAAAAAATGACCGCGGCCGATGTGGACAGGATCGCACGGCTGTACATGGACTATTATAACCAGCACGAAGACGGCTGCTGGACACAGGAGAAAGCCTGCAGGCGGATCCGTCAGATCGTCACTGTCGAAGATTCCCTCAGCCTGATCCAGCAGGACGACGCGGGACACTCGACCGGCTTCGCGATCGGGTATCTCAAGCCCTACGACGACCTTACGAGCTATTGGCTGGAGGAGATCGTCATCCTCGCCGGGCATCAGAACAAGGGATTTGGCAGGCAGTTTCTCCGCGAGATCGAGCAGCGCGCCCGCGCCCACGGCGCAAAGCTCATCGAACTCGCCAGCGTAAACGACGAACCCCACATGCACTTCTACACCACCTCCGGCCTGTACCCCGCCTCAAACCTGAAGATTATGGGGAAGCAGCTATGAATGTAAAACTTATATATAGCAAAAAGCCTTGAATCCTCACGGATTCAAGGCTTTTCAGTATGGCAAGCTGCACCCTTTTAGATCCCCCGACTTATAATTTCTTGAAATCTCAAGGGTTTTCACGCTCCGTGCAAGCCATAACAAATCAGTTTCAAAATTTCAAGTTAAACCAAAATAGATACTTGCCTTTTTCTGATTTGATTATAGTACGCCTTTCTCTGCTTTGCAAGAAAAATGCATACCGTCCTTACAAATATTCGTGCCACATCAAATTACTTTTGCAATACTTGCTTCTCAATACAGCGTCCCCCAGTAGTCAAATAAGCGGCGATAGAAATTTCCTTTCACTGGAGCATTTCGGCAGCTGCGGATTCGGCGGCTGGTTTCTCGCTTGATCCATCTCTGGCAGTTGCTGTTTTTGGGATATTTGATGTACTTACCTGTGTGCAGCAGCGTCCGACCATCAAAGCCCCAATCGATGTATCCGCGATGCGGGGCATAGCCGCCATAATTTATAATGCGCAGCAGCCGGTCGCTCTTTTGGATATCCTGATATCGGCGCAGTCTGCGGCGGTTTTTGCTTCGCAGATGCGCTTCGGAGGATTCATTCTCCGGAAGCCCGGCAATCTTCTTGTTTAATACGCTTTCGGTCATAAATCCTCCTGCTCTGCACAACACGGGTGACCGGCAAAATTCCCTTCCAAGAACCACGTTTTGACGCATAGTACTTACGCTGCTCGCGCTTGCTTCGCTTTGCAATCGGTGTGAACTTCATTTTGACGATTATCTCCTTTCATCCGCTCCATCTCGTCCATAAACGAGCTGATCTCTGCTTCATATTCGGGATGTCCACACAGGATCATGCTCTTTTTCAAATCTTCTAAAGCCTCCAGAAATTGCGGCACATCTTTTTTTCTGACATGACAGAAAATTGCAATGTATAGAGAGTCCTTCCTCGTGTATTCCCGCTCAAACCATACCCGAACCTTATGCCGGATAAACAGCTGATCCGCAAGGTACGGGGTGGTATCGAAAAACATGAAGTAAGCATATCGCAGAGAAGATTTTCGAATCGTCCAATATAGTTTCTTTCTCAAATTGACCTCCCCTTCAAAAATAGGTCTTGCTTTTTCCTGTTGCCTCTGGTATTTTATGATATCACGATCTTAAAGGAGGCAAGCAAAATGGACTTGAAGGCATACCCTGTGATCGACCTTGTCGCTACGGGAAACAACATTCGCCGTCTACGCATGGAGCGCGGCTTGAGCGTCCGGGAGCTGCAAAGCTACTTCGGCTTCGAAGAGCCACGCGCGATCTACAAGTGGCAGAAGGGCGAGAGCCTGCCCACGGTAGACAATCTCTACGCGCTCGGAGCGCTCTTTGAGGTTCCGATGGAGCAGATCCTGGTTCCTGTTATAAAACTGCATATCGCCAGTGAGCAGCAGGCCGAGCCCTGCTGCTCACATCATTTTCTCTCCGGCTATTTTGGATACGGCAAGCGTCCGATGCAGCTTCTACCATTTGCTCCGTCTGCATTGCCTGCTGCGTAACAGGTCACGCGTTCAGCTTCGCACACGGAAAAAACAAAATTTGATCGTTATTGATCTCGTAACCAGCGAGTCAGGCTTGCTTGCCTTACATATGGAGATGTCAGTTTGGATGCAGGTAAGCGTGTGATATGGAAAAGGCGGTTCTGACGGAAGAACATCTGGCGAGGATGGAGAAGTGGAACGCTTCTTTTCTTCATGCTTTGAAAGCTCGTAGGGTGAGCCGAATCAGAATATCTTTATAAAATGTGCAGCGTTATTGTTCATCTGCACCTGAACCGGTATTGTATAGATCTCACCGTCCTTGGCAAAGATCATGTTTGGGTATTCCGGTTGCAACCATGCCTTGCCTCCGCACCATTCGGTTTCAATATATCCAGAAACATTGACTGGCCGCATTTCGTGGTTCCCGTGAACACAGAGAAATCTGGTACCGGAATCGTTAAGCCATTGCTTCATCAGATGATCTTTCCGCCCGTTATAATAATTTGCGCCCACATCTCCCAGAAGAACGATGACATCCTCCATGGTGAGATGTGCTTTGTTTATAAACGCTGCAACGCCATTGACATTCCCATGAATATCGCCTGTGAAAAAGATCATAACGCATCACCTCTCTGTACATGTTACACAGGTAGGGGCTTCAGACTTGCTGTTATCCATCGTGCTGCACTTCTGCTTCTTCAGAATTGCCGTATTGTGGTTCCTCAGAATAGAATACCTGCATATCATCCAAGCGGAGGCAAGCCAGCCTACCGAGGACGCCTGACCGCGGATCGCCCGTTTCGAGGAGCATACAGCCGCAGTCGATGCAAATCCAGCTCTCTGCATTCCATATTGCCATGGGGTTATCGTACTGGAAGTGGTAGGTTGGCGTATGTCCGAAGATGACTGTCCAGCCCTCAAAAATGGGAAATCTCTCAAACCGCATCCAGACAGCGAAATCACGCGCACTTTTATATTTCCAGCTGTAGCTTTCGTATAAGTCCACAGGTGCCGCATGCGTCAGGATGTATTGCCTGCCGTTCACTGTCAACTCTACATTGACCGGCAGCTTGTCCAGATATTCGAAAATCTCTTGGCGAACGGCTTTCTTTATGCCGATGCTGCTGGAGGGCTGTCCTGCAAAGCTCGACAGCGGGATCGGCGCAATCGCCGTCGCCATATAGAGCTTAAAAAAGCGACCGTAGACGGTCAAGATCATGACGAGCGACAGCACCCAGATAAACAGCGAACCGAGCAGCGTCACCGCCCAGAGCGGAATGCTCTCCAGCAG
>DHKK01000011.1:13355-13689 GCA_002404795.1 Clostridiales bacterium UBA4696
GACGCGCCCATGATCGTCTGGATTGCGCCCTGCGCTATTGAGAACAGGGCCGTCATTAGTTCCATGCCGTAGGTGACTGCCGCTTGCGCCAGCACAAAGCGGATGAAGCATTTGAACGCCACTTCCGGGCGTTTTAGCTCCGTAAAACTGCCGCAGGTCTTCATCACGCCAATCACAAAGAACAGAACCAGAAGCGCATAAGCGATTGCCTTCAGCGCGTCATTGACGCCCACGATCACATTCCAGATCCCGCCGCCCTTGAAATTCTCCGGACTGGTGGTCAGCAGCGTCCAAATTTCAGCCAGCTTGCCGTTCCACGTTTCCAGCGAGGAAT
>DHKK01000143.1 GCA_002404795.1 Clostridiales bacterium UBA4696
GGGCGCTGGGTTACGTTTGGGTGCATGCTGCGTCTGAATTCAGGCGAGAACCAATGTTTTAGCTTGGCGTTCCACTCGATGGTCACCTTACGTATGTCTTGGTACGCGCCGCCTGATACGGGGGTATCAAGTTTGTAACTGGTTGCCTTAGAATGATTGCCGTCAATAAAAGGCGCAGCCGAAATTTTGATGAATGTCACCTTCTTGCGGGGAAGCTTGTAGGGGCGGGGCTCTGCTCCGCCCGCTGCTGCAGATTTTGACGGAAGCGGTAGGGGCCGATGCCTACATCGGCCCGAAGGGCAGTACGGATTCGCCGGAGATCATCGTAAAACCAGTGCCTCCTGCGCGGGCGGAGCAGAGCCCCGCCCCTACAGAACGTCCCCCCAAAAGGCTTCCCCTATGAGGGGAAGCCTTGGGCCGTGCATTTCTCGGTCAGAGTTCACACAGGTGATACCCCTCGACCTCCAGATCAAGGGAGGTGAAAAGGGCTTCGACCTGGGGGCGGGTTTCGGGGGTCGTGCGCCAGCCGAGGCCGCAGTCGCTGGTGATCTGGCGCGGGACGGGGATGATGCGGCCGGGGACGGCCGCGGCCAGGCAGGCCTTTTCGGCCGCCATGGCGGCGCTCGTCGTGTAAAAGGTCACGACGAGCCAGGTCTTCTTTTCTCTCATGTTGCTGCAAGCTCCTGTACGGCGCGGATGGCCGCGTCGGTCTCCTGTTCCGTATTGTAAAAGCCGAAGCTGAAGCGCACCGCGCCCTGCTCCTCGGTGCCGAGCGCCCGGTGCATCCGCGGGGCGCAGTGGGCGCCGGCGCGGGTGGCGATGTCGTAGGTCTCGGCCAGCTCGTCGGCGACCTCCGACGATTCATAGTCTCCAATGTTCAGGCTCACGACCGGCGCACGCTCCCAAGTGGAGAAATCGCCATAGACCGTCACGCCGGGGACCGTTCGCACGCCCTCATAAAACCGCCGGGCGAGCGCGAGCTCATGCGCGCGGATGGTCTCCAGTCCGGTCCGGCGGATGAACTGCACGGCGGCGAGCAGGCCCGCGATGCCGTGGCCGTTGCGCGTCCCGGCCTCGAGCCGCGTGGGGTACTGCATAGGCTGCTCCTGCAAAAACGTCTGCACGCCCGTACCGCCCACGCACCACGGACGGATCTCCACGCCGGGCGCGACGCACAGGCCGCCGGTGCCCTGCGGCCCCATGAGGCTCTTATGTCCAGTAAAGCAGAGGACGCTGATGTGCATGCGCTGCATGTCGATGGGGAACACGCCCGCCGTCTGCGACGCATCGACCACGAACAAAAGCCCGTGCGCGGCGCAGAAATTGCCGATCCGCTGCAGGTCAAGCAGGTTTCCCGTCAGGTTCGAGCCTGCCGTACACACCACGGCCTTCGTCTTTGGCCGCAGCAGATGTTCAAAATCTGCGTAGTCGATCCGGCCCTGCCGGTCGGCGGGCAGGAAGTCCGCCTGCACGCCCCGCTCCATCTGCCGGTACAGGGGGCGCAGAACGGAGTTGTGCTCCAGATCTGTCGACAGCACGTGATCTCCCGGCGCAAGCAGGCCGGAGATGGCGATGTTCAGCGCCTCAGTCGAATTGGCGGTCAGGCAGACGTGGTCCGGCTGCGGGCAGCCGAACAGCGCCGCCAGCGCCTCGCGCGCGGCGAAGATCGTCCGGGCGGCGGCAAGGCTCTCGGCGTGGGCGCTGCGGCCGCTGTTGCCCATGGTCTGCATGGCCTGCACGACCGCGTCAATGACGCAGGGCGGCTTGCGCAGGGTGGTCGCCGCGTTGTCCAGATAGATCATAGCCTCGCCTCCTGTCATTTTCTGTCCCAATTATAAACGGAAAACAGGCAGACTGCAACGCAGTCTGCCTGTTTTTTGTTCGACGATTCCGAAAAGGCGTCCTTTTTAGGCATCCAGATTTTACAGCCGGCTGTCCGTCCGCGAAGCGCGGCGCAGACAGACGTCCGCCGTGATGAAAAACGCGGCCACAAAGGCGTAAAACGCGATCACAGCCCAGCGGCTGCCCGCCGCGAGCAGGAAATCCCAAAGCCCGTGCAGCAGCGCCGGGACCGCCAGCGCCAGCAGCGCCAGCATCCGCCTGCGCCGCAGCTGCCCGCAGCATTCGGCCTGTTTGGCCCGGCTGAGCAGCAGCCCCATGCTCACGGCGAAGAAAAAATGCCCCGGCACGGACAAAATCGCCCGCGACACGGCCGTGCGCAGGTCCGACTGCAGGACGTACAGGATGTTCTCCACCGCCGCGAAGCCCAGCGCCGTGGATACGGCATAGACGATGGCGTCGAAGCGGTAGTCGAAGGCCGGATGGTCCCATGCGGCGAGGCGCACAGGCAGGAGCTTGGCCAGCTCCTCGCTGCAGGCGACGATCACGAAGTTATCCAGCAGCAGATACCACACGGACGAGCGCCCCAGCGCCGCGCCCGCCGCCCGCGCCAGCAGCAGCTGCGCCAGCGCTGCCGGGATAGCGGCCAGCGCCCCGAACAGAACGAGCTTGCCCAGCAGCCGCCGCGGCTCCTTTTCGATATGATCGAGCTGATAGATGCGGACGAACAGGATCGCCGCCGGGATCAGCGCCGCGAGAGACAGATAATAATTCAGCTTCACGTCCGTCTCCCTCTTTTTACATCAATGGAGCGAACACCCGCAATAGCGCGCGCACGATGCGCTGGTAGAGGTGCACGTGGCGGCACTGCTCATACGTGATCGCGCGGCACTGCGGGAAGGTCTGCACAAAATCCTGCTCGATCTGCGCGTTGGCGGCCGTATCGCAGAGATAGACGGCGTCTTCAAAGTGCAGATACAGGCTGCGGAAGTCCAGATTGACCGTGCCGACGACCGCCTGCGCGCTGTCGGCCAGATAGACCTTGGAGTGGATGAAGCCGGGCGTATATTCGTAGATCCGCACGCCCGCGCGGGTCAGCTCCTCATAGTTCGCGCGCGTGACCGCGTGCACGTACCACTTGTCCGGGATGGCGGGCGTGATGATGCGCACGTCGACGCCGGTCTTGGCCGCGACGCAGAGCGCCGTGGTCATCTTGTCGTCCAGAATGAGGTACGGCGTCATGATCCACATCCGCTCCTGTGCGGAGGAGATGACCGACTGCAGCATCGTCGCGCCGACGTCCTCATTGTCGAGCGGACTGTCGGCGAACGGCTGCAGGAAGCCCGTGCCGCCCTGCTTTTCGGCGCAGGCGACGCGGAAGCGGCTCACGTCCTCCTCGCAGCGGTCGACATAGCCCCAGAGCGACAGGAACATCACTGTCATCGACCACACGGCCTTGCCGCGGACGAGAATGCCGCAGTCCTTCCAGCGGCCGAAGCGCTCGAGCTCGTTGATATATTCGTCCGCCAGATTGACGCCGCCGGTGAAGGCGGCCCTGCCGTCGATGACCATGAGCTTACGGTGGTCGCGGTTATTGAGCCGGGCGGAGAGGATGGGCACGTAGGGGTTGAAGGCGTGCGCGCGGATGCCCATCTCCCGCAGCTTTTTCGCATACTGCATGGGCAGGCGCGTGATGCAGCCGAAATCATCGTAGACTACGCGCACGTCAACGCCTGCCGCAGCCTTTTCCCGCAGGATCTGCAGGATGGGATCCCACATCTTCCCCTGCGCGATGATGAAAAACTCGATGAAGATATAGTGCTCGGCCTTCTGCAGCTCCTCGAGCATGGCTGCGTAGCAGCTTTCGCCGCTCGGGAAGTAGGTCGCGTCGGCATCGTCATAGATGGGATAGCCGGAGGCAGAGAGTAGATAACGCGCGTGGTTGAACGCCGGGGTCCGGGCGGCCGCGAGCTCCCAGAGGGGTTCCTCCTCCTGCTGCAGCTGCTGCATGGTGACGGCCTCGATCGACTGCATCTTCCGGTGCTCATAGCTCGAGATCTTATTGCCGCCGAAGAGCAGATAGATCGTAAGCCCCGCCACCGGGAAGGCCAAAATCAGCACGATCCACGCGATCTTATAGCTGGGATTGACGCCGCAGGAGATGATATAGATGACCACGGCCCAGCTCAGCACGTTCATGGCGATGCGGATCCAGAAAAAATCGGCCCGCAGATACGTCGCCATGACGATCAGGAACCCGATCTGCAGCAAAATGCCGACCGAGACCGCCACGACCCGCTGGAACACCAGCTTGGACAGATTCCGCACAGCGCCGCCTCCCTTCGCGTAACTTTCGTGTATCCGGTTCGTTTCTGCCGATACTATAGCATGTTCCGCGCCCGCCCGCAAGGGACAGGTTTCTTAAGATCTTATTATTTAAAAACTTTTGTTTGAAAATCAGGTTGTAGTCCGGAAAGAAATCTGCTATAATGGAAAGACTTGATCTGTTACTATATTTTTTCAGGAGCGAAGCATGGAAAACTGTATCCGCGTGCAGGGCGCACGCGTCAATAACCTCAAAAACATCTCGGTCGAGATCCCGCGCGACAAGCTCGTCGTGCTGACGGGCCTGTCCGGCTCCGGCAAATCCAGTCTGGCCTTCGACACGATCTTTGCCGAGGGCCAGCGGCGGTATGTCGAGTCGCTGTCCTCGTATGCCCGGATGTTCCTCGGGCAGATGGACAAGCCGGACGTCGACGCCATCGACGGCCTGTCCCCCGCCATCTCCATCGACCAGAAGACCACCAGCCGCAACCCCCGCTCGACCGTCGGCACGGTCACGGAGATCTATGACTATCTGCGTCTGTTATGGGCCCGCTGCGGCACGCCGCACTGCCCGAAATGCGGCAAGGAGATCCTCCGCCAGACGATCGACCAGATCGTCGACCAGATCATGGCGCTGCCGGAGCGGACAAAATTTCAGATCCTCTCCCCCGTCGTGCGCGGCAAAAAGGGCGAGCACCAGAAGGTGTTCGACGACGCCCGCCGCGGTGGCTACGCCCGCGTGCGCGTGGACGGGAGCCTGTACGAGCTGACGGAGGAGATCCCGCTCGACAAGAACAAGAAGCACCACATCGAGGTCGTGGTCGACCGGCTCATCATGAAGCCGGATCTGGCCCGCCGCCTGACCGACTCGGTCGAGACGGCGGCGAACCTGTCCGGCGGCCTTGTCATCCTCAATGAGCTCGATGGCGACAAGGACACCCTCTTCTCCCAGAACTACGCCTGCGAGGACTGCGGCATCTCCATGCCGGAGCTGTCGCCGCGCATGTTCTCGTTCAACAATCCCTACGGGGCCTGTCCCGTCTGCTCGGGTCTCGGCACGCAGCAGGTGGCCGACCCCCTGCTCATCATCCCCGACCGCTCGAAGTCCATCCTGCAGGGCGCCATCCAGGCCTCCGGCTGGAACAACGTGCGCGACGATTCCATCTCCCGGATGTATTTTGAGGCGCTGGCCAAGAAATATCATTTCTCGCTGAACGACCCCATCGAGTCTTTGCCGCAGCAGGCGCTCGACGTCATCCTCTACGGCACGGGCACGGAAAAGCTCACGATCTATTATGAGCGCGCCAACGGGCGCGGCACGCTCGAGCGGCCGTTCGAGGGCGTGGTCAACAATGTCGCCCGCCGCCTCACCGAGACGCAGTCCGACGCCATGCGCAAGGAGCTCGAGGAGTGCATGTCCGAGCGGCCCTGCCCCAAATGCCACGGCAAGCGCCTGTCGCAGATCAGCCTCGCCGTCACCGTCGGCGGGATGAACATCATGGACTTCTGCGCACTGCCGATCTCCGAGGAGCTGAAATTTATTGATAACCTGAAGCTCACCGGCTCCATGGCCGTCATCGCCGAGCAGATCGTGCGGGAGATCCGCTCCCGGCTGTCGTTCCTGCAGGCCGTGGGCCTGAGCTACCTGACGCTCTCGCGCTCGGCCGCGACGCTCTCCGGCGGCGAGAGCCAGCGCATCCGCCTGGCCACACAGATCGGCTCGAGCCTCATCGGCGTCCTGTATATTCTGGACGAGCCGTCCATCGGCCTGCACCAGCGCGACAACGACAAACTCCTCGATACCCTCCGCCGCCTGCGCGACATCGGCAACTCCGTGCTCGTCGTCGAGCATGACGAGGATACCATGCGCGCCGCCGACTTCATCGTCGACGTCGGCCCCGGCGCGGGCGTGCACGGCGGCGAGATCATCGCCGCGGGCACCATCGACGACATCATCGCCGCCCCGCGCTCCATCACGGGCCAGTATCTGTCCGGCGCGAAGAAGATCCCTCTGCCCGAAAAGCGGCGGGAGGGCAACGGAAGATCCCTGAAAATTTTCGGTGCTGCGGAAAACAACCTGCGCCACATCGACGTCGAGTTCCCGCTCGGCACCTTCACCTGCGTGACCGGCGTGTCCGGCTCTGGCAAATCGAGCCTCGTCAACGAGATCCTCTATAAAAAGCTCGCCAGCAGCCTCAACCGCGCGCGCACGCGGCCGGGGAAATTCGACCGCATCGAGGGACTGGAATATCTCGACAAGGTCGTCGGCATCGACCAGAGCCCCATCGGCCGCATGCCGAGCTCCAACCCCGCGACCTACACCGGCGTCTTCAACGACATCCGCGACCTGTTCGCCTCGACGGCCGACGCGCGCACGCGCGGCTACGGCCCGGGCCGGTTCTCGTTCAATACCAAGGGCGGCCGCTGCGAGGCCTGCAGCGGCAACGGGCTTGTGAAGATCGAGATGCACTTCCTCGCAGACGTGTTCGTCCCCTGCGAGGTCTGCCACGGCAAGCGGTATAACCGCGAGACGCTGGAGGTCCTCTATAAGGGCAAGAACATCGCCGACGTGCTCGACATGACTGCGGAGGAGGCGCTGGCCTTCTTTGACAATCTGCCGCGCATCCGCAATAAGATCGCCACGCTCGTCGACGTCGGCCTCGGCTATATCAAGCTCGGCCAGAGCGCCACGACGCTCTCCGGCGGCGAGGCCCAGCGCGTCAAGCTCGCCACGGAGCTCTCCCGCCGCGCCACCGGCCGTACGTTCTATATCCTCGACGAGCCGACGACCGGCCTGCACATGGCGGACGTGCACAAGCTGATCGAGGTTCTGCAGCGGCTGGTGGACGCGGGCAATACGGTGCTCGTCATCGAGCACAATCTCGACGTCATCAAGGTCGCGGACCATATCATTGACCTCGGCCCCGAGGGCGGCTCCGGCGGCGGCCAGCTCGTCGCCTGCGGCACCCCGGAGCAGATCGCCGCCTGCCCGGAGAGCTTTACAGGGCAGTATCTCAAAAAAATGCTGAAATAAGCGGCCGCGCTCCAATAACTGCTGCGGGAAGCGGCGGGGGAATGAACATCTCCAATGCCTTCCCCTATGAGGCAATGTCATCAACTTAAG
>DHKK01000025.1 GCA_002404795.1 Clostridiales bacterium UBA4696
TAAAATCAATTTCATCTTGGTTCACTCTTAGCTATACTCAAGAATTTTCGTTGGCTATTCAAAGAATCTCATTTCTGACATTCACTGAACAACTTAAATTAAAATTGTCCAAGGTGTTTGTTCATGTTTCTCGTTGTTTAATTTACAAGGTGCACTCCGCAGTTTCGCGGGCTTTCATTATATCACAGGAAGCTTCGTTTGTCAAGAACTTTTTTCAAGTTCTTTCGAACTTCTTGTGATCATCGCTCGCTTTGATCAATTTCTCTCTCGCAGCGAACTCATTTATTCTAGCACATCTTCATCTGCTTGTCAAGAGCTTTTTTCAGCTTTTTTCAGCCGCTTTCTTTCCTCGCATCCAATATGCCGCGCTCTTCAGAACGCTCGCATATATTATCATCGGGATTCGGGTTTGTCAACCCCTTTTTTCATTATTTTTCATTCTTTTTTATATTTCCTATAACTTGTGTTAATATCGGGACCACACCCCAAAATGTAGCCGCTCCGACGACCCATGCCACCATCGGCAGCCGCTGCGTCAGGAAGCTGACGCCGAAGGCGAGCAGACAGAAGATCCCCTCTCTCTTTTCTCCCCATCCGGCGCCGATGCAGACCTCTGCCGTGCGGCCGGCCGCGCACACGAACAGCGTCAGCAGCGATACCAGCCCGAGCAGCTGCGCCGTGGACAGCAGCAGCTCAAAGCGCTGCATGACGGACAGGACCGACAGGCTTTTCGTGAGCGTATAGAGCGGCTGCGGCAGCTGGGCCGTCCACGCCGGGGACAGACACGCGCTGCACAGCAGCGCCGCCGCGCCCGGCAGCACTGCGGCAGCCAAAGCGCTCCAGCCCGGCCGCGACGTCTGCCCCGGCCCATCCAGAAACAGCAGGCACGCGGGCGTCAGGCACAGGCAGAGGCTCAGCCCCGCATCCGCGGCGCTCCCCCACGGCCGGCACCACGCCGCCTGCACATACCGCAGGGAGGCCAGTGCGATGATACTATATAATAATGCCAGACAGAGCGCCAGCACGCCGGTGACCCGGGCCGCGGCGGCCTGCCCCTTCCGGCTGGCCAGCGCGGCCAGCAGCAGCGGGACCGCGGGCGCCAGCGGGCCGAGATTGTCCTCAAACGCGATCTGGCTCGCCGCAGCCGCGCCGGAGGCCGCCAGCAGCAGCCAGAGGCACACCGCCGCGCCTACGATCTGCCCGCCGCGCTGCCCGAAGGCCCGGACCATCTGCTCCGGCAGGCTCTGCCCGATCCGGCGCTGCAGCATCTGCAAAAACAGCACGATCCCGCTCGCCGCCGCGCTGCCCGCCAGCACCCAGAGCCAGCCGTGCCCGGCCAGCGCCATCGCCGCCGGAACGCTCAGCGCGCACAGCCCCCACGCCCGGCTCTGCCGCGGCGTCAGCTTATCCTGCAAGCTTCATCCCTCCGTCCTCCGCCGGCAGCAGCTGCGCCGGACGGATCTGATCCCCGCGGGCCAGTGCCGCGCGCGCAAGCGCGAGCGTCAACGTCCCCGGGTGCGCCTGTAAAAACTCCACAGCCTCGGCCGCGTGCAGCTCCGGCAGCCGGGCCAGATACAGCTTGGCCGCCGGGCGGAACTGCGGCTGCTGCGCAGCCGCAGGCAGCAGCGCTTCGGCGCTCTGCAGCAGCACGATATGCTCCGCCGTGTCCAGAAACAGCGTCCCCTCCGCGCATTCTGCCATATCGGCCAGCGCGGCGGCCAGCGTCGGGCCGGACCCGGCCGCGCCGTTGTCGGCCTCCACGGTGATCGCGCCATCCCCGGCCCCGATCACGAGCACCTGGGCCGGGAGCAGCTTCGCTGCGTCCGTGCCGGTGCGCGGGAGCACGCAGAGGCAGACGGCCGACGCCGCGGCCAGCAGCCAGATACAGATGCGGTTCATGTTCCGTCCCCCTGATTTCGAAGATCCTGCGGCCGCAGCGCGGCCTCGCGCCATTTCTGCCGAATCAGGCGCGGGCGCAGGATGGCGCGGGCTGCCCGGGCGTCGGAAAACGGCGTCAGATACGAAACGCCCAGACTCGTCAGCCCCGACAGATGGATCAGCAGCAGCACGCCGCCCGCCGTCAGCGCGAACAGGCCGCCCACGCCAGCCAGGATCGCCAGCGCGAACCGCCAGACGCGGATGGCGTCGGACAGATCCCGGCTCGGCAGCGTAAAGCCGCAGATCCCGGCCGACGCCGCCACGATCAGCGCCGCCGGGGAGATCAGCCGCGCGTCGACCGCGGTCGTTCCGACGGCAAGACCGCCGATGATCGACACCGCCGTGCCGATGGCCTGCGGCAGATGGAGCCCCGCCTCCTGCAGCAGCTCAAAAGCCGCCAGCAGGCCGATGACCTCAAAGACGGTGTCGAATGGCACCTCCTGCTTGGAATCGATGATGGCGAGCAGGAGCTTGGTCGGGATCATCTCCTGATGATAGGTCGCCATCGCCACATACAGCCCCGGCAGCAGCAGCGCCGCCAGCAGCGCCAGATACCGCAGCACCCGCAGACAGGTGGCGGAGATATAGTCGACCGCGCGGTCCTCCGTCGATTTCATCAGAATGCCGAGATTCACCGGCGCGAGATACCCCAGCGGCAGCCCGTCGACAAGCAGGCCCACCTGCCCATTCAAAAGCCCCTGACAGAAGGTATCCGGCCGCTCGGTGTACTGCAGGAGCGGAAAGGCCGTTTTACGCGAGCCGGTCACATATTCCTCCACGCTCGCGGGCGTCAGCATCCCGTCGATATCGATCGCCGCCAGCCGCCGCTCCATGCGCCGGACGAGCGCCGGATCCGTCAGGTCTGCAAGGAAGCAGACCGTGACGGCCGTCTGGCTCCGAAGGCCCACGGTCTTCTGCACAAAGCGCAGCTGCGCCGAGCGCAGATGGCGGCGCAGGAGGCTCGTGTTGATGCGCATGGTCTCGGTAAAGGCGTCCTTCGCGCCCTTGACGGTGTTTTCCGATTCCGGCGCGGACGGACCGCGGCGGGTATCGGTCTTCGTCTCGAAGCAAAGCGCCGTGCCCGTGCCGGGAAAGACGACGGCACAGTAGCCGTGCAGCAGCTTGTCCGCGGCATCCTCCGGCGTCGTGACCCGTTCGGCCACGGCGCAGTAGACCCGCGCCTGCTCCGCCTGGGCGAGCACCGCCTGCATGCTGCCGGGCTGCACCGTCTGCATGAGCGGCCGCAGGACCTGCTCCGCGATATCGCCGCCGGACGTCAGCCCGTCGAGAAACAGCACGTCCAGCTTCTGCCCGCCGGCCATGATCTGCCGCTCCGCCACATCCGCGCTGCCGCCGAACAGCGCCCGCAGCTCCGCCGCGTCCCAGTTTTCCATCCTGACCGCCTCCCGTACAAAACTCTTCTGTCATTTTTCCGCATATGGAGAAAACTATACCTGTTTTCCCCCGTGCAGGTTTGCATATCCCGGCAGTTTGTGGTAGACTATAGCGAAAGCTATGCGTCGGCTGACGCGATCACACACATATATAATATGTATTGTTTGGAGATGCACCGCCATGTATGAACTTATCAACGACAAGACGCTCGCAGAATACGAAGCGTTTTTGCAGCAGCACCCCAAGGGCCATTTCGCCCAGAGCAGCCTCTGGGCAAAGCAGAAGCCCATGTGGGCCTGGAACGCCGTCGCCGTGCGCGGCGAAGACGGGAAGATCAAGGGCTCGCTGGCCCTGATGTCCCGCAAGGTGCCCGGCATCGGCCGGACGCTGCTATACGGCTGCCGCGGCCCGGTCTGCGATCTGGATGACCGGGAGACCTTTGCGGAGCTGCTCGAGGGTGCGAAGGCCCTCGCCAGACAGCAGAAGGCCTACGTCATCAAGATCGACCCCGACGTCCCCTCCTCCGACACGGCGTTCGCGGAGATGATGTGCTCGTTCGGCTTCCGCTGCAAGGAGGGCGGCAAGAATTTTGAGGCCATCCAGCCCCGCTACGTCTTCCGCCTGAATGTCGAGGGCAAGACCGAGGATGAGCTCATGGCCGCCTTCCACCAGAAATGGCGCTACAACATCCGCCTGGCCGAGCGCAAGGGCGTGACCGTGAAGATCTGCGGCAAGGAGATGGTCCCAGCGTTCGCCGACCTGATGCTCACGACCGGCGTGCGCGACGGCTTCGTCACCCGCCAGCCGGAGTATTTTGCGAATATGCTCGACAACCTCGGCGAGCATGCGCGGCTCTACATGGCCTTTGACCCGGAGGGAACGCCGATCGCAGGCACGCTCGCCATCCACTACGGCGACAAGGTCTGGTATCTCTACGGCGCGTCCAGCAACGAGCACCGCAATCTGATGCCCAACTATCTGCTGCAGTGGCGCATGATCCAGTGG
>DHKK01000139.1:0-32639 GCA_002404795.1 Clostridiales bacterium UBA4696
GCGCGTCTCGCGATAGCACTGCGTGCACGCCTGCGCGATATCGGTAACCGCGTCGTCGCGGGTGTAGTCGCCGGGGTTGCTCATCCAGCGCACGATGATGTCGGTGACGTCGCACGCGCCATAGTAGCGGCTGGTGTTTTCGCGCTCCCAGCGCGGGTTGACATAGATCGCAGCGCAGGAGCCGTCTGAGTTGATGCACGCTTCGCACGTGCCGATCGTCCAGTAGCGGTCCACGTCGATCCCGGTCGCGCCGGGGACGGCGTAGATTTTTTTGAGGTAGTCCAGCCTGTCCAGGCGTGCGTTAACGCTCTTTTTGGTGCACTTCACGGCTGCGCCTCCTTTCTTCGGTCTGTCAGTCGAAGAGGCTGACCTCTCGGATGCTGATCATGTGATCCGCGCCGAAGCGGCGGCGTTCGGCGGCAGTCCTGTGCAGGCTGCTGTCGGCGAGGGATCGCGTCCACTTGCCGTCGTCGAGCGTGTACTGCATGCACCAGCGGACGTTGCTGATGATGATCCTTTCGGCGTACACGCGGCCGTCGTCGGTCTCCGCAAAGTCCTCCAGCACGTCTGTGCCAAAGTCTCTGAGGATGTGCCGTTCCGCCGCGAGCATGGCGAGCCGCTTGTCGATCTCTTCCGCCGTGAGCGCCTGCATGTGGACAGTGTTGACGCTCAGGAGGATCCCGTTGCAGCCCACGGCAAAGTCTGCATAGCGCAGGTCGTCGTCTTTTGTCATTTGCGTGAGCAGCGTGGTCTCCCACCACTCCGTCCAGTCGCGAGGGGAGGCGTTTTTGATCCACCAGTCCGCGTCGTTGCGGGACTGCAAAAAGTCCGCGCAGGCTTTTTCCCACGTCTTGACGTCTGCGGTCGTGCCGTCGTAGTAGCTCATATCGGCCGGAACATTTTCGTACGCGCTCAGTTTGGCATACTTGAGAATATCCGCCAGCGCGGCGGGATAGGCTTCAATCGCGCTTGCGCGCATCCTTGCGGCGGTTTCGCACGCGACCGGGCCGGAAGCGGCGAGGAACTTCGGGAGGGTAGCGACGTCGATAGGTTTGATGGTCATGATTTTTCTTCCTTTCTGCTTATGTTTCAGGCGTTGGCCGCGCGCTTCGCCAGCTCGCGCTCTTCCGCCTCTTTCCAGCTGTCAATTTTGCCGTAGCAGTACTCAAGGTCTTCCGGGCGGGTCCAGCGGGCAAAGCGGTCGATCCAGAACCGCGCGCTGGTCTCATGCGCCAGCACCTTTTTGGCAAGGTCCATGTACACGGGACAGGATTCGCTATAGCGGTAGAGGCGGAGCTTAGCGGAGCGTCCCCGGTTCTCGGCTTCACCGGCCGCTATCTGCGCGTCGAGCTGCTGCGCATAGGCGTGTATCCGATCTGCGAGGGCGTTCAGGGCGATGCTCGCCTCTTTGCCGTAAGTGCCTTCGTTCGTCATCTGCCGCACGGTGTTCACGGCCAGCTCATAGTATCGGCTGTTGACGATCCATCCAGTCTTCGTCTCCTGCGCGAACATCCCGTTGATGTAGTAGAGGCAGAGGTTGCGGAGGTCGTTCGCGTACGCGATCTGCTTTTCGGTACCGGTCAGAGCCGGGAGGGTATTGACGTCGATAGGCTGGATGCTCATGCTCGTGGTCCTTTCTTTTGCGGGGATTTTGTATCTCCCTTACGAGTATCATTATAGCACTGTAGTGCTACTTTGTCAATAGGGAAAGGCCATATTTTTGAATGTTTTTTCTTGCTTTTTAGCCGAAAAGTGCTTCTGCCGTCGTGTCCAGCGCGCGCGCGATCCTGATCGCGTATGCGACGTTGACCTTCGCCAGCTCGCGCTTGCCGTTTTCGAGCTTTTGGATCAGCGTCAGCGGGATGCCGGTCTGCTCGGCCAGCTCCCTCTGCGTCAGCCCGGCTGCCTTGCGCGCCCCCCTCAGCGGGTTGGCGATGTAGCTCTCCGCATCGCGCGGAGCGGTGCACACGCCCGCCTCCAGATCCTGCATCGCGTCCGCGTACGACTTTTCGCGCTTGCCGTAAGTCATCGCCGCGTAAGCGGCCGACTGCAGCTCCCAGTAGTCAGCCATGCTTTTGACCTTGCGGCCGAGCATCTTCTCCGCCTCGGCCTTTGCGCCCGGGTGTCCTGTCATTGCGGCCGTCGCGATGGTCTCCCACTTCGCGCCTGCGCCGACGCCTTCGGCTTTGATCTTTTCGGTGAGGCGCGCCCGCGCCTCCATCTGCTGGGTGTACTCTTCCTGTGTCATGATTCTTTCCTCCTTTTTTGTTTTACAGCCCGAGCAGCGTACGCTGCTCGATGTTGGCAGGCTTTCCGGTGTTGACGATCTTGCCCAGCGCGCGGATGCGGGTCGTGCGGGTGTCGTCGGCGTGGATCGTGTCAAAGCAGGCGAGCAGGTCGGCGCTGGACGCGCAGGCGGATACGGCGGCGCGGATGCGTTCGAGGCGGGCGTTGATCTCGGCAAAGCGCGGGTGCGTGCGATCCTTGGGGGAAAAGTCGGCCTGCGTATCGTCGAGGGTCTTGATCACGGCGGCCTTGCAGCTGTCGGCCTTCGCGCTCATGGCGGCGGCTTCGCTTTCAGCGGCGGCTTCGGCCTTGATTTCTTCCTCGGCCTGGGCGATCAGCTCGCGGACGGCGTCGGCGAGGCAGTCAAAGTCGCTGTGTACTTCGCCGGTCGCCAGATCGATGCACGTCTTCGCCGCCTTGTATCGGCCGCGCATGCTGTTGGAGAGACCCGTGCCGCGGAAGGACGCGCTGCGGATGTTGCCGGTCTTGTAGTGCTCAAGCTCCAGACCGATGCCCGTCGCGTTGAAGTACATCCGGTCCATGTTGCCTTTGATCCAGCGCTTGCCGCCCCTGGCGTCCAGCTTCGCGATCATCTTATCCGTCATGGTGTCCCTCCATGCCCGGCGGCTTTGTCACGCCCGCGGCTCTTTTGTATCTCCCTTACGAGTATTATTATAGCACTACAGTGCTACTTTGTCAACAGAAAAATGCACTACAGTGCGACTTTTTTATAAAAAAAGAGGCCGGGGCGTTACGCCCCGGCCTTTGCAAAAACCTTCGTTTGCGCCTTGCGGATCCGCCTCTTGACAGTATCCGCCGACATATTCATTTTTTCGGAAATTTCGTCAATTGTCATGCCGTCCAACAGCCGCATGCAGAGCATCATCCGATCGCGCAAGTCAAAAATCCATTCGTTGATCAGCCGCTCCCATGCGCTTCGCGGCAGGTCGTAGCGCTCCGCAAGCTCTCTTGCCGTCACGGCGCGCCCGACGCCGCGACGTCTTCGCCCGCGTCCGCTGCCTCTCCTGCGGCAATGGCCGCAACGTCTGCCCGGACGTCAATCGCGCCGCGCAGGCATGCGCCGAGCGCGCAGGCACATACGAGCAGGGCAAGCGCAAGCGTGATCACCGCGCGCCGCAGGCGGCCGATCGTCCGGTCCTTTGCGGCGCAGGCCGCCTCCAGCGCCACGAAGGGCACCATGCGCATGCCATTGTTACTCATCGTCTGTATTGTCCGCGTCCTCCACTTCGGGCAGGCCGGCCACGCTCGTCAGCAGCGAGAGCACGCCCGCCAGCAGCGAGGCACTGGCGACCATCGCCCAGTTAACTTCCGCCATGACGGCGGTGGTGCCAATCGTCGCGACGGCCGTCTGCGCCACGGTCTTGACCGCGCGCACCGCGGCGGCCTTGATCCAGCATTTCCAGTTGCATTTCTTCGGCATTTTTTAGCCCTCCTCGTGATGATTGTCGTCTTCTCCGCTGTCATAGATCCGCGCACGCAAAAGCTGCAAAGCCTTTGTCACTTCTCCGTTGCATCCCTGCTCCTTGAGGCCGCAGAGCGTCGCATACGTCCCGCGCATGATTACGTTGATGTCCCGGCGCTGCGTCCTGTCGTGCTTTTCGAGGCGCTCGATGCGCGCCATCAGCTCGCGCACGCGGTAGCCGACGCGCACGCAGTACGCCAGCACGCCGAGCAGCGCGCAAGCCAGCCACCAGTAGTCCTTGAGAGTTTCAACCATCCTCGTTCCTTCTCTCTGTCGTTATTCGGGGTTGACGTTTTTTTCGAGCGCGCTGACGCGCGTCTCAAGGGCGTCCAGCCGCGCGGCCGTCGTGTCCTCCGCCTGCCGCACAAGATACGCCGCCGACATATAGCCCGTCTGCGTCCCCGTGCTGATCTTGAGCCACCCGGTTGCTTCCGCTAGCACGTCCACGATGGTGCCGACGGGCACGGAAGCCAGGCGCGCGCTGCCCACGCTTGCGGCGGCGCGCAGGTTGACCGTCCTTCCGCTCGCGGCCGTGACGGTCGCGCGATAGAGTACGTCCATCGTCTCTTCCTCCTTTTTTCCGCCATCCGGATCACCCCAGGGCGTCGCCCAGTCGCTCCATGCGTAGCGGCTCAGGTCCTCGTGCAAAACGCCCCACTGCGTGCCTTTAGCGTGGATAAAAGTCCCATCGCCAAGATAGAGGCCCGTGTGGCTCATGCCGCTGC
This sequence comes from Clostridiales bacterium UBA4696, assembly GCA_002404795.1. Taxonomy (GTDB): domain Bacteria; phylum Bacillota; class Clostridia; order Oscillospirales; family Oscillospiraceae; genus CAG-170. The sequence goes on from DHKK01000139.1 coordinate 4,495, forward strand.
CGCTTGACGAGCGGCGATACAAAAAGCAGGGCTCGCCGCGCGGGAGCGATGCGATGTCACCCGTGCGCGCCCAGACGCCGGAGCGCCACTGGTTCGTCGCGCCGGAAGGGATGGCCACGCCCGCCGCGCGGGCGCAGGCCTTCGTCAGCTGCGCGCAATCCCAGCAGGTTTTGCCGTCCCACTTCGCGCCGACGCCCATAATCTGCGTGCGATACTGCGGGTACTGGTCGGCCTGCTGCAGGCGGCGCTTGAGGCTGCAAACCCAGCCCGTCGCGCCATAAATATAGCCGTCGCCGAGCATGGTATAAGCCCGGTCGACGGCTGCTTTTTGGGATTTTGTCACCTTGTTTCGTCACCTCCTGTCGTAATGCTTTTTGCTTCCGCGCACCAAGCTGCATATCGTGCGCGGATGTCGTCCTTCATTCCCTCCCACGGAACCACGCCGTACACGGCGCGGGTGTCCTCCGAAGAGGGGAAGAGGTATATATCCGCCAGCCCATCAGGCCGGACGAATATGCGGTAAAATGCCCTCTTCGGGCTCGCGGATCGGCTCTCCAATTAGATCGCCTCCCGAGACGGTCCCGCTTCCGCGTGTGAAAACAACGTTGTCTGAGATCCAGCGGTGCAAATTGTAACCGTTCACGTTTTGCGTGATGCCGATATGGCAGCGGACGGTGCGCTTGACTGCGTCAAGCGAGAGCGCGCCACGGCTATACAGGTCTGCCACATGCAAGAGCGAGCGCTTGATGTGCCTTTCCGTTTGCTTGCGCAAGCGGATCCCGTGCGGCGTGATGCGATAGCCGACGAACTCGCAGCCCTGCAGCAGAGGGAGGACACGCGCCTTCGGGCTCATGTCCAGCAAAAGCGCGTTTTGCAGGTATGCTGCCATCGCGTCGAACGCGCTTTGCGCCTCATCGCGCCTGCAGAGCGCAATAAAATCATCCATATAGCGCGCGTAGTAGTGCAGGCGCAGTGTATGCTTGGCGTACTGGTCGAGCTCATTTAGAAAGAGATTCGCCGTCTCCTGACTTGTCAGGTTGCCGATAGGCATGCCGACGTCATATAGCCGCGCGGCGCGCGGACAGTCGTCGACGCTCATGCCGCGAGGCAGGCCGAAAGGCACGTCCGGGTTATCGATGATCTTGCCGATGAGGCCGAGCAGCCACGGGTCGTCGATATACTCGGCGTAGACGTCCAGCGCACGCCGATGATCGATGCGGTAAAAATACTTGCTTACGTCGCACTTGACGATTGCCCAATCGCGTGCGTCCGGTTTGCGGCTGATAAGCTGTATCCAATCGAGCAGCTGCAGGGCGGCGGCAAGAGAGCCTTTCCCCGTGCGGCATCCATAGCTTTGTGGAATAAAGCGTTTGTCAATGTACGGATTGATTTGCCGGTATAACGCCCATTGCGCCACACGATCCCGAAAGCCAAGCGCCATGACGAGGCGCGGTTTGGGGTATTGCACATAAAACTCGCGGTACGGTCCGACGCGATACGCGCCGCGTAAAAGGTCGTCGCGCAGCGATTCGAGGTTCTCGCTAAGGCGGTCGGCAAAGGCAAGCACCTCTGTACGATAATGCTTGCCCTGTGCCGCATCTTCATATGCGAGATATAAGTTCTCGCGGGAGCAAATTACATCCCGCATGCCAACAAGTTTCTTCATACTTGAATTCTGAATGCGGACTGCATGGGCGCTGCAGCCCGCCAAAACTGCTGCCGCACGTGGCGTTTCCGCTGGCGCTTTGCCGTGCTTGGCTCTGCGCCGCGTCCTCCCGGACTCTTTGCGGCGATTCCGCGCTGCCCTCGCGCGGATTTTCGTTTACCGCCCTGACGGGCGGAAGGAACTGCGCCCCTCCCAGACAAAATTCGTCCGGCGTGGCGATACGCGTCGGAACCCCGGAAAGGCGTGTGGGAGCGGGGACGGAGACCATAGTTCGCGTTAACGTTCGTCCGCGTGTTGTTGCAGTTGAGGTAGCCGAGCCCGGCGTTGCTCGTGTTGTTGTAGTTGCCGCCGCGCCGGGGAACGCGCACAGAGGCACCGTGCAAATACGGCGCAGCCCCTTTGTTTTATTCTTTTGTTTCTCGCTCTTTGACGATCTTGATCCATGCGCCGATCATCTTGCCGATTTCGGCGAGCCGCTCGCCCCAGTAGCCGTATCGCTTTGCGTCGATAAGCTTTTTCTTGGCAGGCGTGCTTTGTTTTGCGCTGTCGTACTCCGTATGCAATGCGTGCAGAAAAAGCTTTTCCAAATCGTGCTTGAGGATATCCGCTTCTGTGAGCGTTGCCTTTTTGTGCGGCTTGATTTGTGCCGCGACAAGCAAATGTGAGAGATCGTATAGCGTGGATAAGATTCGCTCTCCGAGCGTTTTGCGGTAAAATGTTGGCCAGCGCGCGATGATCGGGTTGATATAATCGATCATCTCTTCAACGCGTTGGCAGGCCGTGTTGCTGTTAATCTCATTCATTTTTGCTTAAGGGGCGCGCTGCCGCGCGCCCGTCAGGATACAAGTTTCAGGCATCAGTTTTCAGCGTCGGGAGCGGGGACGGAGACCATAGCCCGCGGAAACGTTCGCCCGCGGGTAGTAGCAGTAGAGGGAGCCGAGCCCGGCGCCGCTCGTGTTGTCGTAGTAGCCGCCGCGCCGGGGAACGCGCACAGAGGCACCGAAATAGTAGTATCCGTAGCCCTGCGTCGTATCGCCCGGGAGCGGCATAATGCCAAGCTCGTAGAGGATGGAAGGGACGGCTTGAACATTTGTTGCGTTGACGGCGTAATCCTTAAAGCTCGTTCCGCGATACTGGTTATCCAGAGTCGGCTCGACCGTATCAAGCGTGATCTTGTCATTTGCCCACGTCCAGTGGAGCGTGCCCTCTGTGCCAGGGGCGACAAGTGTATAGGCGTCCGCCGTGGCGCCTGGTTTGATGGCGCGCCACTTGGAGCTGCTATCCGACTGATCGCACGCCGGGTCCGCGACTTCGTTGTCCGGGATGATCTGTAGTTCCAAATCGACCAGGCGATATCCGTATACCTGCTCAAAAGCGTTGCCCTGGATATCGACGAGCCCGCCCGGCTTGCCGCCAAGCGTCCAGGAGACGGGGCCGGAGCCAGTCAGCGTGTTGTAACCGCGGTACTGGTTACCTGCATCATACTGCGATGCAACCGGCGTGCCGCCGACCTTTTCGACCTTCTTCCAGCGGAGCGGGGATGCATCCGGCAAAAGCGACGCACTGGTGGTGTGCGCCTGCAGGCACTCGTACATCCATCCGCGAAAGACGCGCTTGACGCCGGCGGTCACGGCCTTGCCGGTTTCCCACGGCGTGCCGTCGCGATAATCGACAGACCAGCTATTGTTCCCTTTCGGTACCCAGCCGTGCTTTTTTGCCGTCAGCAGGATTAGACCGTGATCGGCAATGGTAAGCCCGGTGGTCTTGGCGTCAAAAGCGTTCATGCGCGTGCGCGCGTCATCATAGGTGATATTGACGCGCGGCGGGCGCAGGGGCAGGGAATAGAGCGTGCCGTTTGGCTCCAGCTCGGAGCCCATATACGCGCCGATCAGGATGCTGTCATCCTCCGTGTTCGGGCCGTGCCGAAAGGCCGGGTGCACGTGATCGGGCAAGGAGGAATCGAGATCTGAAGATTTACATTTGAAAAACTCGACAAAGTACGAGGGGTTGCCGTCCGCGTCATACTTGACGACATACCCCATCTCCCGCGCAAGATACTCAAGGGGATCCGTAATCTGGCTGCTCATGCGCTCATCGTCCCTCCTCCCACTTCGGACCACGCGGCCGGATACTCTTCAGGGCTCCACACACATCCGTCCATGTTGCAGATGTATCGCTTGCCCTTGTAGGTGATCTTGTCGTCCGCCTTGTAGGCGTCGTGCGCGCCCGTCGGCTGCACAAACTCGGGATATTCGTCGTCCGGCTCATCGGGCGTTTCGGGCTGGTCTGGGGTATCCGGTTGATCGGGGGCGTCCGGGTTCTCCGGCTCCTGCGGCTGCTCGATCGTCTCCCGCAGGATCCAGCTGGCGGCGTCCACGTCCGGGCCGTAGGCCGTGCCGCTTGCGCTGACGCACTCATATACCTGCGTGGCCTGCCAGATCATCCACTCGCCAGAGCGATAGATATCGTGCGCACCGGTGACGGCGACGAAAGGCCTTGCCGTCTCGCGGCTCGTCCCGTGATACTGCATCCAAAGGGCCGGCGTGGCCGAAGGCGTCCATGCGGGGTTTTGGGTGCTGTCGTGCGGGGAGACGCACTTGTACGGGATGCCGTCCTGCATGCGCACGTCCCCCGCGGCGTAGCTTCCGGGCGTCCACGGGCGGATAACGCCCGCAAGGCTATTGATTTCTGCCGCGCCCTGCGCGGCGGCAAGGCTTACGCCCGTATCCATCGCCGCGCGAATGGCAAGGAGCCTGTTGATTTGAGCCTGCGTCAAAGCCATTATTCCACCTCCCCGAGCAGGATCCTGAGCGCCTGCTCCACGTCCTCGCTCGCCGTCTCGATCGGGAGCGTCGTCTGCTCGCCGTCGACGTTGCGCGTCCAGGCGTCGCCGGCCTTGAGATCGCCGGGCAAAAGCCCGAGCGGAGCTGCGTCGACGAGCGTGCGGCCGAGCGCCGCCTCCATCTCGTCCTTCTGATTTTCGGCCGCGACGATGACGTTATCCACCATATCGCCGGCCGCATTGAGCACTGCAAAACGCATTTTTGTTTCCTCCTCTCACTTTTTGGGCACGCGCATGTAGACCACGCCCTGATAGCCCGCGCCACCGCCGCCCGGCAACATTTCGACGTATGCGTTGACGTGCGAACCGCCGCCACCGCCGCCGGAGCCATAAAAAGAGGCGGCTGTGCCGCCGGTCGTGTAGCTATAGCTGTTATCGGTGCTCGATCCACCTTTGCCGCCGCCCTTGTTACCGCCTGCGCCGCCTTCCATGCTGCCCAGCTCGTTGCCGTTGCCGCCGCCGGAGACGGTGCCGCCGCCGTTGCCGCCGTTGGTGCCGCCCGCGCCGCCCTGCTCGGTCGAACCGAAGGTGTTGCCGTAGCCGCGGTAGTACATGCCGCCACCGCCGCCGCCCGCGCAATGCGGGTCAAAGTGCGTCGTATCGCCGAAGGGATACTTGCTCAGGCCGTCGCCTGTGCCGGGCGCGCCGGTCTGCGGATAGGTGGCGGCATAGTACGAGCTTGCGCCGCCGCCCGAACCGCCCGAGATGCCGGACACGGCGGAGACGGACAGGAGCGAACCGAAAGAGGTCGCGCCCTGCGCCGCGCCGACGGTAACGACGTAATCGCCCTTGAGCGTGGCGCTATCCAGCTGCGCGCAAAACGCGCCCGCGCCGCCCTTGCCGAAATCGGCCGGGCGGTTTTCGTCGCTGCCGCCCGTTTTGCCGTTCGCCCCGCCGCCACAAAGCCAGATATCTACGCCCTTTGCACGGCCGGTGACGGAAAGCGTCCCCGAGCCGGTAAGGGTATAGAGCGTGTAGTCTTTGCCGTCCGCCGTGTAGTCGGTGATGGTGTGCGCGCCGCTATAGCTGATGGTCGGTGTAGACACGCCGCCCAGAAGATTGAAGATCATCCGTTCACCCCCACAATCAGCACGTTTGCCGTGAGCGCCGCCGCCGGGCGCACGCGGCAAGAGAAGGTGAGCGTGCCCGCGCCCTGCGCGGAGCAGTACGCCTCCGCGTCCTGCCAGGCGGTGTAGCTTTCCGGCGTGGCGGTGATGATCGCGGCCGCGTCCGCCGTCATACCGGTGACAGAGACCGTCTGCGTATAGGGCGCGGCGTCTCCCGTCCAGCCGGCGACGGGAAGGGAAGCCGTGGCCGTGCGGTTGGTGGGCACCTTAAGCGCCGCCTGCGCCTGCGCGAGTGTCAGCACGCCCACCTTGTTATCGCTGCCCGCAAAGAGCGGCTTGACGGCCGTGCCGGCGGCAGCGCCCGCGGCGGCCTCGGTTACCTTGCCGTCATTGGTAAGGTTGCCGTGGGTGTGCGTGGAAGCGGCCTTGCCGTTAAGCTGCGCCTGAATGGAGGACGTAACCCCGTGGACGTAGTTGAGCTCGTCCGCTGTTGCGGTGACAGCGCCAAAGTCCGTGCTGCCCAGGCGCTGCAGGACATACTGCTGCAGCTGCGCGAGGGCGATACCTGCCTGCGTCAAGGCCTCCTCAAACTGCTGCTGGGAGACCATCGCGGCGGGGGCTGCCGTGACGGTGACGGTATCGAGCGTGGAGACGATGGTGGTGATATCGTACGTGCGGATATACCGCGCGACGGAAGCGGGGGCGATGGTATCCGGATAATCGCTGAAGGTGCAATAGCAATAGAGGACGGCGCTGCCGCCGGTCGGGTCCTGCGCGTAGAGACCGACCTCGCGCACGATGAGCGGTGTGGAGAGCGAGGCGTTATCATACTGTGCGCTGATGATCGCCTGCCCGTCCTGCAGCTTGGCCTGCACGAGCGTCGCGTCCGCAACCTTGCTGACGAGCGCGGTACGGGCGCGCGCGGCCTCTTCGCTTGCGACGGTGCCGTCGCCAAGTTCAGCGCGGACGAACTTGAGCGGCCCTTTTGTGGCCAAAAGTTTGTTCATGACGGCCAGGCCGCCCGTGGTGATATAAGAGGCAAGGGGCAAAAAACCACCTCCTTAAGTAGTCGCCGCCGGAATCAAAACGCGCGCGCTGTTGGACAGCGCGCGCGAGCCAGCGCGGGCGGTATCGGCGGAAGGGACGCCGCCGCGCGGATAGATATAGGGGATGGAGATGCTAGCGCTATTGTGCAGCAGCGCCTCGCCGTGGCGGACGGAAGTCTCCGAGGCGATGCTGATAAGCATTGCGTCCAGCCAGGCGGAGAGACGCTTGATCTCCTCGATCAGCGTCTTGATTTGCCGCAGCTGGTCGACCGTCACGCGATCGGCGCGGGCGAGGACGCGGAAATATCCTGGCTCGCCGCCGTAGTCGTACCAGTCCTGCACGCGGGAGCCGGCGTCAAAAACGGAATTAAGAACGCTATCAACGCTTGCGTTGGTGCCGGCGCGCGCCCAGTAGTCATAGGCCTCGGAAACGATTTTGCGTTTGCTTTCCAGCGGCAGGGACTGATCATAGCCCTGCGCGTGCAGCTCGACGGCGTAAATATCCAGCGCCTCCGCGGGCGCGGTGGCGAGATTTGCCCAGGCGTTAATCTTGGCGGCGGCCTTGAGCGCCTGCGCCATCTGCCGCGAAAAAGCGTACGAAATCGCCTGCGCCCAGGGCTGCCCGGCGAGCGCCTGCGGGATGCCCTGCGTAAGCGCGCAGTCTGTAAGCTTGATCATCAGTCATCCTCCAGCCCGCCGTAGGTGATCGTCTGCGCGGCGCACTTGGCAATCTGCGTCGCACCGACGATGGTATACGCCGGCTCCGTGAGGGCGACGCGGCGCGCGCCCGCCTCCATGATACGGTGAATGAGCTCGGACGGGATGATATCCCGCCCGATTTTGCGCTGCCAGGCGACGTAGTCGGCAATCGCGGCCGTGACGGCCTGCTGGATGCTGCCCGCCTTTGCGCTGTCGGCGCGGTTAATGTAGTAGCTGAGAGCGATGTTGTACGCCGTTTCCTCCGGCGCGACGGCCTCCACCCGGTCGCCCGTGGGGCGGATGGTCTCATCCGAAAGGTACTGCTCCATCTGCGCGCAGTCGCCTTCGTCCGGAAGCGCGTTATCTCCGACCGTAAAGACGATCTGCACGTGCATCGGCTCGGGCGACCAGGCGACGACGTCCGCGATATCGGCGCGCGACTGGCGCGCCCACCACTCATACGCGCCGACGGGCCCGGCGGCGGACCACGAATAGGGGGCGAGATAGATGCGGCGGGTAAAGCTCTCGTCCGCCTCGATTTCTGTGCCGCCGCTGCTCGCGTCGACGCTGACGACGGCGGCGATATACGGCGTCTGGTCGACAAGGATATCGACCGCGCCGGCGGGCAGGCCGTTGGCGGCGGTGCCGGCCGTGACGGCCGTCGCCGTGACCGTGCCGGACGTTTGCCCGGCGGGAATTTCAAAATACTCGTCCGTCGCAAAATAGTTTTCGCCCGCGTCGCTGACGCGCGTACCGGCGGGCACGCCCGTCGCGCTCTGGCGCGCGGAGGTGAGGGAGAATTGCATGGTCACCTGCGCACGGGCGGCGGGGTTGCGCGTGAGACGCTTAAAAGCGCCGAGGTGATCGAGAGAATCCCCTGCGGCATAGCGCAAAAAGTTGGCCTTGCCGGCCGCATCGACAGCCTGAAAAAGCTGATGCCAGATGCCGGCCATCGAAAGGAGGATCAGGCGGCGCGGATCCGCATCCGGGAGGGACGCATCCTGCCCGACCTGCTGCATATAGGCGGCGTAATCGGCGAAGACCTCGTCAACGATTTGTGCCTGCGTGCGGTCGCCGGTAAAAGACACATCCGGCAGGTTTGCAAGCTCCGGAATCAGGCTCATGTATCCACCACCTCCAGCGTGACGCGCGCCGTGAGCTTGCCGGAAAGGTCCGGCTCGTCATAATCGACGCGCAGGATTTGCGCGCGCGGCTCGTACCGGCGCGTCTTGGCGATGATCTCCTGCGTGAGCAGGGCGCGCGCCACATACGGCGGCGCGTCGACCGCGTCCCACGAGATTCCGAAGGCGCGATCCAGCGCCTGCTCGCCCTCGCGCGTGGCGTAGAGCATGGCAAGGCAGCGGCGCACATCCTCCGGGATGGTCTTGCCGGGCGCGGCGGAAAAGGTGATCGTGTTGTCCATTACAGATACTCCTCAAAAGACAGGCTCACGGTTGCCGAAAAAAGCTGCCCCTCGCGGTAGACCTGCCCCCAGTCCTCCGAAACCTGCTTGAGGGCGACGGGGTTTTGCGCCATGACGCGGCCGCCGAGAACGAGATAGTAGGCCGCGTCGGACTCCGCGAGCGCGTGCAGCTGCTCGAGCATGTCGCGCGGGCGAACGCCCGTCGAGGCGCATAAAAAAGCGCTCAAGCTGATCTGCTTGAGCGTCGGGCCGATGTATTGCGAGCGGGGCTTTCCCTCGATGAGTTGGAAGGAAGCAGTGTTTTTGCCGCTCGTGCGGCCGATCTCCTGCACGAGGACATGCGAAGCGTCAAAGGTGAGCGGGCCCCATGTGCCGATCATCGTATCGCCTCCTTATGCTTTGGGCGCGTCCGTCTCCGCGCCGGTCACATCGTGCCGGTGCTGCAGGAGCGGGATGCCGTTGACGGTGATTTCACCGGATGCGGCGACAAAGTCGAGCGTGTCCGCCTCGATTTTAAGCGTGCCTGCCTTGATGGTCAGTTCCTTGCCTTCGGCCATGATTTCAAGCTTGCCGCCAAGCTGCCGAAGATAGATGCCGTCGCCGCACTCCATGCGCCAGAGCCCCGCGCCGCCTTCGGGCGGTGGGTTCTCGTCGGAGTAGGCGCGGCCGAGGATGAGACCGCGCTCGCTGCCCGTCGCGTCTTCGGCGACTTGCACGACGTCGCCGACGTGGAGCATGTCGTACTTGCCGGCCAGAATGGGATAATCGTTGGTGACGCAATCGTCGTCGTCCTCATAGGTGATCTGCGCGGTGCCCTTGCCGTAATCGATGGACGAAATTTTGCCTACGCGAAGCATATATTCCTCCTTAGTTGACCTGCGGCGTCATGTTGCGGTTCGCGCCGCCGCCGGAACCCGGCGCGTTATACGTATGGCCGGAACCCGCAAGCGCGCCCTCCGCGCGGCTTCGGCGCGTGCTGCTGCCGCCGGAACCGGAACCGGAGCCGCCGCCCGATGCGCTCTCGCCGTCGGAATTGTTGTTGTTGACGTTGGAGCACTCATACTGGCAGGTGTATCCGCTGCCGGAAAGCGTATGGGTGATCTTGTCGATATAGTAGAGCCCGGAAAACTGCCCGATGCCGGTCAATAGCAGCACCTGCGAGGCGCAGATGGACGGATTGCCGGGCAGGGAAAAGGAAACCGTCATATCGCCGTGATTGGCGGCAAAGAGGGCGGAGCGCGCCATCAATTGCGCTTCGGCGGGGGAATCGCAGGTTTTGTTGACTTTGAGGAGGCGGCCTTCGCGGCCATAGGTATAGGAGACGGTTTTTTCGGTGGTCGGGTCGGTATAGGCGACGCGCGCGCCGGTATACGTGCCCGTGAGCTCCACCTGCGGGGAGCAGGTGAGCATCTGCGATTTATCAATCGCCGCGACGGGCGCGCGCGTCATGTATTCGTTGCGATCGAAGAGGACGAGCTTTTCCGAGTATACCTTGAGGGCGAGGCCGTAATCCTTGGCGACGGCGGCGAGAAACTCGCTGTCGGTCTGCTTCGATTGCGTCTTTGCCTTGACCTTGATCTTTTTGGCGTCATAGACGGCGGCAAGGCCATACCGCGAGGCGATTTCCGCTTCGATTTCGGCCACGGTAACATTTTTCCATGTCTTCGACCGTTTTTCGCTTGTGAAACCCTGGTCGACCGGTTGGGAAACGCCGCCGATATTGACGGTATCGCCGCCCGGGCTGCAGGAGCCGCCGTAGCTGTCGAGGATGAAAAGCCCGGCGTTGAGCTCGCGGTTATCGCCGTCCGAAGTCCAGTTGCGGACGCCGAAGGCGGCGCGGATCTGATCGCCCTTGGAGGGCATCCAGGAGCCGAGCCAGTGGCCGGAAGTATCCGTCATGGCAATGGCAATGGTGTCCGATTCGCCCGAGTCCGGGTCGGTGTAGGTGATGGACGTCGCCTGATCCTCCAGCGTCGCCGTCACCTCGACGCCGGAAAAGAACGTGCGCGCGTACGCGCCGCGCATGCGCGCCATCAGCCGCGCCTCCATGCGGGCAATTCCGCGTCCTCATCGACAGTAATTTCGGGCAGGGTAAGAACGATGCCGTCGGGGAAGGCGTAGTATCCCAGATACTGCCGGTTGGCCTGCATGAGCTGGGTGACGTACATCTCGCTGCCGAGCGTCTTGAGGGCGATCGCGTCCCAGCGGTCGTCGGAAATGGTGGTATAGGTGGACGGCACAAGAACACCTCTTTTTTACACATTTTTTGCGCAAAAAACGCTTGACAAATACACAAATATTGTGTATAATAAGAGCGAAAGGAGGGACGCGATGGACCCCAGGAAGGAAACAATTTGCGCGCTTGAGCAAAACGGATTCCTGTTCAAGCGCCACGGAGCGAATCATGACATCTACATTAACCCAGTAACCGGGGTGCGAATCCCAATCAAGCGTCATGACTTTAACGAGAATGATGCAAAGTACATCCGAAAGGAGGCCGGGTTACCGAAAAGGTAGCCCGGCTCCCGGAATGATTATATATGGGAGGTTGTCTATATGCGTTTAGTTTATGCCGCGTCCGTCGCGCCGGAAGATGGCGGCGAAGGATACGTTGCGCGTGTGCCTGATTTGCCGGGGTGCGTGACCACGGGACGTACGCTTGCCGAAGCGCTGGATAATATCCGGGATGCAGCGTCCGTCTATCTTTGCTCGATGGAAGACGACCGCATCCCTCTGCCTGTGCCGAGGGCGCCCGAAACCGTCGAACTGGAGCCGGGCGCTACGCGCGCATTGGTTGACGTGGATACGGTGCTGTATCGCAAGATGACGGATACGAGCGCGGTACGCAAGAACGTGTCGCTGCCGGCGTGGATGGTAACGATGGCCGAGGCGCGCGGGCTGAATTGCTCGCAAGTGCTGCAGGAAGCGCTGCGCAGCCTGCTGGCCTGAGCATGCCATAAAGGAGGACGCAAAGGCGTCCTCCTTTTTTGCATCACGAAAGCGCCACGCGCCTCTGCTGCCGCTGATACTGCTGCATATACCGCACAAAATCCTGATACCCGTCCGAAAGCGCCTGCCGCACCTGCGTGGCGTCGCCGCCGGTAACGTTGATAACGGGCGCATAGGTGACGGAAGGCGCGTTGGCGTTGAGAAGCGCGTCCAGGCGGCTGAGCGGCAGGACGGCCTCGTTTTCTTTGCCTTCACCGATCATGGCAAGCGTGGGGCCGGTGGCGACGCCGCCCTTGGCCAGCTCGGGGATTGGGTCGATATGCACGCCGAAAGACTGCCCGGCAAGGCTGCCAAGGATGCCCCAATCCGGCAGGGTGATGGCGATATTGTTGACCTTGTCGATGATCCAGTTGAGGGCATGGATAACGGCGTTGATGGGCACCTTGATCAGATCGCCGACCGCGCCGAACTTTTCGGACATGGTGGAAGCGACTTTTCCAAACGCCCCGCCGAGATCGGTGGAAAAGGTCGTTTTTACCCAGTCGACCGCGCCGGTAAAGATACCGGTGATATTTGTCCACGTCGTTTCGATAGCCGTCTTGACGGTGTCAAAGGCGGTGGCGATGCCGTTGATAGCCGTAGTCCACGTGTTGCCGATGCCGTCAAAAAAGCCGGTGATATCGTTCCAGATGCTTTCAATCTTGTCTTTCCACTCGGTCACGGTGGTGCTGATCTCATTCCACGCGGACGAAAAGAAGCCCGGCAGGCCGTTGAGACCTTCGACCACCCACGGGATGGCCGTGTTGGCCGCCCAGCCGAAGGCGTCGTCGATCATGCCGGTAAAGGCGTCCATGTCGAGGCCGCTGATGATATTATCGTTAAAGGATTGTAGGACGGAGTTCCAGCCGCTGCTGATGGACGACGTAACCGGCTCGATCGTCTCGCCAAGCTGCGCCAATGTTTTTTCGTGCTGGTTCTGCGCGTCGTTGGCGGAGAGGATGCTGGCGGCCGATTCGTCATACGCCGCCTTCTGGTCGCCCATCGTGGCGTTGAGCACATCGGCGACAAGCTGCGCGCGCTCTTCTTCCGTCTTGCACTTGCGCAGCTCGCGGTTAAAGTTTTTCTGGTCCACGCCCGCAAGGCGCAGGGCGTTTTGCAGCTCGCCGGTGACCTCGCCGGTTTTGACCGTCTCTTCTATGGCCTCCGAGAGCGTTTCGACCGGCACGGAGCCGCCGTACGCCGCCCACGTGCCGATAAGGCCGTTGAGCAGCTCGTCCATCGTCTTTTGCTCGGTGTTGAGCGAGGCGAACTGCCCCATGACGTTGGAGACGGTTTCGCTGTCTCCGAGGTACTTATACAGCTCGTCGTACTTGGCCTGCGTGTAGTCGGTGCTGTACCCGGCGGCCTTCATGGTCGCCGAAAGGCGGGACATCGTTTGGCGGTACTCCCGCGTGGAGGAGGAGAGCCCTAAAAAGGACGAAATGCCGTTTTTGACGCCGCTGACGAGCGACTCAAAGCCTTTTGCGGCGATGCTGCCCAAAGCGACCGTCAGGGCGGAGACGCCCTTTTGCGCCTTGCTCGTGCCGTCGCCCAAGTTATCGAGCCCTTTTTCTGCGTCGCTCAGGCGCTTTTTGCTCTTTTGCAACTCTTTGTTGAGCTTATCGTACTCCTTTTTGAGGCTCTTGGCCTCCTTGGAGTGCTTGCCGGAGGCGAGCGCGGCGTCGATGTATTCTTCGCGGACGGCGCGAAGCTTTTCCTCCTGCGTGGAGATGCTGCCGCGCAGCTTCCCGGAGGCGGTGCTGGCGGCCTTTGCCGCGTCGCTGACGCTTTTAAGCCCGCCCGTCGCCGCCTTCATGGCGGCCTTGTAAGAGGCCGAAACTTCCGCGCCAAGCTTAAGCAGAAACTCCATATCGGTCTGATTTGCCACTAGCTTTCACCTCCCGGTCCCTTTCGGTTTTGCTCCTCGAGCACGTCAATGATATCCTGCCCGAGCTCCATCAGCTGCGCGACGGGCAGGGACAAAAAGTAGTCGATACCCGTATGCGTCGCGATGGCGAGGCGCACGGCATAGCGCCGTACGCCGGAAGCGGGGGATTTTAGCCGAGCGAGGCCAAATCGATAAAAAAACGCTTCTGCGCGGCCGTGCGCAAAAGCGCCGCGTCGCGATAGGGCATGCGATGGAAAAACTCAATCGGTTTGCCAAGGCCAAAGGAAAGGACGGCGCAGAGATACTCCCAGCTTTGCTCCGGCGGGAAGGGCAGGTCGATCCCCTTGCTGCGGCAGTAGCTTTCCGCGCGGCCGAGGACGCTGCTGTCGGCCTCGTCGCACAGGGGCGCAAGATCGATGCCGTTATAGGTCGTGCCCTCGAAAAGATAGGGCTTCGGGAAAGCAACCCATGTTTCGGAGTGCTTCGCTTCTTCGATTTTCGGTTTATCTGCCATTTGGTGTGTCCTCCTTGCGAAAAATCACGCGGGGCGGATAAATCCGCCCCGCCGCTCTGGCACGCCGCCCGTCAGCAGAGCGCCGTGAACTTGCTCAAAATGTCCTTGCCGTTGACCTTATAGATGCCGTTGACCTTATCCAGCTCGAAAACCTCCTCGTCGTCATAGACGATGAGGTAGTAGGTAAGCGAGAGCTTGACGGACGGGGCTGCGCCGGTCGCGGCCTTGAGGGAGCCCATCGTGTAGCCGGTAACGTTGCCGCGGACGTTGATGCGGATGCCGACGGCCTCCAGCGCGCCCGTCGAAGGGTTGCGCTCCTGCAAAGCGCCGCGCAGGGTCAGGTTATGATCGCTGGAAAAATCGGCCAGGTCGAACATCGGCTTGCAGTAGCTGATAAACGGAATTTCTAGCTCCATATCCGAGAAATGGCCGAGCGCGGGGGTGACGTATTCGCCGAGCATGCCCGCGCCGGAGACAGTCTCCGTCATGGCGGAGATTTCGGGCAGGGTGACTTCGCCCGAAACGCCGATGAGCTTTTCGCCGTCGGTGTAGACGTTAAAGTTCTGGATTTTGTCCGGGATGCGTAACATCAGCCTTCACCTCCCGCAAGGGCGGTCGCAACCGCGTTGGTGTCATAGGTCAGGACGAACTCGATCTGCTCCGCCGGCGTGTACGGCGCGAAATCGATGCGGAAGGTGATATGCCCGTCGAGCAGCTCGGTGACGGGGTTATCGTCCGCGTCATAGCGCGCCTTGCAGACGGCGCAGTAGCCGTTGGCGACGTACGAGTTGCCAGCAACGTTGAAGCTGTCGACGATCGACTCGATGAGGCGGAAGTTCATGATATCGTCGACCTTCTGGAAGTACGTCAAAATCAAAGTATTGGATAGCCACGTGAAAAGCCTGCGCGCGTTGATCCACATATCCTTGGGGTCGGTCGTTTCCGGGTAGCAGGCGGTGCGGTTGCCCCAGGAGCGGATGGAGCCGTGCGCGAGGCCGGTGACGACGCCGTAAGAGTTGACGAGGTTGGCCTGATCCTGCGTGAGGACGATCTCGCTGCCGTCGTCGAGGCACATGCGCGTCGCGCCAAGGGAAAGGTTGGACGGGGAGCGCGCGGGCACATCTCCGTTTTCCGCGTCCGTCTGCGCGCAGAGCGCGCCGAGCAGGGCGGAGAGACAGTAGACTTTTTCGCCGACGGCGGCTTTGGGCCAGCAGGCAATGAGATGCGGGTTATCCATGCCGAGCGCGTCCTTGGCCGTTTTGACGGCGGTATAAACGGCCGCGGCGTTGGAGCCGCTCGTCGGCACATCGGCGATGGCTTCGCACTGATAAACCCCGGAGATGCCTTCGCAGTGCGCCTCCAGCGCGGCGACGACCTCGGCGGTATCGGACCAGCCGGGGGCGAGCAGGAGGCCGGGCGTGAGGCCAAAGCGCGGATAGATTTCGTGCACCAGCTCGAGGCCGGTGCGCTTGCCGGTGCTGTTATCGTACCCGCCGATGATGTCCGTCTTGGTGACGGCGGAGGGCTTCATGACGCTGTAGGCGACATAGAGGCTCGTGGCGCTGTAGGCCGTGCCGCCGGAGAGCAGGGTGATGGTGGTGTAGCCGTCGCTGTCCTGCGAGAGGGTATAGTCGTAATCGAGGTCAAGCGCAGCGCCGCTCGCCGACGTCTTGACGACGACGGTCGAGTGGAGGACGCCATATACAGGGTACATAGCCGGCATTGACTGCACTGCGACGTCGCTGCCGCCCTTGGCGGACTGCTGGCTTGCTTCCGCGACGATAACGCACTTATGGTTATAGACCGGCATACTTGTCTGCGCGACGGCGGTCGCGTTGCCGCTCTTGGTCGGATCGTAGACGTTGACGAAGACGACGGGGGCGACGTTATGCACGCGGAAGCATGCGTCCATCGACTGGCAAAGAGTGAAGCTATCCCAGTCGTCCGAGTAGCCGAGGGCCTTGACGGCCTCCTCAAAGGTATAGCAGAGCTTGGGCTCGAGGCACGTGGACGGATCGTCGGCAAAGGCGACGGGAGCCGTGCCGAAGATGACCTGCAGGCCGGACGTGCCGCGCACGGGCGTGAGCAGCGAGGTGGCTTCCTCGCGCACGTATACGCCATGCTTATAAGTGGGCAATGATATCCCTCCTCTGAAAAAAATAAGGGCGCGAAAGCGCCCTGAGGGTGGTCGGTTTGGTTAATCGAGCGGGGGTGCGTTGCGGATGATGGGCGGCGCATCGAAGGAGACGGTGATGCCGCCGATGTAGTACTCCATGCTATCCTCCGTCTGCAGCATCCACGAGAGCGATTCCGGACGGACGGCGAAAGCCTGCGCGATGACGGGGTGCTCAAAAAGATACTGCTTGGCCAGCTGCATCAGATGCAGCACGTCCGCATAGCCCTGCCTGTCAAGGCCCGCGGACTGGACGCAAAAGAGCAAGATGATGTTGACCGTTTCGCCCGTGTTCGCGTCGTTGGCGCTGCCGTCCGTCAGGCGTACGATGCACCAGGGCGCGTATTCCGGTTCGTCGTCCGCCGCCGTGCTCGCAGGCAAGGACTGCTCATAGACGTTGACGGCGCTTTCGCGCCCATCGCCCATGCGGACGGCGGCAAAAAGCTGGCGCATCTCCTGCGCGAGGCCGAGCAGGAGATGATAAGGGGTAAGCATTGCGTTCATGCGGATGCGCCTTTCCTGAGGATCTTTGCGATCTGCTTTTCGATAGCCGCCGGCAGGTCGCTGGAAAACTGCGCGTAGGCTGCGTCGACGGCCTCGTCGGAGTGGAGCATTTGCGGGGTGGAGACGGTGACGAGCTTTTCGACGCGCGTGAGATCCCAGCCGAGCAGTTTACGGGCGGCATAGGCGCGGCCGGAGCGATAGGTTTCGCCGGGCACGCGGCGGAGGATGGCAATTTTGCCGTTGCGGAAGGTTGCCGTAAAGGGTTTCGGCTGCCCGCCGATCTGCTTAAGCGCGTTTTCGGCAAGGACATGCGCGGAGACGGGCGCGCGCACGTTGGGCGCGGGCTGGTGCTCGAACTTGGCGAGGTCGTTGGCCGCGCCGTGCGCGCGCAGGGTGACGGTCATGCCGTCGCCCTTTTGAGAGAGTTTGAGCGCCTTATTGGCGAGCAGGGAAGGATCCTGCTCGGCGTAGCGCTCGCGCGCCGTCTCAAGCATGCGCTTGCGCACGGCGTTGGCCGTCTGGCGGATGGCCGCCTTGAGGACGGTTTCCGCCTCCCCCTCCAAAGCGCCGAGGCGCTGCCGGATGGCGGCAAGCTGCTGATCTACGTTGACCTGATACTCAAGGCTCACATCTTCGCCCTCCGCAGGCGGAGGACATATACGCCGCGCTCCTCCGTCGCCTCGACGACCTGATAATTCGCGCCGTCGTAGCAGACGATTCCGCGCTGCTTCGGCCGCGCGCCATACTCGCTCGCGCGGACGCGCAGAAGCAGGTCGGAGGTATAGAGGCCGTCGGTGTGCTGTCCGTCCGTCCAGTCGATGAGGCTGTCGGTATCGTCGACGACGAGCA
This sequence comes from Clostridiales bacterium UBA4696, assembly GCA_002404795.1. Classification (GTDB taxonomy): domain Bacteria; phylum Bacillota; class Clostridia; order Oscillospirales; family Oscillospiraceae; genus CAG-170. The sequence goes on from DHKK01000139.1 coordinate 22,154, forward strand.
TGGGCTTGCCGTTGAGGACATGCTTTTGCGCAAAATCGTCCGTCTGAAAAAAGACGGCGTCAAGATCGGGCAGGATCTGATCGCAAAGCGGCATGAGCGGTTACCCCCTATAGTACTCGTCGAGCTTTTGCAGCATGGCCGACTTGGTCATGCTATCGGTGTGGAAAATGCCCGCCTCGTCCATGACGGCGGCAAGCTGCGCCTTGGTCATATCCTCCGAATAGGCGGGCATGCCGGGCAAATCGAATTGCGCCGCCTGCGGCGCGGGCTCTGCGGCGGCCTGCACGGGCTGCGGCGCGGGACGCTCCGCGCCGGACGCGTATTCGGCCACGCCCATGCGCACGAGCCGCGCCTCTACCTCCGGCGGGAAGGAGCGGGGGCCGCTTTCCGCCGTGATGGTCTCGAGCGGCCCGTTACCCGTCCAGCCGAAAGCGCCTGCGATCATCTTGATCATCGTCAGCGCCCTCCAGCTTAAGAGAAGACTACGGTGGACTTGAGGAAACAGTTCTGCGCGTTGACGACCGGGAGCGGGCAGGAGCGAAGGGCGAGCTCGCGCGTCTGGCGGACGGTCTCAAAGAGCGGCACGCGCTTTTTGGCGTAGGAGTGGATCATGCCGTCGGACGGCTCTACCTGATCGACGCGGCCATAGAGCATGCGGCCCGCGCCCGGCGCGGTCATGATCAGGTCGTTATCGCCGATATACTTGGCGGAGGTGCCGTCAAGCTTGGCGTAGGTCATGGGGTAGGAAATGACGTTAAACTGCGGCCCGTACGCGTTGAGCGTGCCCAGAAGGAACGCGCCCTGCGGCATGTCCTCGGGCTTGATGCCGCCGAGCTCATAGCGGCGGTTATCGAGCAGGTCGCGGATGACGGAGTTATTGATCAGGGCGCTGGCGACATTTGCGCCGATGATGATATCAGTCGCGGGCAAGCCCTTCTGCGCCATCTGGTTATACATGGCGTAGAGGTCTTCGAGGATTTTCGCGCCGGTCGCGCCCCAGGACGTGGTGGGCGTATAAGTGGCAGAGTTGCTGGATCCGTCGTAAAAATGGATCGTCTGCTTTTCGCCGACGTCGTTTTCGTCCGCGTGGACGGTGACCTCCAAAGCGTTGGTGGTCATGACCTCGGCGCACATAGCCTCTTCGGTGCGGGTAATGCTCTCATCAAGCTCCTGCAGATCGCGCGTGATGAGAGATGCTTCGCGCTGCTGCGGGGTGAGCTCGCTGTAGAGCGCCTCGCCAAAGCCCTTATAGTACAGGTCATCGACGGTGATGGTGCGCTTGGGCGCGATCATCGGCGGCTCGTACTTGCGCGCCTTAAAGCCGGTCCTGTCGACGATCATGCCGTCGGAGTTACGGGTGACGTGCGGCGCGATCTTTTTGGTGCCCTCACGATATTCGATGAGGACGTCGTTGGTGGCAAAGATATCGCCAGCGCCGGTGGGGAAGTACCGGTCGCGGAGGAAGGTCGTGGCCGGAAGCATGGTTTCGATGGCGGCCAAAAGGGCATGGGTGGAAAAAATGTCAATCGCCATACGGGATTAACCTCCTTGCATTTGATGGGGGATAGGGGAAAATGGGCAACAAAAAGGGCGGCATCAAATGCCGCCCTGGAAGGGGTGCGCGCCTTAAAGCGCCGTGTAGTCGATCTGGTCGCTGAGGAGGATCTGCTTGCCGCGCAGGGTTTCCTTATCGGCGGCGGAGATGGAGCCGCCGGAGGCGACGATAAGCTTCTGCTCGACGAAGTGACCCGTCCGATACGCAAAGGCGACGGCGGCGGCCGTGGTGCCGACGGTGACGTCTTCGGCGAGGATCATGCCGGGCGTAAGCGTTTCATTCGAGCCGGCGGAAGTGCCGTGGATGACGTACGTCGCATCGCCGCCGGTGCCGGAGGAAAGATCAAGCAGGGTGCCGCGCTTAAGCGTGGCGGCGGCCGTCGATTCCTTACGGATTTTGATGGTGCAGACCTGCGCGGGCGGGTAAAGACCCGCGATCAGGCCGTCATTGGGGTTGACAGGGATGACTTCATAGATATCCGGCATGGTATGCCTCACTTTCTGCCCTTGAGGGCGTCGTTGGCGCGCTGCGCGGCTTCGCGCATGAGGTTGACGGCTTTGTCCGCATCGGAGAGCGGCTTTTCCGGCGCGGCATAGCCGCCGCGCACTTTGGCGGACGCGGCGGTTTCGCGCGCCATCCCGGCGCGGATACCGGAGCGGGAGACTTTGCCGGCGCGGGCGCGGGCCGCCTTAAAGAGCAGCGCCTTTGCGTCGACGCGCTCGTCTTCCTCGCCAAACTTGGCCTTGCGCGTCTCTTCCGGGTCGTCCACTTCGTCCTCGATCTCTTCGATTTCGGCGAGGCGGGCGTTTTCTTCTTCCGCGCCCTGCCGCGTGGCCTCTTCGATGATCTGCTGGACAAGATCCGGGTATGCTTCTTTGAGCTCTTCGACGGTGGTGATTTCGGCGGCCGGCTCTTCGCGCTGCGGCTCGCCTTCCTCGTTCTCGGGGCGATCCTCTTCGAGTTCGGCGTCGGTGCGCTGCTCTTCTTCGGGCAGCTCGGCGTGGGCAAAACGTTTCTTCATGGCTGCATGTCCTTTCTGTTGATTTTTGGGGGCGTCGGTATCAAGTAACTTGGGCTCGTCGCGGGCCCTCGCGGCGGGCAGGGCAAATGGCATCATTCGCGCAGCGACGCGCAAACGGCCGACGTTGAGGACGCCGGGCGTGTTGCTCTCCGTAACGGCCGGCGCTTCGCCGGCGATGACTTCGTCGGCAAAGCCGGCGTCGACGGCCTCCTGGCCGACCATCCAGCTTTCGGCGTCCATGCGGGCGCGGACGGCGGCTTCGTCCAAACCGGTGCGCTCAATGTACGCGTTGATAAGCTGTTTATCGTAGCCGTCCAGCTCATCCGCCGCGGCGCGCAGGTCAAGCGCGTTGCACATATCGCACATGGGGTAGAGCGCGTGGTGGACCATGACGGCGGCGCTCGGATAGATCTGGCGCACTGCGCCCGCCTGGAAGATGACGCTTCCGGCGCTGGCGGCGAGACTATCGCAGATGGTGACGACCTCGCCCGAAAGCGCCTTGAGGCGGTTATAGATGGCGACGCCGCTGATCAGATCGCCGCCGACGGAGTTGATATGGACGGTGACGCGGCGCTTGCCCTCCAGCTCGTCAAGCTGGGGCAAAAAGTCCGAAAGGGCGATGTATCCGTCCGTGACGGGTTCGCCGGTGAACCAGTCGATGGGCGGGGTATCGACGATCTCGCCGTAGAGGTTAAGCGTCGCCTCGTCGCCCTCGGCGGCGATGGCGTAAGCCGAAAGCGGCGGGCGGCGGAAAAACGGGTTAGGTCTCATCAGGGCTAGGCACCTCCTGTGTCTGCGGGGCTTCGGGCAGCTGCGGCGTGGCGGCGGCCTGCATGTCTCCGCCGCCCGCGGCGGAAAGCATGGCGTTTTCGACGGCGAGCCGCTCGACGTTGCGCTCGAACTCGGAGCCGTTGATCTTGATGGCCTCGTCAGCGCGGGTGGAAAGCCCGGCCTCGATGGCCATGACGGAGGCCTTGAGTTCTTTTTCCGGGTCGAGCGTGCCGATGCTCGGGCCGATCCACGAGCTGCCAAGATAGGCGCGATGGGCGATGGGATCGGTAAAGTATCCGGGCGCGTCGATGCGGCCGGAGGCGACGGCCTCCGTCATCCACCACTCATAGACAGGGCGGCAAAAATCATCCGTAAGCCACTCGCGGCGCATGCGGAACATCTTCCAAGCGTCCAAAATGGCGGCACGGGCGGCGGAGTAGCTGCCGTTGTAGCTTTTGAGCAGCATATCGCTGGGCACCTCCAGCGCCGCGCCGATCTGCTCGCAGAGGGCGCGGACGAAGGGATCGAACACGCCCTGCGGGTGCGTCGGGTCTAGTCCCTTGACGTCTTCGCCGGGTTTTAGGGTGTTGATGGTACCGGGCCCCATCTGGTAATCGTTTTCGGCAGGCGGGACGCCGTCGAGATGATCGACCTCGTTCCAGGGCATGGCTTCCGGGCTTTCGGTCGTGACGAAAGCCGTAAAAAAGCTTTGCACGACGGCGGCGGCAAGCTCCGCCTCCGTAAACCGCCTGAGCTGCAAAAGCGGCTCGATAACGGGCGCGAGAAGCGACACGCCGCGATATTGCCCCGGGCGCTCGCAATCGCAGATGTGCAGGATATTAGAAAGTCCTGTCTCTTCGCCATACGCGGGGACGCGGACGAAGACTTCCGGCTCTCCCGCCGCGCTGATCAAGTCGAACGGATAGGTGTTGGCGACATGATAGGCGACGACCGCGCCGGCGGTATCGACCTCCACGCCGTCGTAGATGGGGTTGTCGTTATCCGGGTTGCGGCCGATAGTCGAAAAGGGGCCGACGGTATGCGTCAGCGTCGGCGTGCGGACGCGGTCGGCCTCGACGAGCTGCAGGCGCAAAGTATACGGCGCGAGCGGCGCGGCGGGCATATGCCGCCGAAGGACGAAGACGTCGCCCGAAAGCGCCCAGGACATGCAGGCCAGCTGCTGCAGGGCATAGAAGTTGTTCATCCCCTGCATGTCGCAGGCGCGCTTATCTTCCGCCCAAAGCGCAAACTCACGCTCGACATTGCGCTGCCACGCGGCGGCCTCTGCCTCCGTCATGCCGAGCGCTTCGCGGTCAACGTTTGCCTTTAGGACAAGCCCCGTGCCGACGATATTGGTGCGCAGGTTTTTAATTGCGCTCGTCGCAACGGGCGCGCCCATATAAAGCATGCGCGCGCGCTGGCGCAGGGTAAGGTTATTTTCGTCAATATCCGCCTGCGGCGAGTTGCTGTTGGGCACCATTGCTTTGAGGGCGCGCTTTGCCCAGCTGGCGCCAGAATCAGAATAGCCGGAATTTACGGCTCTGCGCACGGATGCGGCAGAGCCGCCGGCGCGTACCGGCGGCCCCTGCACGGCGTGTCTGTTTTTCTTTTTCCTGCTCACCAGATCGGCACCACCCCTGCGGCTTTACGGCGGCCGCCGCCGGCCAGGACCGCCTCCAGCTCGTCTATCTCGGATTCCGTTTTGCGGATCTCTTCCATCAGTTTGGCGAGGTCCAGCCGCGTGAGCGACCGGCTGCCGATGGAATACTGCTGCACGCCGGAGTTGGCCAGGGCGTCATATGCGGCGTACAGTTTTTCGAGCAGCTCGCGCCGAAAGGTCAGGCGGCGCTCGATGTCAGTGCGGGTAGCGATGGGGATCACCTCCAAGAGGTCAGTTAATGCGTTCGGCTTTTTTGCCGGTTAAGTTTTCCCAGCGGCGAATGATAACTTCACAGTAGTGCGGGTCAAGTTCCATCATGTAACAGTTTCGTCCCGTCTGCTCGCAGGCGATCAGCGTGGTTCCGGATCCGCCGAAAAGATCGAGTACATTCATGCCTTTTTTAGAGCTGTTAGAGATTTGATACTCAAAAAGCGGCACAGGCTTCATTGTTGGATGCTCGGCATTTCGTGTTGGACGGTCGAACTCCAAGACGGTTGTCTGCTTCCTGTCGGACTCCCAGCAGTGCGCAGCGCCTTCTTTCCAGCCGTACAGGCAAGGCTCATGTTTCCATTGATAGTCTTGCCGGCCCAGCACGAGCGAGTTCTTTACCCATATCAGAGTCTGGCGTACTTCCCAGTCTACTGCCGAGCAGGCAAGCATAAACGCAGCAATTGTTCGGCTCGCATGCCAAATATAAAATGCGGCTCCAGGACGCATGGTTTCGTCAGCCGCCGCAAAAGCGGCCGTGAGCATGCCACCGAGGGCTTCGTCCGTCATGGCATCGTTTTCAATTTTTAGCGATTCTTCCGTTTTGCCGGTATAGTCTACTCCGTAAGGAGGGTCGGTTAAAAGCAGGTCAATAATTTGCCCCCCCTCGGTTAGAGCGCTGACCTGCTGCCGGTTCGTGCTGTCTCCACACATGAGACGGTGTCTGCCCATGCGGTATATGTCCCCCGGCTTTACCGTCGTTGCTTCCGGGGGAGTGGGGTCGAAGTCGTCATCATCGCCGGGTAGGTCTTCCGTCTCCAGAGCTATGTCGCTTATGTCAAAGCCAAACTCCGACATATCCATCGCGCCCTGCAGATCCCCGAGCTCCGCGGCGAGTTCGTCCGGAAGCCACTCGGCGGCTTCGCCGGTTTTGTTATCGGCAAGCCGGTACGCTTTGACCTGCGCAGGCGAAAGATCGTCCGCGACAAGAACGGGAACGGTCTCCAGGCCAAGCCGCTTTGCGGCGCGGTATCGCGTGTGCCCGCAAATGATCACGTTTTTCGCGTCGACGACGATTGGCTGTTTGAAGCCGAACTCGCGGATGCTTGCCGCGACCGGCTCAACCGCTGCATCATTGTTGCGTGGGTTGCGGTCGTACGGTTTTATCTGCCCGATGGGCATATCGATGATTTTCATGGCGTTCCTCCTTACCATTCGGTCATCATTCGATCATACGCGCGGCTCTTGGCCGTGCCTTCTTTTTTCGTCGCCTGCTGCACGGCCTCCTTGACCGTCACAGGCTGCGCGGCCGGTCTGGCGGCGCTTGCGCCGCGCAACCTATTCTCTTCCGCGTCCAGATCTGGATCCAGGGCGCGGAAAGCGGCCAGAGCGTAGTTTCGGCAGTCGAAAGGCTCGTTGCGGCCGCCGGACGTGATCTTTTCCCAAACCCATTTGGCGTTGCCGCCGCGCTTGCCATCGTTTTTGTTGACGAGGCGCTCGGACAGCAAGCCTTCAAAGTATCGCAAGTCATATCCGGCGGTGGGATTGAGCGGATAGTGGCAGCAGCGCGGGCCCGGCTCGCGGACGCGCATGCTGGCCATGATATCGGCCTTGCCCTCATCGACGCCGATGGTATAGAGCCAGGCGGTGCCGAGGTTTCTGCCGCCGACGACGATCTTGACCTTGGATGGCGGGCGCGTGTACGGCACGCCTTCGCCGCCCTTGCCCTTGATGGCAAAGACGCGCGGGCGACGCAGAAGCGTCTGATAGTAGACCGACTGCGTTTTATGGCCGCCGGAATCGACGAAGGCGAGGCGGACGCGCAGGGCTTTTCCGTCGGCGCGGACAAAGTCATGCTGCAAAAGCTCGTCGAGCCGCTGCCAGACGGAGGCCTCGTCCGGGTCGCCCATGATCATGCCATACTTGACGCCCCACGTCTCGCGATAGTGTCCGTGGCCGACGATCTCGTATTCGAGACGGTCGTCCTGCACGTCGACGCCCATCGTGAGCAGGATCGCACCGGGCGGCATATCGGCGGGCGCGCCGCTGGGCAAGTCGCCATAGGATTCGCGGCGCGAAAGCGCCTCTTCGGGGTCTAGGACGTCGCCGCGCTCTTCCCACCACTCGCCGATGACCGTATTGTAAAAGACCTTAAGCTTTTGCGGGTCGGACTTGGAGGTGAGAAAGCGATAGACGATGCTTGTCCACGGCACCCACGGGGAGGCAAAGGCGGAAATCTTGAAAGAGCGATGGCCGCTGATGGTCAGGGCGTCGGGGTTATCGGCGATCCACCGCGTGGGCTGCGCGCGCATTTTATCCTCCGCCTGGAGGACGCCGCAGTGCGGGCACGCCCACTGGACGGACGTGATATCATAATCGCGTTTGCGGCCGGATTGAACCTCTTTGTAGTCAAACTTGATATCATCAAAGCGGAGCTCGGACCACTCGCCGCAATCGGGGCACTGATAGCACCAGTGCTCCATTGTGCCGGCCTCGTATGTCGTCTGAATGGCGGACGCCCCCCGAATGGTGGGCGTGGAAACGTCCACCAGTTTTGCGTTATAGTATGTGGTCGTACGGGCGACGGCAAGATCCCACGGGTCGCCTTCGGTGCCGGCAGACACGGCCCAGCGGTCTCGCTCATCGCCGATGACATAGCGCGCGGGCAGGGAGGCGAGGCCGCTTGCGGCCTGCGAGCCGACGATGGAGATAAGGCCGCCGGGGAACTGCTTTTGCAGGATGGTGTTTCCGCCGTCGCGGCTTTTGACGTCGGCCACCTTGCGGCGGAGGGTGGGCGTATCGCGGATCATGGGGGAGACGCGCTGGCGAGAAAACTTTTTTGCGTCGTCGAGTGTCGGCTGCACGTAGAGGATGCTGGACGGATCCTGATCGATGATGTAACCAATAATGTTAAGCTCCAGTTCCGACTTGCCGACCTGCGAAGAGGCGACGACGGTGATATGCCGGACGGCGGGATCGGTAAAGGCGCGCATGGGCTCGATCAGATAGGGCGTGCGGCGATTGCGCCACGGGCCTGCCTCGGCGCTGTTTTCGCGCGAAAGTACACGATACTTTTCCGCCCACTCGGGGACGGTGAGGTCTTCCGGCGGGGCGTAGTAGGCAAAGACGCTGCAGGCGAGCTGCTCAGTCTTGCGGCTGATCCGGCTCGTCATCGTCTTCGGCTCCATCCGGCATCCACCCCTTACGCTCTCGCACGCGCGCGGTATACTCGTCCGGGTCGTACTCATACGAGGCTAGCTGGTTGAGCACCTCGTATACTTCACGCTTAACGATTTCGCGCGCGGCCGCGGGCGTGTCCGCTGCGGCGCAGTCCATTGCGCATTTGCCCGGCAGCGCGAGGATCATGGCGCGAAGGAGCATGACGTGGTCCGTCCAGATTTTCTGCACGTCTTCCGCACGGTGCATCTGCCCGCGCAGCTCCGCCAGCTCGATCTCCTGCGCTTCGGCTTTTGCAAGCTTATAGCGCTTATCTGCGTCCATCTTCTCGCGCTTCTTTTCGTCCGTCGCCGCACGGTTGTCCTCGCTGATCCCGTCGCGGCGGATGTATTCGATGTAGCGGCGGTTTTGCTCAAAAAAGTTATACAGGCTTTTTTCCGCCTTGCGGATGATGCCCTGGCGCTGCAGCTGGTACACGCGATCGACCGTCAGCCCCCACGCCTGCGCGAGGAATTTCGCGTTGACGAGCTTGCCGTCCGCGCGTGCTTCTGCTGCCATTTGCAGCGCCCTCCTTCTGGTAAAACTGTAGTGTAGCGCGATGAAAAATTTTGCCCGTGACTAGAAATCTTTTGCGCTCGATTAGCGCCGCTAAAGTTTTAGGCCGGGACAGTACCTAATTTTGAGCGCGCGACCGTGCCCGCCCAGCGGCCGCCAGCAGTTCGGCGAATCAATCGCCGCGCTGCTCCCTGCGCGGGAGGACGCGCGCCTCAAACCCGTGACCATATCCTCCGGAATAACAAAAAAGCGCCGCACAGCTTTGGCAATCCATCGGCGTGTGGGGCGCGTAGGTTGTTGCTGTGCGGCGTGAAATCAGCACCCCGGGGGGGTACTCTTTTGCGTGTATATTATACCATATTTGTGCTGACGCGTCCTGCCGTTATTTGCCGTTTTCTGCCGTTTTTACGGTCCGGCCGGCAAGAATATCCTCCACGGCATCAAGTCCACGCTGGTGCAGCTCGCGCGTATAGGACGGGCTGAAATGGACATACTCCGCAATGTTGCTCCATCTGTTATCAGGATAGCGCAGCGTGATATACTTGGCGTATAGCACCGTCCTCTGCTGCGCGTCCGGCACAAGCGAAATCGTGTCCATGATCTCCTGCGCCTTTAGCGGAATTCGCTGGAGGAGCTCGCTATAGTCGGGCATCATCTCGTCTCGGTAATCCACGCCCTCCGCCACCACATCGTACCGCCCGTCGGGCGTGGGAGAGGTCTGCACGCGGTCTGGCTGCCAGCTTTGAGAGACGCGCGTAGCGCGACTGCGAAAATCGGCCATACACGCCTCGATCGCATCGCGCTCCGCGCACAAAGATTGATACTGCTCCAAATATAGCTGCGCCGCGCTCTTTTGCGGCTGCGGCTTTTTGACAAGCACATGTTCCAGCGCCGTACGATCCTCTCCTCTCAGTGATATCTTTTGCCCGTCCGTCTGTCGATGATATCCACGCCGCCAGGCAGAAAATATCCGCTCTGCCCGGCGAGCGTATAGATTGCGCGGATAAACGCCCGTGCCCGCGCGTCCGCCCGGCTTTCTTCGCGGGCGGTTTTATCGATCGCGCTTCGCGCGGTCGGATCGGCGTATCCCTCTGCGTTGCGGTCACTCATGCGCAGATGAATCACTCCTTTGCGCAGCGTCGAGCGCCTGCGCGAGGTCGCCGAAGACTTCGGGCAGCCACGCGGCCAGCTCGCGCAGCAGCGGTGCGGCCACCTGGCGGATTTGCGGATGCGGCTTGCCGGTGGTGCCGACCGCGCGGAGCGCGAGGAAATGCCGCCATTCGCGGAGGTTTGCGGTCATGACAAGTTCGGTTGCGAGCGCGGTTGGAAGAACCGAACGGGCGAGTTCTGGCGGCACGTGATCTCCTATGAGCGCAAGATAGATTCGTTCGTCCATGCCGCAAGCAGCTTCCCATGCTTCTGCACGTATTTTATCGTTTTTGATTTCTTCCGGACAAATTACGCAGATTTCTCCACCAAATTTGCCCCTGCTGTAATTGCAGTAGCGCGTGCTCTCCTGCGCGTAGCTCGCCAGACGATG
>DHKK01000139.1:32669-33587 GCA_002404795.1 Clostridiales bacterium UBA4696
CGCACGATCTCGTGCGATACGCCCCGATCCACCACAAAGCGCACCGTCAGACCGTAGTGCTCGAGCATGGCCTCGTGTTCGCTGCGCACCAGCTGCGCGACGAGCGTCGCGTCGTCCGTGCCGGTCGACTTGTAGCACGTGCGCGCCGCGTCGGCGATGGCGTGGAGCGCGTCCTTGCGGGCGACGGCGTCCAGCGCGCAGGGGCGAACGATGGTGTAGGATGGGTCGATGATCTTCATGTTGGTTTTCTTTCCTTTCGTTCTGCGCGGCTACAGTAGTCATATGGATTTACTTGTCCGCAGACCACAAAGTTGCCGCAGTAGTATATGCCAATGTTTTCATAACATAGGTGGGCACAGTCTTTACAGCAGATCAACTTCGTGTTTTCGCGAAATTGACCGGGATTAAGCAAAGCCTTGTCTCTAGCCGCGTTTGGCGTCTCGGCTACCGGCGCGCGTGCTGCACATTTCGTGCATTCGTACCACCATTTCCAATCGTCCTCAAGATCGTCGCTGTTTTCTTCCGGCAACATTTCCGCGCCGCAGTAAGGGCAGGCGATCTTTCTCATGCGTTCATCTCCTTCGGCGGTTCGGGCAGGGGCATCCAGTGGGTAACATAACCGACATAGTGCCGCCAAACCCCATCCACAGTCGAATCTAGCGCCACGATGTAGTCAATTCCGCAGATATCTGCCGCAACAAGACAAAAATCAGAACTGTTGAAGCTGACGTCAGGTGCGGCTCCATCGTGTTTTTCGTCCGGCATTCTGTCCTTTACGCTTATCCATTCCGGCGCATCCTGCTCCAGCATGTCGGCGGCAGCAGCCAACACTTTGCCCGAACACGTTCCTCGTGGTAAGTCTGCCACCTCGAGCGGACACCCCCTGCATTCATCCTCGCTGTTACAGCATCTCAGCGC
>DHKK01000150.1 GCA_002404795.1 Clostridiales bacterium UBA4696
TCTCTTCCGTTTTCCCTTTCCATCCAGATCATCTCCTGCAACATCCAGCGCGTCACCGATGAAAACAGCCTCATCAACTCCCTCGGTCAGGACAACATGTCCAAGATCCAGAAGGACGCCGCCATCGCCAAGGCCGAGGCAGAGCGTGATATCGCCATCGCGCAGGCGCAGGCCGCCAAGGCGTCGAACGACGCGCAGGTGGAATCCGACATGCAGATTGCGCAGAAGCAGAACGACCTTGCCATCAAGCAGTCGGAGCTGAAGGTGCAGGAGGACACCAAGCGCGCCGAGGCCGACGCCGCCTACACCATCCAGCAGCAGGAGCAGCAGCGCTCCATCGAGACCGCGACCGTCAACGCCCAGATCGCCAAGGCGGAACGCGAAGCGGAATTGAAGAGCAGGGAAGTCGAGGTCAAAAAGCAGTCTCTGGACGCCGAGGTCCGCGCCGCCGCCGACGCCGACCGCTATAAGAAGGAGCAGGAGGCGCAGGCCGCCCTCTACCAGCGTCAGAAGGACGCGGAGGCCGTCCGCTACGAGCAGGAGCAGGCTGCGGAAGCGGCCAAGAAGGCCGCCGAGGCCGCCCGCTTTGCCAAAGAGCAGGAGGCCGCCGGTATCGCCGCCGTCGGTCAGGCGGAGGCCGAAGCCATCCGCGCCAAGGCGCTGGCCGAGGCCGAGGGTATCGACAAGAAGGCCGTGGCCATGAAAAAGTACGGCGAGGCCGCGGTCATCGAGATGATCATGAACGCCCTGCCGGAGATCGCCAAGAATGTGGCCGAGCCTCTCAGCAAGGTGGATAAGATCACGATGTACGGCGAGGGCAACAGCGCCAAGCTTCTTTCCGACATCGTCAACGGCACCACGCAGGTCACCGAGGGCATCAGCGCCGGAATGGGGCTCGACCTCAAGAGTCTGCTGGCGGGCGCTCTGGGCGGCAAGCTGGCGGCGGGAACTCCCCAGCCGGTCCAGGTGACGGTCAAGCAGCAGCCGGCAGAGGATGCGGCGGCCGCCTCCGCGGATGCGCCGGAGCAGCAGGTGTAAATCAAACCCGCAGGGAGCTTCCTCCGGGAAACTCCCTGCCCTTTCAGAAAAAAGGAGACGTTATGGGCTTTGGATATGGCTTTGATCCCGGCTTCGGCACGACCTTCGGCATCATGTCCGTCATGATGCCGCTTATGTTCGTGCTGGTGTTTGGCATCATCATCGTGACGCTGATCCGCGGCATCGGAGAGTGGAACAAAAATAACCACTCGCCGAAGCTGACCGTCCCCGCCGCGGTGGTATCCCGCCGCACCGCCGTTTCCCACCACCATCACAGCGGCGAGACGCACCGCGTCCACACCTCCACCAGCTATTACGCCACGTTCCAGGTGGAAAGCGGCGACCGGATGGAATTTGCGCTCTCCGGCACGGAATACGGCATGCTGGCTGAGGGCGACACCGGCGAGCTGACATTTCAGGGAACGCGCTATCTGAGCTTCCGGCGAACGGAGCAGGCGTCCTGACCGCGAACGGGTAAAAGCAGCAGATCATATACAGAACAGGAAAGGCTGACGGGGCTCCGTCAGCCTTTCCTCGTGCCGCGGGACACGCAGATAAAAAGTACTCTGTACACCGCTCCGCCATGGGTCATCGCAGGAAGAATCGAGAATTATGTTGACGGCGGTGCCGCAGCGTGTATTATTATGTAAGAGATCAAAATAAAAGCGAGGTAAGCCATGGAGTACAGAGCAGAGCACGATTCGCTGGGGGAGGTCCGCGTCCCCGCAGACCGCTATTGGGGCGCGCAGACACAGCGCTCGCATGAGAATTTTCCCATCGGCGTCGGGATCGAGACGATGCCCGCGGAGATCATCCGCGCCTTCGCCCTTTTGAAAAAGGGCGCGGCGCTTGCCAACCGCACGCTGCTGCCCGAGCGGATGACGGAGGAAAAATGCGCCGTGATCGGCCATGTCTGCGACGAGATCCTCGCCAGCCAACTGGACGGGCACTTTCCGCTCGTTGTGTGGCAGACGGGCTCGGGCACGCAGTCGAACATGAACGTCAACGAGGTCATCGCCAACCGCGGCAACGAGCTGGCCGGCAGGCAGCTCCTGCACCCGAATGACGACGTCAATATGTCGCAGTCCTCAAACGACACCTTTCCGACGGCCATGCACATCGCGGCCTGCCTCGCCGTCGAGGAACGGCTGCTGCCCGCGGTCCGCGCGCTGGAGCAGACGCTTTCCCGTCTGGAGACGGAAAACACGGCGGTACTCAAGTCCGGCCGGACACATTTGCAGGACGCGACGCCGATCACCTTCGGGCAGGAGATCTCCGGCTGGCGGACGAGCCTTGCACGGGACAGGGAGCTGCTCGCGGCCGCGCTGCCGCCGCTGCATGAGCTGGCGCTCGGCGGCACGGCTGTCGGCACGGGGCTGAACGCGCCGACGGGCTTTGACACGGAGTCCGCCGCGGCGATCGCACGCCTGACGGGCAGGCCCTTTGTCACCGCCGCCAACAAGTTCCACGCGCTCACGTCAAAGGACGAGCTGGTATTTGCACACGGCGCGATCAAGGCGCTCGCATGCGATATGATGAAGATCGCAAACGACGTGCGCTGGCTCGCCTCCGGTCCGCGCACGGGCCTTGGGGAGATCAGCATTCCCGCCAACGAGCCCGGCTCGTCCATCATGCCCGGCAAGGTCAACCCCACGCAGTGCGAGGCGGTGACAATGGTGGCGGTGCAGGTCATGGGCAACGACGTCGCCGTCGGCATGGCCGCGTCGCAGGGGAACTTTGAGCTGAACGTCTTTATGCCGGTGTGCGCCTATAACTTTTTGCAGTCCGCGCGGCTTATGAGCGAGGCCATCGCTTCATTTGACAAAAACTGCGCGTCCGGCATCCGCGCAAATCGGGAGAAGATGGACGAAAACGTGCATCGCTCGCTGATGCTCGTCACGGCGCTCAACCCGCACATCGGCTATGAAAACGCCGCAAAGATCGCAAAGAAGGCATACGCGGAAGATCTGACGCTGCGCGAGGCCTGCGCCGCACTGGAGCTTCTGCCGCCGGAGGAATTTGACCGCATCGTCCGTCCCGAGCGGATGGTTTGAAAGGAGAAAACATAATGGATTATGCAAAAGAATCGCTCCGCCTGCACGGGGAGTGGAAGGGCAAGATCGAAATGGTGACGCGTGTGCCGGTCAAGACGAAGGACGACCTGTCTCTCGCCTACACCCCCGGCGTCGCGCAGCCGTGCCTTGAAATTCAGAAGGACATCAGCAAAAGCTACGAGCTCACGCGCCGCTGGAACATGGCGGCGGTCATCACCGACGGCAGCGCCGTGCTGGGCCTTGGTGACATCGGCCCCGAGGCCGGTATGCCCGTCATGGAGGGCAAATGCGTGCTCTTCAAGGCGTTTGGCGATGTGGACGCGTTCCCGCTTTGCGTGAAGACGAAAGACGTGGACGAGTTCGTCGAGACTGTCTACAACATTTCCGGCAGCTTCGGCGGCATCAACCTTGAGGACATCGCCGCGCCGCGCTGCTTCGAGATCGAGCGCAAGCTGAAGGAAAGGTGCGACATCCCCATTTTCCACGACGACCAGCACGGCACCGCCGTCATTACGCTCGCAGGCCTGACGAACGCGCTCAAGGTCGTGGGCAAGAAGAAGGAGGACGTGAAGATCGTCACGTCCGGCGCGGGCGCGGCGGCCATCGCCATCACGAAGCTGCTGCTCTCCGCGGGCTTCAAGGATATCACGATGTGCGACCGCAAGGGCGCGATCTACAAGGGCCGCGAGGGCCTCAACTGGATCAAGACCGAGATGGCCGAGGTCACGAACCTGAGCCGCAAAGCGGGCTCGCTCGCCGATATGCTCGTGGGCGCGGATGTGTTCATCGGCGTTTCTGCGCCGAACACTGTCACGACTGAAATGGTCAAGACGATGAACAGGGACGCCATCATCTTCGCCTGCGCGAACCCGACGCCGGAGATCTTCCCCGACGCGGCGAAGGCGGGCGGCGCAAGAGTCGTTTCGACCGGCCGCAGCGACTATCCGAACCAGATCAACAACGTGCTCGCGTTCCCCGGCATCTTCCGCGGCGCGTTCGACGTGCGCGCAAGCGACATCAACGAGGCGATGAAGGTCGCGGCGTCCGAAGCATTGGCGGGACTTGTCGGCGATGAGCTTTCCGAGGACTACATCATCCCCGCGGCGTTCGACCCGCGCGTCGGCCCCGCGGTGGCCAAGGCCGTCGCCGAAGCCGCACGCAAGAGCGGCGTGGCGAGGATCTGAGGACAAGACCAAACATCGTCCCCGTCCCTGCACGCCGTCGTGCCGGGCGGTCATAAAACGGCAAAATCAAACAATGGACCGATCACATTGCTTTCACAGCAGAAGCTCGTCGGCGGCCGTCCGATCCGCGAAGGATGCAGATATCCCGTTCCGGCACGGCAAGCGACAATGGGCTTTGCAAAAGAAAGAGGAGAGCTCCCGCCGTATGGCGGGGGCTCTCCTCTTATTTCATATTTTCCTCCGGTCAGAATACCCGGAAGCTGCCGCGCGTCAGCGGGATATCCCCGCCGTACTGCCGGAAGTAGTCCAGCAGCAGGTCGGACATCTCCGTGCCGATCTCGCGCACGACCGGACAGCCGACGTAGCAGTCGTACCCGCCCGTGCCGCTGGCGCGGTAGCTGCTCAGGCATGCGGTGAACACGTCCGTATCCTTCACGGGCGCTCCGTTGACCGTCAGCTCGACCACGCGCTCGCCGACCGGCCTTGTGATATCGTAGGCGTAGCTCACGCCGGCATAGTAGTCGTAATTATAATGCTCGACCTTGGGCTCCAGAAAGCAGTCCGACACGCGCAGCGTGCCGTCCGGATTTCGGGTGAAGTATTCCGCGCTGCGCTCCATCGCCCTGCGCAGGACCGCGCCGGTGATCTCAAGCACCGTCAGCGTATTCGTGTAGGGGTAGGCGTTGAGGATGTCCCTGCGGCGCACGGTCTGCGGGAGGCCCGCCGCGTCGTTGGCAAGACTCGTGACCGAGAGCTGCGCGCCGCTCGCGGCAAGCTGTACGGTGTTGAACAGGTCCGCAAGCGCGGTGCCCTCTGCCGCCATGCGCAGCGGCGTATCCGGCGTCATTGGCGTTTTCAGATGGCCCACCACCTGATCGAGCCACTCCTGCGCGCCGCGCTCCATATCGGCGAACTCCGCGAGCCAGTCCGCCCGACACTC
>DHKK01000075.1 GCA_002404795.1 Clostridiales bacterium UBA4696
GAACGGCAACTGGTATCTGGGCGAGACCGACACCGGGAAGCCGTCGCGCGGTGAGAAGGGGGAGCAGGGAGACAAAGGAGACCCCGGCGCGAAGGGAGAACCGGGCGAGACTGGCCCGCAAGGGCCTACGGGGCCGCAGGGGGAGACGGGGCCACAGGGGCCAACAGGCCCGCAGGGTGAGACCGGCCCGCAAGGTCCAACTGGGCCACAAGGTCCCGCGGGCGCGACGCCGGTGAAGGGGACGGATTATTTTACCGAGGCGGACAAGCAGGAGCTGGCCGCGGCGGCCGCAGCGCAGGTCAGCGTGCCGGTCAGCTCCGTCGACGGGCAGACCGGCGCGGTCAGCCTGGCGGGGAAGTATGCAGCCCCGGCGAAGACCTATCCGGTGACGCTCACGGTGGCGGGGTGGAATGCGACGTCGAAGCAGCAGGCGGTGAGCTTCGCGGCGGCAAGCTCGACGGAGACGGACCATCTGCTGATCCCGACACCGAAGCTGAGCGACCTGTCAGCGTACAATGACGCCGGGATCCTCTGCATCGGGGAGGATGGGTCGGCGCAGACGCTGACGTTCCAGTGCGAGACGGTGCCGACGGCGGCGATCACGGTGTATGTGACGGTGCAGAGCGTGAACTATCAGGGGGATGCGTCATGATCTACAACAGACCGAGGCCGAACACAGGCGGGATCAAGGAGGTCTTCTCGGAAAACAAGTGGAAGGATATCATCCTGGCCTGCCAGACAAAGCAGGTCCCGTCCACGTGGAAGGTCGGCGACAGCTGCGTGATGGCGTTCGGGAAGAAGAACTACAAGATCGACATCATCGGCAAGAACCACGACGACTACGCCGACGGCTCGGGCAAGGCTCCGCTGACATTCCAGATGCACACGACCTATGCGACGCAGTACAAGATGAACGGCGGAGCGTATAACGACTGCGGCTGGAAGAACTGCCTGGTGCGGACGTCCAACGCGTTCCCGGCGCTGAAGAAGGTGATGCCGGCGGAGGTCGTGGCCGCATTCAAGGCTGTGACGAAGAAGACGTCGGCGGGCAATGCCAGTTCGGCTATCGATACGACGTCGGACACGCTGTTCCTGCTGTCAGAGATCGAGGTACAGGGCACACGGACATTCTCCTATGCGGGCGAGGGCACGCAGTACGAGTATTACAAGACGGCCGCGAACCGGGAGAAAAACCGCGCGTGGTATCTGCGCTCGCCGAGACTTAACAGCACCAGCTGCTTTGACAGAACGGGATGGAGCGGCGAAGCGGACTGGAGCGTCGCGTCCGAAGTGGACGGTATCGCGGCGGCATGGTGCTTTTAAGGAAAGGAGAGACGGGGAGAGGCAATGATCTATCTGAAGGTACAGGAGAATGAATATCCGGCGTACATCAGCGGAAGGCTGATCGACCGCGACTGGGACGGGCGCGCGTCCAAGTCCATCACGCTGACGATGACGCACGCGCAGGCCGCGCAGCTGTTTACGGACGGTCTTGGCTGGTCGATCGTCCAGCGGGAGACGGTGCCGGACGGCACGGATGGCGGCGGGACCGAGACCGTGCAGGAATGGGACAATGCCGACTACTGCGTCGCGGGCCCGATCACGGATCACCGAGACGGGACGCTGACGGTCAAGATGGGCAAATACACGCAGCTGGAAGAGGCGCTGCGGCAGATCGGGGAGGCACTGGCATGACGAAACTGGAAGAAAAGCTGCTCGCGCAGATCAGAGCCCGGCTCGCGGAGCTGGACGTGCGCGCGTCGGACAAGCTGGCGGCGCTGCTGCCGGTGCTGCGGAAGCTGACGGAGGGCTATGCGGCGCTCGGCGCGGCGGCGAAGAAGACGCTGGCGGGCTTCATCCCGGAGCTGGCGGCGCTCATCGAGGCAGCGGAGGATGCGCTGCGATGAGTGCGGGGCAGATGACGGCGTTTTCCGCGCTGGTCAGCGTGTGCAGCGGGCTGGGGTCGATCGTGACGCTGCTGGTGCTGCTGGCGAAGCCGGTGCGGGAGCGGCTGTTCGGGATGAGCGCCATCCGCGAGGGGCAGAAATGTATGCTGCGCGCGGACATGCTGGCGACATATTATAAGCACAGGGAGGAAAAGACCATCCGGCAGTATGAGTACGAGAATTATCTCTACGAATACAAGGCCTACAAGGCGCTGCGCGGCAATTCGTTCATCGACCGCATCGCGCAGGAGATCGCCGGATGGGAGATCGTGACATGAAAGGAGCTTCGGAGACATGGAACAGGTTTTGAAGCGGATTGAAAATCTGCTGACGGTCAAATCGATCGTGACGCTGGCGCTGACGGCGGTCTTCGCGTGGCAGGCCGTAAAGGGCGAGGTCAGCCAGGACTTCATGATGATCTACACGACGGTCATCGCCTTTTATTTCGGCACCCAGGCGCAGAAGCTGCACAGCGAGGCGGGTGCGAAGCATGACGACGGCGCATCCGAGTAATTACACCAGAGGCCGGACGCAGCGCATCGAATTTCTCGTTCTGCACTACACGGCTGGACGCAATGACTCCGCCGCGGGGAATCTGAACTATTTCCGGTCCCCGCGCGGGGCCTCGGCGCATTATTTTGTCGACCGGAACGGCTGGCTGCAGTCGGTGGACGACGGCGATACGGCCTGGGCGGTCGGCACGGCGGGCGTCTACCAGCAGAAGCATCCGCGCTGCCACAACGGCAACTCGATCTCCATCGAGATGTGCTGCCGGTATGAAAACGGCCGGTACTGGCTGGAGGACGCGGTGGTCGAGAATGCGGCGCTGCTCACAAGAAAACTTATGCGGACCTATCAGATCCCGATCGGGAACGTGCTGCGGCACTACGACGTGGTGAGCAAGCGCTGCCCGGCCATGTGGGTGGACGACGAGTCGGCGTGGGTCCGGTTCAAACGGCTGGTGATGGAGGTGATGGAAGTGACGAAGGAGGAGCTGCTCAGCCTGCAGGGCACCGGCGACGCGCCCTCGGACTGGGCACGGGAGGCGGCCGAATGGGCGAAGCAGAACGGGGTGTTCACCGGCGACAGCGCGGGGAACTTCGGCTGGCAGCAGCCGATCACCCGCGAGGCCGCGGCGAAGCTGCTGTATGAGTATCACCTGATGCAGAAGGAGTAAAAAGGCTCCCCTCCCAGGGGAGCTGTCAGCCGCAGGCTGACTGAGAGGTTGTTGCAGATTTGCATGAAAAAAACCAAACCGCAAATTT
>DHKK01000060.1:0-5761 GCA_002404795.1 Clostridiales bacterium UBA4696
AAGGTTTTGACGGAGGGAGAGAAGACCTGAAGGTTTGCAATCACTGTAAGCTATGCGAAAGTCCAAAATTTTCTCTCCCTCAGTCTGCTTCGCAGACAGCTCCCTCGTCAGAGGGAGCCTTGAGTGCTGAGACTTACAGGTTCAGATAGCCCTTGAGCGTCTTCAGGGTGTTGAGGACGCCGTCCTTGTGGCTGCGTTCGTAGCCGTGGCTGGCGTAGACGCCGGAGCCGATGAGGCCGTGGCGGATGTCATAGCCTGCGCTGAGCGTGGCCTCCACGTCGGAGCCGTAGTGCGGGTAAACATCGACTGCGTAGTCTGCGCCCTCGCGCTTGGCCGCGTCGATGAGCTTGCCGACGACCTCGTAGCTGTACGGGCCGCCGGAGTCCTTTGCGCAGATCGACACCTGCCGCTCCGTGCAGCGCAGCCCGTCGCCCACGCAGCCCATATCGACGCTGATGGACTCCGTCACGCCCGCAGGCACGGAGCCCGCGCCGCCGTGGCCGACCTCCTCATAGACGGTCACATGGACATAGGTCCGGCGCGGCAGCTGCCTGTTTTCGTCCCGCAGGTACTTTGCAAAGCCCAGCAGGATGCCGACGGACAGCTTATCGTCGAGGAAGCGGCTTTTGATATAGCCCGAGGCCGTCACGCGCGTGCGCGGGTCGAAGCAGACGATGTCGCCGGTCTCGATGCCGAGCGCGCGGGTCTCGTCCGCGGAGGCGACGGCTTCGTCGAGCAAGACCTCCGTCGTGTCGAAGGTCCGCTCGGTCTTGCCGTAGTCTCCGTTCACGTGGACAGACGCGTTGCACAGCTGCAGCGTCCCTTCATAGACCTTGCCGCCGCGCGTGTAGACGCGGACGTTCTCCGTCTCGCCATTTTCCGCGCGCATGCCGCCGAGGTTCGTCACGCGCAGACGGCCGTTGGCCTTGACCTCCGCGACCATCGCGCCGAGCGTATCCGTATGCGCCTGCAGCAGCAGCGCGCCTTCTTCCGATTCCGCGCCGCCGAGGTCGATCAGCACGCCGCCCTTGGCGGTCTTCTTTGCCGCAAAGCCCAGCACACTGAACGCGTCCTGCACCCAGGCCGCGGCCCGATCGGTAAAGCCCGTCGGGCTGTCGATCGCGAGCAGCTCGACCGCCTTCTGGGCGGCATATTCTGCATACTTCTGTTCCATCGTCCTGTCTCCTTATTTTAAATCAAAGAAATTTTACCATTTTTGCAGCAATCCCGGCGGAAGAAGCTTCCTGCCGGGATCGTCTGGTTATACGTCTTCCTTGTCGCCCTTCTGGCGGATGGTGATCCGGATCGGCGTTCCGGTCAGGCCGAACACCGCGCGGATCTGGTTTTCCAGATAGCGCTGGTACGAGAAATGGAAGAGCCGGCTGTCGTTGCAGAAGAACACAAAATGCGGCGGCTTGACGCCGACCTGCGTGATATAGTAGATCTTCAGACGGCGGCCCTTGTCCGTGGGCGGCTGGACCCGGGCAGTGGCGTCTGCCAGCACGGCGTTCAGATTGCCCGTAGTGATGCGGCTGGTATTCTGCTTGTGGACCTCCTGAATGGTCTCAAACAGCCGGTCACACCGGGCGCCGGTCAGGGCGGAGAGGAAGATGACCGGGGCGTAGAGCATATAGCTCAGGCCCTTGCGGACGTCCGCCTCCATGTCCCGCATGGTGTTGGTCTCCTTATCGGCTACGGCGTCCCATTTATTGACCACGATCACGGCGGCCTTGCCTGCCTCGTGAACCAGGCCCGCGATCTTGGTGTCCTGCTCCGTAACGCCCTCGTTGGCGTCAATAAGGATCAGGCACACATCCGCCCGGTCGATGGCGCTGACGGAGCGCATATTGGAATACTTTTCAATGGCGTCGTCCACCTTGCTCTTCCGGCGCATACCGGCGGTGTCAATGAAGCAGTATTTTCCGGTTTCGTTCTCAAAATAAGAGTCGATGGCGTCCCGGGTGGTGCCGGCCACGTCGGAGACGATGACCCGCTCCTCCCCCAGGATCCGATTGAGAAGACTGGACTTGCCCACGTTGGGCTTTCCTACGATGGCGACCTTGATCACATCGTCGTCGTCATCTTCGTCTTCGACATCCGGAATGTTCTCCAGCACCCAGTCCAGCAGATCGCCGGTGCCGTGGCCGTGGACGGCGGAGGTCTCGAACAGATCGCCGATGCCCAGGGAGTAGAACTCGAAGGCGTCCGGATTTACCAGGCCTGTGGAGTCGCACTTATTGACGGCCAGAGCCACAGGCTTTCCGGACTTGCGCAGCATGGCGGCAACGTCCTGATCGGCGGCGGTGACGCCGCTGCGCACGTCCGCTACCATAATGATGGCGTCCGCCAGCTCAATGGCGATCTCCGCCTGGCGGCGCATGAATTTCAGCATTTCATTGTTCGTGCCCGGCTCAATGCCGCCGGTATCGACGAGCGCAAAGCCGCGCCCGTTCCACTCGCATTCGCCGTAGATCCGGTCACGGGTGACGCCCGGCGTATCCTCCACGATCGCCATGCGCTTGCCGGTCAGCTTATTGAAGAGCATCGATTTGCCGACGTTCGGCCGGCCGACGATGGCTACGATCGGTTTTGACATACCGGTTTGCCTCCTTTCATAGACAAGAAAAGAGGAAGGCGCACGGCCTCCCTCTCATCTCTTTCAGCGAAATCACTTAGCTTCAACAGAAATGACTTCACGGCCATTGTAGTAGCCGCAAGCCTTGCAGGCTCTGTGAGGCAGGCGGGGCTCGCCGCACTTCGGGCAAGCTACGACGCCGGGGATCGCCAGTTTCCAGTGGGAGCTGCGTCTCTTATCTCTTCTTGCACGGGATACTTTTCTCTTGGGTACTGCCATGTGGTACACCTCCTTGGTTCAAATGCCCGAGGGCACATTATCTACTTATTTATCCAGTAACTGCTGTAAAACAGCAAAACGGGAATCAACTTCAGGCTTGCAGCCGCAGGGCCCCTCATTGAGGTTCTTCCCGCAGCGGAAGCAGACGCCTTTGCAGTCCGGCCTGCACAGAAGCTGGCTGTCAAGGCCGAGCACGAAGGCCGTCGTCACGATATCGGTCAGATCCGCGCAGCCGTCATGGATGCCGAAGGTCCATTCGTCCTCCGCCTGCTCGAGCTCCTGCTCCGGGACCAGGACCGCGTGGACCGGGATCGTGATCGCGCGCGTGAACGCGGCGGCGCAGCGGTCACACACGCCGTGCAGCGTGGTGGAAAGCTCACCGGTCAGCTCCAGCACGCCGGCGGTGTTGCGCACCTTGCCGCGCGCAAGGACCGGCTCGTCTGCGGGCTTGCAGCTGCCGAAAACGAGATCGGACAGATCTTCGCTCGTCTCGAACGGAAGGCTTGCGCCGGGCGTGACAAGAATCGGCTTTAAATCCAGCAGCATAGCGCCCTCCAATCCATAATCGTGCGATGGATATTATATCGAATAATCGCGTGGAAGTCAAATACTTTTTCACAAATTTTTCGTTCTTTTTCCGCAGCCGCGGATTCTTTACAGGAGCCGGGCCGCGTGGTAAAATAGGCGCAGAACAAGATCGGAGACGTCAAGACTGCCATGAAAGAATTTACGATCACCCCGAATGACGCCGGGCAGCGGCTCGACCGCTTTCTGGCCAAGGCCGTTCCCCTGCTCCCGGCCTCGCTGGCGCAGAAATACATCCGCCTCAAGCGCGTCAAGCTCAACGGCAAGCGCGCCGAGCGCGATACGCGCCTGACTGCCGGAGATACGCTGCAATTATACATCAACGACGAGTTTTTTGATACCCCCAAAGAAGAAAATGCCTATCTGACCGTCGCCGCGCCGAAGCTGCACATCGTCTATGAGGATGAAAACATCCTGCTGGTCGACAAAAAACCGGGTCAGGCCGTCCACCCGCACGACGGCGCGGAATACGGCCGCACGCTTATCGACCATATCCAGGCCTATCTCTACGCCAAGCGCGAATGGCGGCCGCGGGAGGAGCATGCCTTCACCCCCGCCCTGTGCAACCGCATCGACCGCAACACCGGCGGCATCGTCATCGCCGCGAAAAATGCAGAGGCCCTGCGCATCCTCAACCAGAAGATCAAGGACCGCGAGATCGACAAGCGGTATCTGTGCATCGTCCACGGCACGCCGCGTCCGGCGAACGGACGGCTCGAGGGACAGCTGTTCAAGGATGCGAAGGAAAACCGCGTCTATGTCACCAAGGCCCCGCAGAAGGGCTCCAAGACCTGCATCACGCTCTATCAGACGCTGCAGAGCCGCAGAGGCCTGAGTCTGGTCGAATGCGAGCTCATCACCGGCCGCACCCACCAGATTCGCGCGCAGATGGCCGCCGCAGGCTGGCCGCTGCTGGGCGACGGGAAATACGGCAGGCTCGACAAACGCTATGACCGCAAATATCAGGCCCTCTATTCCTACAAACTCACCTTCCGCTTCACGACCGACGCGGGTTGCCTTTCGTACCTCGACGGAAAGACGTTCGAGGTCGAATCTGTGGATTTCGTGCAGGAATACTTTACATAACATATTTTATTCTGTATTTTCTCCAAAGTTGGAAGAACTTCCTAAATGTTCTTCCAACTTTTTTGCACATTTTTTCGTTTTGTTATTGACAAAACACCCCCTGCCGGATATATTCAATCCAGTATGTTTCGGGCGTTTTTGTCAGCTTCCGACGCATACGAATTTTTTTCGAAATGGGGGAGGATACATGTCCAAAGAGCTCATTCGCCTCACGAATCTCACTATGACATTCGAGGACGGAGAGACGATTCTCGACAACATCAACCTGTACATCAACAACAAGGAATTCCTCACATTGCTGGGTCCCAGCGGCTGCGGAAAGACCACCATGCTCCGGATCATCGGCGGCTTTTTATCGCCTACCTCCGGCGATGTGCTGTTCAACGGCCAGCGCATCAACGACGTACCGGCCTATAAACGGAGGATCAATACCGTTTTCCAGCGCTACGCACTGTTCCCGCATCTGGACGTGTATGACAATATCGCGTTCGGCCTGCGGATCGCAAAGGCACCGGAATCGGAGATCGACGACCGTGTGACCGAGATGCTGGAGATCGTCAGCCTCAAGGGCTTTGAAAACCGCAGGGTGACGAGCCTGTCCGGCGGTCAGCAGCAGCGTGTGGCCATCGCCCGCGCGCTCGTCAATCGGCCGCAGGTCCTTCTGCTCGACGAACCGCTGGGCGCGCTCGACCTGCGCCTGCGCAAGGACATGCAGAACGAGCTGAAAAACATCCAGCAGCGGATGGGGATTACATTTATATATGTGACGCACGATCAGGAAGAGGCGCTGACCATGTCCGACACCATCGTCGTCATGAACAAGGGCAAGATCCAGCAGATCGGCCGTCCGGAGGATATCTACAACGAGCCGAAGAACGCGTTTGTCGCGGATTTCATCGGCGAGTCCAACATCCTCGACGGCGTCATGCTGGAGGATTATCAGGTCAAGTTCTTCGGCCGGAAGTTCCAGTGCGTCGACAAGGGCTTTGCGCCCAACGAACCGGTCG
This sequence comes from Clostridiales bacterium UBA4696, assembly GCA_002404795.1. Classification (GTDB taxonomy): domain Bacteria; phylum Bacillota; class Clostridia; order Oscillospirales; family Oscillospiraceae; genus CAG-170. The sequence continues at coordinate 5,533 of DHKK01000060.1, forward strand.
ACGTCGTCATCCGTCCGGAGGATATCGACATCGTCCCGCCGGAGCAGGGTCATCTGTGCGGCACGGTCACGTCTGTCACCTTCAAGGGCGTCCATTACGACACCATCGTCGATTTCAAGGGCTTCAAGTGGCTCATCCAGACCACGGACTATTGCCCTGTTGACGCGTATATCGGCATCCGCCTCAATCCTGAGGATATCCATATCATGCACAAGAGCGAGTACTCCGG
>DHKK01000060.1:5823-10289 GCA_002404795.1 Clostridiales bacterium UBA4696
GCCTCGGAGGAAGAAGACGATGAAGAATAACAAGCTGCTTGCCTGCCCGTATATCGTCTGGATGATCCTGTTTACGATCATCCCGCTTGGCATCGTCTTTTACTACGCACTGACCGACTCGATCACCGGTCAGTTCACGCTGGCCAACCTGGCTGGGATGGGCACGTATCTGCCGATCTTCCTGCGCTCGATCTGGCTGAGCCTGTTCGCCTCGCTCATCTGCCTGGTGATCGGCTATCCGGTGGCCTACTTCATCGCCCAGTGCAAGCCGCTCACGCAGCGGTTTCTGGAGATGCTCATCATGCTGCCCATGTGCATGAGCTTCCTGCTCCGCACACTCGCGTGGGTCGGCATGCTGGAGGATACCGGCATCATCAATACCTTCCTGCAGCGGCTCGGCATCGGCCCGCTGCCGCTCATCCGCACGAACGGCGCCGTCATCCTCGGCATGGTGTACAACTACCTGCCGTATATGATCCTGCCGCTCTATTCCGTCATCATGAAGATCGACAACCGCCTGATCGAGGCCGCGCTCGACCTCGGCTGCCGTCCGTCGCAGGTGTTCTCGAAGGTCATCCTGCCGCTGTCGGGCCCCGGCATCCTGTCGGGCCTCACGATGGTGTTCGTCCCCGCGGTGTCCACGTTCTATATCTCGCAGAAGCTGGGCTCCACCGGCACGACGCTTATCGGCGACGTCATCGAATCCCAGTTCAAGACCGCCTATAATCCGAATCTCGGCGCGGCCATGAGTCTGGTCCTCATGATCCTGATCTTTATCTGTGTCGCCGTGATGAACCGCTTTGGCGAAGGCGACGGAGAGGAGGTCATCAAGGTATGAAGCACGTCAACCGTACCATTACCATTCTGGTCTTCATCTTCCTCTATATCCCGATGATCGTTCTGGCCGTGGCCTCGTTCAATACCGGCACGGACATCGCCAGCTTTAAAGGCTTTACGCTGCGGCAGTATGCCAATCTGTTCCGCGACGGCACGCTCCTGACGCTGCTGCGCAACTCGGTCATCATCGCGCTGCTCGCCACGCTCATCTCGACCATCGTCGGCACGATGGCCGCCGTCGGCATCCATGGCATGAAGGGACGGCTCCGCTCCGCCGTCATGACCATGACCAACATCCCCATGACGAACCCGGATATCGTCACCGGCGTCGCGCTGGCGCTGCTGTTCGCGTTCGCGGGGACAGTGCTGAAGACCAATTCCGTGCTCGGCTTCTGGACGCTTCTCATCGCGCATATCACGTTCAATCTCCCCTACGTCATCCTGAACGTCATGCCGAAGCTCCAGCAGATGGACAAGGATCTGGTCGAGGCCGCGCTGGATCTCGGCTGCACGCCGATGCAGGCCTTCACCAAGGTCGTCATCCATGAGATCATGCCCGGCATCATCTCGGGCGCGCTGATGGCGTTCACGATGAGTCTGGACGATTTCGTCATTTCCTATTTCGTCACCGGCTCGAGCTTCATCACGCTCCCGGTCGAGATATACAACTACACGAAAAAGCCCATCCAGCCGAAGATCTATGCGCTCTTTACGCTCATGTTCATCGTGATCCTGGTCCTGATGGTCGTCATGAACCTGCTGCAGGCGAAGTCCGAGAAAAACCGCCAGCAGCTGAGGAGGGCCCGCGCATGAAAAAGAGAGTTTTTTCCCTTCTGCTGGCGCTCGCGCTTCTGCTCTGCGCCCTTCCCCTGCCCGTCCACGCCGCAGCTAACGAGATCACGGTCTATAACTGGGGCCAGTATATCTCCGACGGCACGGACGAAAGTCTGGACGTGATTCAGGCCTTTGAGGAGGAGACCGGCATCAAGGTCAACTACCTGACGTTCGATTCCAACGAGTCGATGTACACCAAGCTCAAAACCGGCGGCACAACGTTCGACGTCATCATCCCGTCCGACTACATGATCGCCAAGCTGATCTCCGAGGATATGCTTGAGCCGCTGGACTTCGCCAACATCCCGAACTACGAATACATCGACGAAGCCTTCCGCGATCAGGCCTATGACCCCGAAAACGCCTACTCTGTCCCCTACACCTGGGGCACGGTCGGCCTGATCTACAACAAGAACTATGTCTCGGAAGAGGACGCGCAGAGCTGGTCCTGCCTGTGGAACTCCAAATATCAGGGCAAGCTCCTGATGTTCGACAATCCGCGCGATGCGTTTGCCATCGCCGAGTCGATGCTGGGCTACAGCTTCAACACCGAGGACGAGCAGGAGCTCAAGAACTGCGCCGATCTGCTCGCCACGCAGTCCCCGGTCCTACAGGGCTACGTCATGGACCAGATCTTTGACCGCATGGAGCGCGGCGAAGCCTGGGCAGCCCCCTATTACGCGGGCGACTATCTGACCATGGTCGAGGAAAACCCCGACCTCGGCTTCAGCCACCCGAAAGAGGGCTTCAACATCTTCATCGACGCCATGTGCATCCCGAAGGGCTGCCAGAACAAGGCGGGTGCAGAGGCCTTCATCAACTTCCTGTGCCGCCCGGACATTTCGGCTGCGAACCTCGACTACATCGGCTACTCCACACCAGAGACCGCCGCGAAGGAGTATCTGGACGAAGAAGTCATCTCCAACCCTGTCTCCTATCCGGATGACGAGACGCTCGCGCGCAGCGAATCGTTCGCCGAGCTCGGTGTCGAAGCCACGCAGACGATGAACGATCTGTGGCTGTCGGTCAAGACCTCGACCGCCAATACCACGACCTACCTCATCCTGACGCTCGTCGCTATTGTCGCCGTCGCCGCGTTCTTCATCATCTCCGGCATCGTCAAGCGCCGCAAAAAAGCCCGCCGCTGCCGTAAATGGAAGCAGGCATAAACAACCGCCCCCAGCTCCTGCCGCAGCCAGCTTTCCCGTAAAAAACACCGCCCGCCAGACTCATGTCTGGCGGGCGGTATTTCGTTTTTCTGATCTGCCGGAATTATCGCTTCAGGACCGTTCGGGCGGCAGAGACAATGGCAGACTTGCTGACGCCGTAGAGCTCCAGCAGGGCCTGTGCGTTGCCGGAGCGGCCGAAGCAGTCCTTCACGCCAACACGTTCGACCGGGACTGGGCAGTCCGCGCATACGACCTCAGCGACCGCGCCGCCAAGACCGCCGAGGATGTTGTGTTCCTCGGCCGTGACGATCGCACCGGTCTCCTTCGCCGCTTTCAGAATCGCTTCGCAGTCGATCGGCTTGATCGTATGCATATCGATCACACGCGCGTGGATGCCGTCCTTTGCCAGCTCCTCCGCCGCGGCCAGCGCGTCGGCAACGACCAGGCCAGTCGCAATGATCGTCAGGTCCGAGCCCTCGCGGAGCGTGACGGACTTGCCGATCGTAAACTGATAACCCGGGAAGTCCGTGACTGTCTCGACCGGGACGCGGCCGAGGCGCAGATAGACCGGCCCTTCGTAAGCCGCGATTGCGTGGACCGCAGCCCGGGTCTCGTTCGCATCCGCCGGGCAGATGACTGTCATATTGGGGATCGCACGCATGAGTGCAATATCCTCGACACACTGATGCGTCGCACCGTCTTCGCCGACGGACAGGCCGCCATGCGTGCCGACGCATTTGACATTCAGGTTCGGATAGCAGATGGAGTTGCGGATCTGGTCATAGCCGCGTCCTGCCATAAACATGGCAAACGCATGGACGAACGGCGTAAAGCCGTACGTGGACAGACCGGCGGCCGCGCCGATCATATTGGCCTCGGCAATGCCCATATTGAAAAAGCGCTCCGGATACTTCTGCGCGAACATGCACGACATCGTGCAGCTCGATACGTCTGCGTCCAGCGCAACGATCTTCGGATCACTGCCGATCTCGGCCAGCGCTTCGCCGTACGCATGTCTGGTTGCAATTTTTTCCGCCATGATTCAGCCCTCCAATTCCGCTTTGCGCTGATACAGTTCTTCAAAAGCCGCTGCAAATTCCTCATCCGTCGGAACGCGGACGTGCCACTTGCAGGTGTTCTCCATAAAGCTCACGCCCTTGCCCTTGACCGTATTGGCAATAATCATGCTTTCGCGGCCGGTCTCGGCTTTTGCGCGGTCGATCGCGTCGGAGATCGCCGCGACGTCATGTCCGTCGATCGACTGGACGAAGAAGCCGAAGGCTTCGAATTTTGCCTGCAGATTGCCGGTATCCAGCACCTCGCTGACACGGCCGTCGAGCTGAATTTTGTTGGAATCCACTATTCCGATTAAGTTTCCAAGTTTGTGCGCGCCTGCGTACATACAGGCCTCCCAGAACTGCCCCTCCTGGATCTCACCGTCGCCCATGACGGCATAATATGAAAGCGTATGATCGCCCATATCGATATCCTCCAGCCGTATCAAGCCCAGGAGTTCACCGTAAAATCGATGTGTCTGCATCAGATTCTTTACGTTGATCGTAATATGATTAGCGCCTATTAGGAAAACACACTGTCAAAGGGGTTTGTAGCGGGGGTTAGCCCGCT
>DHKK01000046.1 GCA_002404795.1 Clostridiales bacterium UBA4696
TGCCGAATTGTGCGGTGCTGCCCAAACAAAAGAGGAACACTCTATGATCATCCTTGCATCCCAATCTCCCCGCCGGCAGGAGCTGATGAAGTTCACCGGCCTGCCGTTCACCGTCCGCGTTGCAGACGTGGACGAGACGATGGACCCCGCCCTTCCTGTGCAGCAGGAGGTCGCGCGCGTCAGCCGTCTCAAGGCCCGGACCATCGCGGCCTCGGCCGCGACCGACGATATCGTCATCGCGGCGGACACCATCGTCGTCATCGACGGCCGCGAGCTCGGCAAGCCGCATACGCAGCAGGACGCGTTCGACATGCTCAGGCTTCTCTCCGGCCGGACGCATGAGGTCGTGACCGTGCTGTCCGTCTGCCGCGGCGAGCAGACCGAGTCGGAGGCCGTCGTCACCCGCGTGACGTTCCGCGCGCTCACGGACGAAGAGATCCGCGCCTATATCGCCACCGGCGAACCCATGGACAAGGCCGGCAGCTACGGCATCCAGGGCTACGGCGCCATGTTCGTCAGCCACCTTGAGGGCGATTATTTCTCCGTCATGGGCCTGCCGCTGTGCCCGCTGTGCCGGATGCTGCGCGCGTTCGGCGTAAGCATTCTGACGGAAAAGGAGGCGCAGGAGGCGTGAAGAAGAAATTCTGGACGGGCCGGCTCAAGACCATTCTGATCATTGCGCTCGTCGTCGCCATCTGCGCGGCGGTGACGCTCGCCATCTCCACGGGCACGAGCGCGCTGGAAAACGTGGTCGGAACGATCCTCTCGCCCATCCGCGCGGGCGTCGCGTCCATCGACCGGCTGGCCGAGCGATATTACAACTACATGTTCCGCTACGAATCGCTGGCGGCGGAAAACGCGGAGATGGAAAAGCAGATCCTCGCCATGCAGGCTGACGTCCGCGACGCCGAGCAGCTGCAGCGCGAGAACGAATGGCTCAAGGCGCTGCTGCAGCTGTCGAACGAGCATGAGGACTATCAGTTCCTCACCGCCTACATCATCTCCTGGGATTCCTCCGACTACAAAAGCGCCTTTACCATTGGCAAGGGCACGAACGCCGGGCTCGAGGAGGGCATGTGCGCCGTGACGGAGAACGGGCAGGTCGTCGGCCTTGTGACCAAGGTCGGGGCCAACTGGGCCACGATCACGACGATCATGGACTCGTCGCTGGAGATCTCGGCCTCCATCGCCTCGTCCGGCTATACCGGCGTCGTCCAGGGCACGTTCCTGGAGGACGGCACGGAGATCCTGCGCATGAACTATCTTCTGACCGACGCCATCGTCAAAAACAACGACCAGGTCGTCACTACCGGCTCGACGCTCTACCCGCGCGGGCTGCTGCTGGGCTACATCACGAACGCCAGCCTCGACGAGACGGGCGTTGCAAAATACGCCACGCTCGAGCCGTCGTGCGACCTCGGCAAGCTCGAGCAGATCGCCATCATCACGCAGTATGACCTGCAATAATTCCATGAAAGGAGGCACGCGCCATGCACGCGACCTATAAAAATGCGCTCATGTGGACGCTCTACGGCGCGTTCTTCCTGCTGCTGACCGTTCTGCAGACCGTTGTGTTCGGCAGAGCCCGGTTTTTTGACGTCAAGCTCAGCATCCTCCCCGTCTGCATCGCCTGCGTGGCGATGCTCTGCGGCGCGGAGGCCGGGGCGCTCTACGGCCTGTGCTGCGGCACGGTCTGGTGCTTTACCGGGGCGAGCGGCGGCGCGCTGCATATCGTGCTGATGACGATCTGCGGCGCGGTGATCGGCTATCTCTGCGACCGGTATCTGGTGCGGCGGCTTTTGTCGGCGCTGATCATGAGTTTGCTGGCGCTGACGGTCTGCCAGACGATTTTATTCCTGTTCCAATGCTATCTCGGCACGATCTACATCGGCACGATCTACACGCTGCCCATCCAGATCGGCCTGAGTCTGCTCTCCTGCCCGCTCATCTACCTGGGAGCCTGGGCGATTCGAAAGGTTGGTGCCAAGTAAATGCAGCGAATCTCCCGTTTCCGCATGATCGTGTTCATCGTCGTCATTCTGGCCATGATCGGCGTGTTCACCCTGCGGCTTTACAAGACGCAGGCGGCCGTCACCGAGGAATCCCTCGTCGCCGCCGACGCCGACTCCATGACCTACCAGTCGACGGTCGAGGCCGCGCGCGGCAATATTCTCGACCGCAACGGCAACGTGCTGGTCTCTAACCGCGCGAGCTATAACCTCGTCATCGTCAACTTCGTCTTCTTCAACGCGCCGGACCCGAACGGGAATCTTTTGAAGGTGCTGGACCTTTGCGACGAGCTCGGGATCCAGTACGAGTCGCACTTCCCCGTCACCCCGGACCGGCCGTATGAATATACGGACGACAACAATTCGGCCTGGCAGGAAAATTTCCGCAAATTCCTTGCCGACCGCGGCTATGACCTCGATATCTCCGCGCCCACGCTCATGAAGCGGCTGCGCAGCGAATACAAGATCCCCGACGACTGGAAGCAGGCGGACGTCTACCGCATCATCGCCGTCCGGTACGAGCTGGAGCTGCGCTCGATCGAGGGCATCGGCCTGGAAAACTACACGCTGGCGGAGGACGTCGACGCGGGATCCCTCGCCGCCGTTATGGAGCTGGCCGTGCCGGGCGTCGTGGTCGAAAACGGCACGGTGCGCGAATATAACACGAAGTACGCCGCGCACATTCTCGGCTATATCGGTCCAATTTGGAGCGCGGAAGCCGATGAATACCGTGAAAAGGGCTACTCCATGAATGCACTCGTCGGTAAATCCGGCGTTGAACAGGCGTTTGAGCAGTACCTGCACGGCTCGAGCGGCCTGAAAAAGACGACGGTCTCCTCGACCGGCGAGATCCTGAACCGCTATTACGTGACCGAGCCCGTGCCCGGCAACAACGTGGAGCTGTCGATCGATATCTCCCTGCAGGCCGTGGCGGAGCAGGCGCTCGAAAAGGTCATCCTCGACCTGCGCGAAAACGGCGTCGGCCGGAACAAGGAGGGCAAGGACGCCCGGGGCGGCGCGGTCGTCGTGCAGCTGTGTAAGACGGGTGAGATCCTCGCCATGGCGAGCTACCCGACCTATGACATTTCTACGTTCAATCAGGACTATGAAACCCTCAAAGAAGACGAAATGAATCCGCTGTTCAACCGTGCGCTCACGGCTTATCCGCCCGGCTCGGTCTACAAGATGGTTACGTCCATCGCGGCCGTCGACCTCGGCGGCTTCGACCCCGGCTATATCATCGAGGACAAGGGCCTGTACACCTACTATGATTCCTTCCAGCCCAAGTGCCACATCTGGTCGCTGGCCAATCCCCGCACCCACGGCAAGATCAACCTGATGCAGGCCATCGCCTATTCCTGCAACTATTACTTCTATGAGGTCGGCCGTCTGACCTACAACAGCTATATGGAAAAGACCGGCGAAAACCCGTTCGACATCGTGGCCAAGGCCCTCGGCCTCGGCGAGCCGACGGGCATCGAGCTGCCGGAGTCCGTCGGTGCGCGCGCGAACGCGGAGGAAAAGAACAAGCAGTACGCGGGCGAAGACGCCGGCTGGTTCGGCGCAGACGTGCTGCAGGCTGTCATTGGCCAGAGCCTCAACAGCTTCACGCCTCTGCAGCTGGCCTGCTACACCTCGGCCCTGGCCAACAAGGGCACGCGGTATGAAGCGACGCTTCTGTCCCGCGTCGTCTCGTGGGACTATCAGGAGCTGATCGAGGAGCATACGCCCACCGTCGCCAGCACGCTGGAGATCTCGGAAAAGGCGCTCGCCGCGCTGGATCAGGGCATGCGCATGACCGGCTCCATCGGCACGGCGGAGCAGTATCTCAAGGACTACCCAATCGCCATCGCCTGCAAGACCGGCACCGCCCAGTGGCAGGGCACCACCTCCACCGGTTCGTTCTCCGGCTCCGACCACGCCTCGTTCGTGCTCTACGCCCCGGCGGACGATCCGGAGATCGCCATCGCCGTTTACATCGAGCGCGGCTCGCAGGGCGGCAATCTGGCGAACGTCTGCATCCCGATCCTGAACGCCTATTTCTCCAGCTCCGCCAAATATGAGACCATCGCGACTGAAAATATCGCTTATTGAGAGGAACCGCTATGACCGACCTTTCGCATATCCGCAATTTTTCCATCATCGCCCACATTGACCACGGCAAATCCACGCTGGCCGATCGCCTGCTTGAGGAATGCCACTCGGTCGAAAAGCGCGAGATGGAGGACCAGATCCTCGACTCCATGGACCTTGAGCGCGAGCGCGGCATCACCATCAAGGCCCGCGCCGTCCGCCTGGACTACCGCGCCGACGACGGCGAAAACTACGTCCTGAACCTCATCGACACCCCGGGCCACGTCGACTTCAACTATGAGGTCTCGCGCAGCCTGTCCGCCTGTGAGGGCGCGGTGCTGGTCGTCGACGCGTCGCAGGGCATCGAGGCCCAGACGCTGGCTAACACCTATCTCGCCGTCGACAACGGGCTGGAGGTCCTGCCCGTCGTCAACAAGATCGACCTCCCCGCGGCCCGGCCCGCCGAGGTCAAGAAGGAGATCGAGGACGTCATCGGCATCCCCGCCATGGACGCGCCGGAGATCTCCGCCAAAAACGGCATCAACATCCATTCTGTGCTGGAAATGATCGTGAAGAACGTTCCCGCCCCCACCGGCGACCGCGAAGCGCCCCTGCAGTGCCTGATCTTTGACAGCCAGTACGATTCCTACCGCGGCGCGATCGTCTACCTGCGCGTCATGAACGGCACGGTCCGGCCCGGCATGGACATCCGCATGATGGCCTCCGGCGCGGTCTACAAGGTCGTGGAGGTCGGATATCTGCACCCGAAGGGCATGGTCCCGGCCGAAAGCCTCGGCGCGGGAGAGGTCGGCTATCTGACTGCGTCCATCAAGACCGTCTCCGACACCCGCGTGGGCGACACCATCACGGGCGTTGACAACCCCGCGGCCGAGCCCCTGCCCGGCTACCATCAGGCGCAGCCGATGGTCTTCTCCGGCGTGTATCCGGCCGACGGCTCCAAATACGGCGATCTGCGCGATGCGCTGGAAAAGCTGAAGCTCAACGACGCGTCGATGAGCTTCACGCAGGAAAATTCCATCGCGCTGGGCTTCGGCTTCCGCTGCGGCTTCCTCGGGCTTCTGCATATGGAGATCATCCTCGAGCGGCTCGAGCGGGAATATAACCTCGACCTCATCACCACCGCGCCCAACGTCGTCTACAAGATCACCAAGACCGACGGCACGCAGCTCGACGTCTATACCCCGCTCAACTACCCAGACCCCGCCGAGATCGCCGAGGCGCAGGAGCCCTATGCCAAGGCGAACCTCATCGCCCCGCCCGAGTATGTCGGCGCGATCATGGACCTGTGCCAGAACCGCCGCGGCGAGTTCAAGGACATGCAGTACCTCGACCCCACCCGCGTCGAGCTGCACTATTCCATGCCGCTCAACGAGATCATCTACGATTTCTTCGACGCGCTCAAGAGCCGCACGCGCGGCTACGGCTCGCTCGACTACGAGCTCGAGGGCTACCGACCGTCGAAGCTCGTGAAGCTCGATATCCTGCTCAACGGCGAGATCGTCGACGCGCTGAGCTTCATCCTCTTCGCGGACAACGCCTATACCCGCGCCCGCAAGATCTGCGAGAAGCTCAAGGACAACATCCCGCGCCAGATGTTCGAGATCCCGGTGCAGGCCGCCATCGGCGGCAAGGTCATCGCCCGCGAGACCATCAAGGCCCTGCGCAAGGACGTGCTCGCCAAGTGCTACGGTGGCGACATCACGCGCAAAAAGAAGCTGCTCGAAAAGCAGAAAGAGGGCAAAAAGCGGATGCGCACGTTCGGTACGGTCGCCGTACCGTCCGAGGCGTTCATGGCCGTCCTCAAGCTTGACGACGAATCGTAGGAGGGGTTTTCCGTGGCGCTCATTCCAATCGTTGAAAATAAGAAAAAAAGCCTCGGCATCTACGTCCATATCCCGTTCTGCCGGAGCAAATGTGAATACTGTGATTTCTATTCCATCCCCGGCGCGCGCAGCCGGGATCTGATGGACCGCTATCTCGACGCCGTCATCCTCCACATCCGCGAGGCGGCGCAGGGCGCGGCCGGCTATGAGGTCGATACCGTCTACTTTGGCGGCGGCACGCCCTCGTTCTTCGGCGCCGGCGGACTTGCGAAGATCTTCGCCGAGATCGACCGCCGCTTCGACGTCAGCCGCGACGCGGAGGTCTCGCTCGAGGCCAACCCCGACTCCGTGACGCTGCCCATGCTCACGCGGCTGCGCCGCGCGGGCTTCAACCGCATCTCCATCGGCGTGCAGTCGGATGACGACGCCCAGCTCAAGGCCCTTGGCCGCCCGCATAACTACCGGCAGGCGCAGCAGGCCGTCTCGCTCTCGCGCCGCGCGGGCTTTGACAACATCTCGGTCGACCTCATGTACGGCCTGCCGAACCAGTCGCGCGAGCAGTGGATGCAGACCCTGCGCAACGTCATCGACCTCAAGGCCGACCACATCAGCTGCTACGGCCTCAAGGTCGAGCCCGGCACGAAGCTCTGGACCTACAAGGACTGCGCGAACCTCCCCGACGACGATGCGCAGGCCGACATGTACTTCTACGCCGTCGAGACGCTCGAGCAGTTCGGCTATCACCAGTATGAGATCTCCAATTTCGCGCACGACGGCTTCATCTGCCGCCACAATATGAAATACTGGGTCGGCGACGAGTATCTGGGCTTCGGCCCGTGCGCGGCATCCGATTTTGCCGGCCGCCGGTTCACCATCGAGCCGAATCTGGAAAAATACATCAAGGGCGTCATGGAAAAGGGCGTCATTCTGTCGGAGTCGGAGCTCGTGCCGCTGCGCGAGCGCGCGGGGGAGTACCTGATGCTCCGCCTGCGGACCGTCGACGGCATCGAGAAGGGCGAATATACCCGCTCGTTCCTCCTGCCGTTCGAGCCCATCGAGGAGATCCTCATCCGCCTGCAGGCGCAGGAATATGCAGCCTTCTCCGCCGGGCGGTGGCATCTGACGCCGAAGGGCTTCATGCTGTCCAACTCCATTCTGGTCGAGCTGCTGGAGGCGCAGCAGAAGTCGCGGCCGCTGACACAGAAGAAGTGACGGGGCGCTATGTTGTGTCATTTTTGGTTTCCGGGCACAAGATTCGCAAAATGCGGGGGAATGTGCAAAAAACGATTGACAAAAGGCAGACGTATCGGCTATAATAGCATTCGTATGCTCCATAGGAGCAGCTAAATTTTGACTCGCTGCGGCGGAGGCAGACCTGCGTCCGCTGTTGAGCATATTTTTACAGGAGGTGTAGATTCCATGGCAACTGTTCGTACCTATCAGCCCAGAAAGCGTCACAGATCCAAGGTGCATGGCTTCAGAAAGAGAATGGCTACCGCCAACGGCCGCAAGGTCCTCGCCCGTCGCCGCGCCAAGGGCAGAGCAAAGCTCTCCGCGTAATTGGACGCGCCTACACCGCAACACACATACATTCGGGGTGAATGGAAGCAGTTCTGTTCGCCCCATCTGTTTATCAGCCGCAAAAAGACGCAGACCGTCGTCTTGTCCCGAAGGTGGGCGCATTATGCAGTTTTCTTCCTCGTTAAAGCTCAATCATATCTTCCGCCGCCTCTATCGCAAGGGCCAGAGCGCGGCCAACGGCTATCTCGTGCTTTACTGCCGCAAAAACGGCTCCCGGCAGAACCGCGTCGGCCTGACCGTCAGCGCCAAGCTGGCCCACGCCGTGCACCGCAACCGGCTGCGCCGGCAGCTGCGCGAGATCTACCGGCTGCATGAAGCGGAGTTCGTCCGGGGATATGATATCGTCGTCGTCGCACGGACCCGCGCCATCGGCGCGGACTATGCGGCGCTGGAGCGCGCCTATCTTTCGCTTGCCGCGAAGCTCGGTCTTCTCGGGGGGCAGACGACGTGAAGCGGGTATGCCTGTGGCTCATCCGCCTGTACCAGAAGTATATCTCCCCGGGCCTGCCGCGCCGGTGCCGGTTTTCGCCGACCTGCTCGCAGTATGCCCTGGAGGCGATCGAAAAGTACGGCGCGGGGAAGGGCGGCTGGCTGGCGTTCAAACGGCTGCTGCGGTGTAATCCCTTTTACAAGGGAGACTATTTTGACCCGGTGCCATAGGGCAGCGTGGTTTTTTCCCGTTGTCCGTGGCCATCCCACCACATTTGGAGGAAAACAATGAAGAAAAAAGTCCTGGTTTGGGTCCTTGCCGCCGTGCTGCTTCTGTCCATGGTCGGCTGCTCGGCCGCAAACGTCAGCTCCACGAACGACCAGTACGTCGGCATGGAGCCGGCTGCCGCCGCGGAAGCCGCCGCTGCGGAGACCAAAGACACCGCGAGCCTGTCCGACATCATCCGCGTGCCGTTCGGCTATCTGCTCGACTGGCTGTACACGTTCACGAACAACTACGGTCTGGCGCTGATCCTCTTCTCCCTTATCATCAAGCTGGTGCTGCTGCCGATGTCGGTGAAGAGCAAAAAGAGCATGCTCAAAATGTCCCGCTTGTCGCCGCAGGTCAAGGCGCTCGAGTCGAAGTACGGCGACGACAAGCAGAAATATCAGCTGGCTGTCCAGCAGCTGTACAAGGAAGAGGGCGTCTCGATGGGCGGCGGCTGCCTGTGGTCGTTCATCCCGCTCATCATCCTGCTGCCGCTGTACCACATCATCCGTGAGCCTATCACGTACATGATGCACAACCCGCAGTCCACCTCCGCCGCCATCGTCGCCTTTATGCAGGCCAGCGGCGTCAACCTCGGCAAGAACGCTTACTATGCCCAGCTGGCCGCCGCCGGTCACATCGGCGAGTTCATGGACGAGCTCGAGGCGCTGGCTGTCACCGCGAGCGCCAATCTGCAGGCCATGAACTTCCAGTTCCTCGGCATCGACCTGTCCGGCATCCCGTCCATCAAGTTCTGGGAGTGCGAGGGCTGGGGCGAGATCGGCCTGTTCCTCATTCCGGTCGTTTCGGCCGGCCTGCAGGCGCTCTCCATGTTCATCAGCCAGAAGATGAACAATCAGGTCGCCACGAACGCCGACGGCGAACAGGACGCCGAGGCGGCCAAGACGGCCAACCAGACCAACATGACCATGATGCTCATGATGCCGCTGATGTCCCTCTGGATCGGCTTCTCCATGCCGGCCGCGATCTCCATCTACTGGATCGCGCAGGCCGTGTTCGGCGCCGTGCAGGATTATTTCCTGACGAAGCACTACCGCAAGGTCTATGAGGAAGAAGACGCCGTCCGGCAGGAGCTTGCAGCCAAGCGCCGCGCCGAAGAGGCGGAAAAAGAGCGCCAGCGCGCCCTGCGCCGGGAGCAGAACCCCGACGGCATCACCGACAACGTCAGCAAGAAGAAGATCCGTCAGCAGGAAAAGGAAGCTGCGGAAAAGGCCGCCAGAGACTATGAGGCCAGGAAGAACCCCGTTCCGGAGTCTGAGGTCAAAAAGCCGCTCTCCGGCGATCCGGAGCGTCCGTATTGCCGCGGCCGGGCCTACGATCCTTCTCACTACGGCAGAAAACGCGCTGCCGAGTCTGACGCAGAACAGACGAAGGAGTAACTATGGAAAAATTTATCACCGCAACCGGGAAAACGATCGATCTGGCCATCGCAGCCGCGCTGGAGCAGCTGCGCATGGACCGCGACAGCGTCTCCGTCGAAGTGCTGGACAATCCGAAGTCCGGGTTCCTTGGCATCGGCGCGCAGCCCGCGCGCGTCAAGGTCACCTATGAGGCGCCGGACGAAGCGCCCAAGCCCGCCTTGTCCTCCGCCTCCCGCAGCAAGCCGAAGAAGCCCGCCGAGCCCAAGCCCGCGGACGGCGCGAAGGTCATCGCGCCCGCAGCCCCGAAGGTCATCGCCCCCGCCGCGCCCGAAGCGCCCCGCCCGGCTGAGACCCGCGCCGCTGCCCCCAGAGCGCCCCGTCAGGACCGTCAGGACCGCGGCGGCAAAAACCGCGGCCCGAAGCCCGAGCGCCGCGACGCCAAGCCCCGCCAGCAGCAGGCCGAAAAGCCCGCAGCCCCGGCAGAGCCGAAGGTCTACGCCCCCGCCGAGCCCGGCTCGACCGAAGAGCGCATCGAGACCTTCATCAAGGGTCTTCTGGAGCACATGGGCTCCGACGCCGTGCCGCACGCCATGAAAAAGAGCGATGATACGTATCTGGTCGACCTCGTGGGCGACAACCTCGGCATCCTCATCGGCCGCCGCGGCGAGACGCTCGACGCCATCCAGCACCTGACCAATTACGCCATCAACCGCGGCCAGAACAAGCGCGTGCGCATCAATGTCGACGCTGAGAGCTATCGCCTCAAGCGCGAGCAGGCGCTGCAGCGTCTGGCCCAGAAGGTCGCCGGCAAGGTCACCCGCTACCGCCGCAACATCACGCTCGAGCCGATGAACGCCTATGAGCGCCACGTCATCCACGCGGCCCTGCAGGATCATCCCGACGTGACCACCTTCTCCACCGGCACCGAGCCCAACCGCCGCATCGTCGTGGCCTACAGCCGCTACAAGTCTGCGGAAGCCGCTGTGAAGGAAGATTTCCCCGAGACAGAGGAAGAATAAGCACCAAGTAAAACGCCCCGCACGCAGGCCGCGTGCGGGGCGTTGGTTTTCATAGAAAAGGGTCCTGCGCCGCAGGCGCAGGACCCTTTGGGCCTGTCAGTTATTCGATCTCCAGCCGTCTGGACGAGGCGGGGACCTCCTTCTGCTTCGGCAGTGTCACGCGCAGGACGCCGTCATTGTACGCGGCCTTGATCGCCTTGGCGTCGATACCGGAGATATCAAAGCTTCTGGCGTATGTGCCGTAGGAGCGCTCGCAGCGGACATATTTGTTCTTCTTGTCCTTGTCTTCGAAGTTGGAATGCCGCTCGGCGGTGACGGTCAGACGATCGTCGGCCACGTCGACGTGGATGTCCTCCTTCTTGAAGCCGGGCAGATCCGCCTCGAGGACGAAGTTATCGCCGTCCTCCTGGATGTCGGTCTTGAACTCGCCCACGGCGTTGTCGGAGAAGAAGGCACGCTCCAGCTCGTCAAAGTCATGGAACGGATTGAAATTGGAAACAGCGTGATTTTTACGTGCATATGGAACTAACATGGAAAAGACCTCCTTGAGTCTTGTATATATTTTTTTGGAAACCGGAGTTGAGCGCCTCGCTCATCTCTTGTTTACATGTCTTATGATAAGCCCCGCCTGTGAACAAATCTGCATGTTTTCATGAACGAACTGTGAATTTTAGCAGTCTACAGGTAAGACTGCTAAAAAGTTTGCCTGTACAAACAGGAAAAAATTGATATAATGATTAGACACACGGGAACTTTTGTCTGATATCGTGCGTCCAAAGGAGCACACACATAGAAAGGGGTGTTTCTGATGCTGAAAATCGAGCATCTGAGCAAGACATATGGAGAAAAGAAGGCTGTCGACGATCTGAGCCTGCACATCCGGCCCGGCGAGATCTACGGCTTTATCGGCCACAACGGCGCGGGCAAGACCACGACGATCAAGTGCTGCGCCGGGATCCTGCAGTTTGAGCAGGGCGAGATCTGCATCGACGGCAAGTCCGTCAAGGCCGATCCGCTCGGCTGCAAGCAGCAGCTGGCCTACATTCCGGATAACCCGGACCTGTACGAGTTCCTCTCCGGCGTCAAATATCTGAACTTCGTGGCGGATATCTTCGGCGTGTCGAAGGCCGACCGCGAGGCGCGGATCGAAAAATACGCGGACCTGTTTGACCTGACCGGTGATCTGGCCCAGCCGATCTCGGCGTATTCACACGGCATGAAGCAGAAGCTGGCCATCATCTCGGCCCTGCTCCATGACCCGAAGCTCATCATCATGGATGAACCCTTCGTCGGTCTGGATCCGACGGCGGCCTATCAGGTCAAGACCATCATGCGCGAGCACTGTGACCGCGGCGGCGCGATCTTCTTCTCCACGCACGTGCTGGAGGTCGCGGAGAAGCTCTGCGACAAGGTCGCCATCATCAAGCAGGGCCGCCTGATCGCGTCCGGCACGATGGACGAGGTCAAGGGCGACCAGTCGCTCGAGGCCGTATTCCTGGAGCTGGAGGGTGAGAACCATGCTTAAATCGCTGCTTCGCGTCCGGTTCGCGGCGCTGCTGGCCGCCTTTACCGGGCAGAGCCGGAAGCGCGGCCGCCAGACGAAGGGCAAGGCCGTCGGCTATGCGCTTCTGATGCTCTACTGCTTCTGTGCGTTCGTTTTCCTGTTCTATTCCTCGTTCTCGCAGCTGGCGGAGGCATTCTTCCCCGCTGGGCTCGGCTGGCTGTATTTCGCGATGTTCGCCATCATGGCCTTTGCGCTCATGTTCATCGGCAGCGTCTTTACGGCGAAATCCCAGCTGTTTGAGGCGAAGGACAACGAGCTGCTGCTGTCCATGCCGGTCAAGCCCGGCCTGATCCTGCTCAGCCGCATGGCGGCGATGCTCGCCATGAACTTCGTGTTCGAGCTGGTTGTGGCGCTGCCGGTCTTTGCTGCGTGGCTGCGCTTCGGCAGTCCGGACGCCGCCGGGATCCTGGCCTTTGTGCTGATCGCGCTGGCGCTGCCGCTGTTTGCGCTGGCGGTGAGCTGCCTGTTTGCCTGGCTCATCTCGCTCCTGACGAGCCATATGCGCAATACGACGGTCATCACCATGGTGCTGTCGATCGTGTTCCTGCTGGCGTATTTCATGTTCTGCTTCCGGATGAATACCTACGTCACCCAGCTGGCCGCGAACGGCCAGGCCATCGCGGGTGCGATCGGCGCGGCTCTGCCGCTCGTCTGGCTGGGCAGAGCCGCGGCGGAAGGGAACCTGACCTGCCTGGGCCTGACGCTCCTGTGGACCATCCTGCCGTTCGCGCTGGCCTATGCGCTGCTCGCGCGCAGCTTTATCCGCATCGTCACGACCAACCGCGGGCAGATCCGGGTCAAATATGAGAAAAAGGCCATGCACGCCTCGTCGCAGGATGCGGCGCTCTACCGGCGGGAGCTGGCCCGGCTGACCAGCAGCTCGGGCTATATGCTGAACGCGGGGCTCGGACTGGTGTTTGAGCTGGCGCTGGCGGTGCTGGCCATCGTCAAGCGGCAGGAGCTCCTGACAGTTTTTCAGGTGATGCCCGCTTTGAAGCAGGCACTTGCGCCGATCCTGCTGCTGGCGGGGATGCTGGTCTCCGGCATGGTGTTCTTCACGGCCTCCTCCGTCTCGCTGGAGGGCAAAAGCTACTGGATCGTGCGTTCCATGCCGGTCCCGACGAAAAAGGTCCTGCGGGCCAAGCTGAACCTCTCCAACAGCCTGTCGGCTGGCCCTGCGCTTTTGATGATGCTGGTGTGCGCGCTGGTGCTGGGCCTTCCGGCGGTGGAGGTGATCCTGCTGCTGGCCTGCCAGCTGCTGTTCGTGCTTCTGAGCGCCGCTGTCGGCCTGATGGAGGACCTGCGGCACTGCAATCTTGACTGGATCAATGAGACGCAGGCGGCCAAGCAGGGTGCGGGCGTGGTGCTCACGATGCTGATCGTGTGGGGGTTTGTGCTGGCGGTCGGCGCGGTGTATTTCGCGCTGCTGGCGAGCGTGCTGACTACGCCGGTATTCCTGGCGCTGGTGCTGGCGCTCCTCGCCGCGCTGTACGCCCTGACCCAGCGCTGGCTCGCCACCCGCGGCGTCCGCTGCTTCGAATCGATCCGCTGATCCCCAGGCTCCCCTCCCAGGGGAGCTGGCTCGGCGCAGCCGAGACTGAGAGGTTGCAACCCATTTCCACCGCACCACCGGCGGTGCACTTAAAAGGCTCCCTTGCGTAAAGGGAGCTGTCAGCGAAGCTGACTGAGGGATTGTTGTTGCAAATTTGCGACTGCCGGTTGCCTCCGGCGGCC
>DHKK01000072.1:0-23096 GCA_002404795.1 Clostridiales bacterium UBA4696
ACGATGCCGGCGGTCAGGCGCGTGGCGTGGATGGGGCAGTTGAACTGCTCCATGGCGTACGGGATGCCGCCGATATGGTCCTCATGCCCGTGGGTCAGGAACATGCCGCGGATCTTGTCTTTGTTTTTGACCAGATACGTCATATCGGCAATGACCAGGTCGACGCCGTACATTTCCTCATCCGGGAAGCCAAGGCCGCAGTCGACGATGATGATATCCTTGCCGTATTCGAGTACGGTCATATTTTTGCCGATCTCATTAAGACCGCCAAGGGGAATGATCTTTAATTTTTCTGCCAAATGATTTCACTCTTTCCTAAAATAATATAAGTATGGATGCAGCTGCGCAGAGAGAACCTCTGCGCGGAACAAATGCAAAAAGGACGCAGGAACGCATGCCCATGCAGCTGGCCGGACAGTGCCCCGTCTCGCTCTGCCCATCGCCAATGCCGCCTGCGCTCCATACCGTATGCAGTTGATCTATTTGATGCGCCTGCGCGGCGCACGATCCCAATCAAAAAGCCATGGAAGGTCATAGCTGATACATAGTATAACACACTTTCCATGGAAAGTACACCTTTTTTTGTTCTTTTATCCATATTACAAATAAAATAAATAAAGAATGATAGATTATAATTGATTCCTTCGGCAAAATTTGATATAGTAAACTTGATTACACAGAGACAGGAGGCGGCGGTCTATGAAAAAGCCGGTCGGGCGTCTGCTTTATCCGAATACGGGCTGGTACTTCGCGGCCATGCTGCTGTTTACCGCTGCGGCCGCCGCGGTCAGGCAGTATATCCTCGCGGGCGGCGCGCTGTTCGTTACGCTCATCATGTTCATCATCAGCCGTGCCCGGCTTTCCCGGCGCAAGCGGCAGCTGATGAGCTACGTGCAGACGGCGACGGATTCCGTCGGTATTTCCGTTCACGCGGGCTCTGCGTTCCCGATGGCGGTCATCCGGCTGCCGGAAAATGAGATCATCTGGGGCAACCCCAGCTTCTTTACCATCACCGGTCTTTCCGATACCGCCAGCTATCAAACGCTCGACGCGGTCATCCCCGGCTTCTCCACCAGCTGGCTGCGTGAGGGCCGCTCCGAGCTGCCGGGCGACCAGATCATCGGCGGCCGCCGCTACCGCATCTACGGCAACTACGTCAAATCCGAGGACGACGCGACGACCGTGCAGCTGGCGACTATCTATTTTGCCGACATGACCGAGATGTTCAACGTCCGCGACGAATTCCTCCGCACGCGACCGATCGTCTCGATCATCCTGATCGATAACTACGATGAGCTGACCGCCAACCTCTCCGACTCTGCCATCTCCACGCTCGACGCGCAGCTCAACGACGTCGTCGCCAACTGGACGGCGGGGCTGGAAGCGCTGTGCCGCAAGATCGAGCGGAACCGCTATCTGCTAATCTTTGAGAGCAAGGACCTTGCCCGCTTGCAGGACGGTCGGTTCAGCATTCTGGAGGATGTGCGGCACGTCACGACCTCCGGCGGCATGTCCGCGACGATCTCGCTCGGCATCGGCAAGGACGGCGGGAGCTTTGCGGAGAATTACCGGTTTGCGTCCCTTGCCATCGAGATGTCGCTTTCCCGCGGCGGCGATCAGGCCGTCATTAAGGACCGGTTCAACTTCACCTTCTACGGCGGCCGCACCAAGGAAACGGAGCGGCATACGCGCGTCAAGTCCCGCGTGATGGCCAGTTCGCTATCTGAACTCATTGGGCAGTCGAGCACGGTCTATATCATGGGGCACCGGATGGCGGATCTGGACGCGCTCGGCTCGGCCGTGGGTCTTCTGTGCCTGTGCCGGGTGAAGGAGCGTCCGGCCCGGATCGTGATCGACCTGCAGAAAAACGCCTGCCAGAGCTTGATCGCCGAACTCAAGGCCACGCCCGGCTATGAAGATCTGTTCATTTCCGGGCAGGATGCGCTGGTCGAGGCGGACAACCGGAGCCTTCTTATCGTCGTCGACACCAACCGGCCGGAGCAGGTCGAATGTCGCCCGCTGCTCGAGTCCATCTCCCGCGTCGCGGTCATCGACCACCACCGCCGGGCGGCGGATTATATCGAGCAGCCGGTCCTCAATCTGCACGAGCCGTATGCGTCCTCCGCGTCGGAGCTCGTGACGGAGCTTCTGCAGTACGCCGTCAGCCAGCGGGATGTGCGGCCGATCGAAGCGCAGGCGCTGCTGGCTGGTATCGTGCTGGACACGAAGAATTTCTCCGTGCGCACCGGCTCGCGCACGTTTGAGTCCGCGGCCTATCTGCGCAAGGCAGGCGCCGACCCGGTCGAGGTCAAGAAGCTGTTCCAGACGGACCTGGACGATACGCTCACCCGCTACCGCGTCGTGCAGGCTGCCCGGCTCTACCGCGGCGAGCTCGCCATCGCCTGTCTGGACGAGACCATCACCCGCACCATCGCCGCGCAGGCGGCCGATGAGCTCATCAACATCTCCGGCATCACTGCCTCGTTCGTCCTCTTCCCTGACGGTGATCAGGTCATCATCAGCGCGCGTTCCATCGGCTCGTGCAATGTGCAGGTGGTGCTCGAAAAGCTCGGCGGCGGCGGCAACGGCGCGACGGCCGGCGCGCAGATCAAGGGCAAGCCGCTGCGGCAGGTCCTGCAGGAGCTTGTCGCGGCGATCGACGCATTTTATGCATAAGACGCGATTTTCAAAAATTTCTCTCTGAAAGGAGTCACTACCATGAAGGTTATTTTGGCACAGGATGTAAGAGGCCAGGGCAAGCGCGGCCAGATGATCGAGGTCTCCGATGGCTACGCCCGCAATTTCCTGCTGCCGCGCAAGCTCGCGCAGGAAGCGACCGCCGATAACGTGAACACCATGAAAATGAACGACAAGGCCGCGCAGGAGCGTCAGGCCAAGGAGCGCGCAGAGGCGCTCGAGATCCGCAACCGGATGAAGGACATGACCGTCGTCGTCACCGCCAAGGGCGGCGGCGCGGGCCGTCTGTTCGGCTCGGTCACGAACACCGAAGTTGCCGACGCGCTGGCAAAGCAGGCCGACATCAAGCTTGACAAGCGCAAGATCGTGCTCGACGAGCCGATCAAGGCCGTCGGCGTGTACACGGTCAAGTGCAAGCTCGGCTATGAGATCAACGCCGACCTCAAGGTCGAGGTCAAGGAAGGCTGAGACAGCGCCGCGCGCCGGCGCGGCAGCTCTGCAATCTTCTGCATTCTGATACACCGGAAGGATGAAAACACGTATGGAAGACGAATTGCTCGCCCGGCAGACGCCACAGGCGCTGGAAGCGGAGCAGTCTGTGCTCGGCTCCATGCTCATCGACGAGCGCTGCGTACCGGACGTCGTCGGTATGCTGCAGCCGGAGGATTTTTACCTGCGGCAGAACCGCGAGATCTACGAGACCATCTATACGATGTTCAACTTCTCGGAGAAGATCGACCCCGTTACCGTCCTCAATAAAATGAAAGAGCGCGGCGTGTACGACGAGGAACGCAGCTACGACTATCTCGCCCAGCTGCTGAAGATCACGCCGACCGCCGCCAACGTCAAGCAATACTGCACGATCGTGCATGACAAGTCGCTGCTGCGCGCGCTGGCCGCCGCTTCGTCGGAGATCACGGATATGGTCTACGAGGGCGTCGGCACGGCGCAGGAGATGCTGGAGGTCTCGGAAAAGAAGATCTATTCCCTGCGCCGCGGCAACACCGGCGACAGTCTGCAGCACATCGGCAAGGTCATGATCAACGTTTACGACCGGCTGGAAGAGCTGGCTGCCTCCGGCAGCGAGATCCCGGGCCTGTCCACGGGCCTGCACGACCTTGACCGCAAGATCAACGGCCTCAACAAGACCGACCTGATCCTGATCGCGGCCCGCCCCGGCATGGGCAAAACGGCGATCGCGCTCAACATCTGTCTGAACGTCGCGAAGACGTATGAGAAGACCGTCGCCTTTTTCTCGCTCGAGATGTCGCGCGAGCAGCTGGTCATGCGTCTTTTGTCCACGGAAAGCTTCGTGGAAAACCAGAAGCTCACCACCGGCCATCTGGAAGACGACGACTGGAGCAAGCTCTCTATCGCCTCCTCCGCGCTCAGCCAGACGGATATCCGCGTGGACGACAACCCCGCCATCACCGTCGCGGAGATCAACGCCAAGTGCCGCCGGCTCGATAACCTCGGGCTGGTCCTGATTGACTATCTGCAGCTCATGACCGCCGCGGCTCCCGGCAAATCCGGCGACAACCGCGTGACGATCGTCAGCGATATCTCCCGCGCGCTCAAAATCATGGCCAAGGAGCTGAATGTGCCGGTCATCTGCCTGAGCCAGCTCTCGCGTGCCAACGAATCGAGAACCGACAAGCGTCCGATGCTCTCGGACCTTCGTGAATCCGGCGCCATCGAGCAGGACGCCGACTCCGTCCTGTTCCTCTACCGCGACGAATATTATAACCCCAACACGCAGGACAAGAATATTGCCGAGTGCATCATCGCCAAAAACCGCCACGGCGAGACCGGCACGGTCAAGCTGCAGTGGCGGCCGCAGTTCTTTACCTTCTCTGATCTGGAGTGGAAGCATGAGGGCTGAGGTCCTCGCCTGGATGCAGGCGCAGCAGATGACGAAGCCCGGCGATACGGTCGTATGCGCAGTGTCGGGCGGCGCGGATTCTGTGAGCATGCTGCACGTGCTGCTGTCACTGCAGGATGCGCTCGGCATCCGGGTGGAGGCCGCGCACTTCAACCATCACCTGCGCGGCGCGGAATCCGACCGCGACGAGGCCTTTGTCCGGCAGCTGTGCGTCTCGCTCGGCGTGCCGCTGCACACGGGCGGCGGCGACGTGCAGGCGCGGGCGGCGCAGACGCATGAATCTCTGGAAGAGGCTGCGCGCAAGCTCCGCTACGCGTTCTTTGATACCCTTCCCGGCCTTGTCGCCACGGCGCACACGCAGGATGATAACCTCGAGACCGTGCTTCTGAATCTCACGCGCGGGACCGGCCTTGCCGGACTGACCGGCATTCCGCCGAAGCGCGGACGGCTCATCCGGCCGATGCTGGTCTGCACGCGGGCGCAGATCGAGGCGTATCTTGCTGAAAACGGATGCTCCTACGTGACCGACAGCACCAATCTCCTGCCGGACGCCCGGCGCAACCGGCTGCGCCAGCGCGTGATCCCGCTTCTGCGGGAGGAAAACCCCGCCGTCGCACAGACCGTCTTCCGAACCTGCACGCTGCTCCGTAAGGATGACGCATATCTTGACGCGCAGGCGCGCGAGGCACTGCAGGCCGCCCAGCTGCCAAATGGCGTCAGCCGCAGCGCGCTTTCCACCTGGCCGGAGGCCGTGCGCACCCGCGCGGTCCGTCTGCTGCTCGGAACGATCCATGCGCCCAAGCTGACGCAGCGGCATATCGACGCGGTCGACCGGCTGCTGTTCGCTTCGTGCCCCTCCGCTTCTGTCTCGCTGCCGGGCGGCTTTGCCGCGCGGCTGGAATACGACCGGCTGTACCTGACGGACCGCTTCCCTGCCGCTTCCTTTTCACCCGTGACACTTTTGCCGGGCGAGACAGTGCTGATCCCGGCGCTCGGGCTGCGCGTCGAATGCCGGATCGAAGAAAATTTTCAGGAAAAAGCAAAAACCCTCTCCACTTTTGCAGTCAAATATGATACCATAGAGCAAACTCCCCGGATCACGATCCGTCCGCGTCAGGCGCATGACGTCATGCACACGGCAGGCGGCACGAAGACGCTCAAAAAGCTGCTGATCGACCGCAAGGTCCCCGCAGCACGACGTGCGCTCGTGCCGGTGGCCGCTGACGCATCCGGTGTTCTGGGCGTTTATGGGATCGGCGTCGATCTGGGCCGCGCCGCGGCTCCGGGCGATTGCGCGGTCATCATCACGATCGAAGAAACAGAGAAAGAGGATAAGATGTATGATTAACAAGTCTGACATGCTGCAGGACATTGAGCGCGTGCTGGTCTCCGAAGAAGAGATCCACGTGCGGATCAAGGAAGTCGGCGCACAGATCGCAGACGACTATCGCGGCAAGTGCCCGATCCTGGTCGGCGTTCTCAAGGGCGTCGTTCCGTTTTTCGCGGAAATGGCGAATGCCATCAGCATCCCCGTGCAGGAGGATTTCATGTGCATCACATCCTTTGAGGGCGGCACGGAATCCACCGGCAAGCTGACGTTCCGCAAGGATATCGACCATGATATCGAGGGCCGCCATGTGCTCATTCTGGAGGATATCATCGATTCCGGCAGCACGCTCAAGATGATCTGCGAGATGTTCCACGAGCGCAAGCCTGCATCCGTCAAGATCTGCACGCTGCTTGACAAGCCCACCGGCCGCAAGGTCGAACTGAAGCCGGACTACACCTGCTTCACTGTCCCGCCCGCGTTCGTCGTCGGCTTCGGTCTGGACTATGAGGATTACTACCGTAACCTGCCGTTCGTCGGCGTGCTGAAGCCCTCTGTGTATCAGGACCGCTGAAAAACCGTCTATTCCACATAAAGGAGAACCTCCGTGAACCAACAGCCCAAAACCCTGCAGACCATTCTGCTCGTTGCGGTCCTGGCGCTGGTGCTTGTGGTGCTCTCTTCGTCCCTGCTCACGCAAAACGGCAGCAGGCTTGCATATTCTGACGTGCTCGACCTGTTTGAAAACGAACGGGTCGAGTCGTTCGTTCTGCAGGGCGATACGCTGACGCTGACGCTCTACGGAAGCGAAGCAGAGCAGGCCGGCACCGCGACCGCGAAGATCGGCGACATCGAGACCTTCCACAAGGACCTGGACGAGACCATCGCTGCGCAGAGCGCCGCAGGCGTTCTCAAGTCCTACAACTATCTGCCCGCCGCCAATTCCATCTGGAAGACGGCGCTGCCGTATCTGCTCGTCGGCATCGCGCTTCTGTTCGTGTGGTTCATTCTGATGAACCGCTCCAACAGCGGCCCGAACGCCATGGCGCAGTTCACGCGTGCCAACGCGCGCTTCGGCGTCCCGTCCGGCGAGTCCGTGACCTTCCAGGACGTCGCCGGTGCGGATGAGGAAAAAGAAGAGCTCTCGGAGATCGTGGAGTTCCTCCGCGATCCGGACCGCTTCAAGCAGCTCGGCGCGAAGATCCCGAAGGGCGTGCTGCTCGTCGGCCCGCCGGGCACCGGCAAGACACTGCTGGCCCGCGCGGTCGCCGGAGAGGCGAATGTCGCATTCCTATCCATTTCCGGCTCTGACTTCGTCGAGCTCTATGTCGGCGTCGGCGCGAGCCGTGTCCGCGACCTCTTTGAACAGGCCAAGCGGGTGGCTCCGGCCATCGTCTTCATCGATGAGATCGACGCGGTCGGCCGTCAGCGCGGCGCAGGTCTCGGCGGCGGGCATGACGAGCGTGAACAGACGCTCAACCAGCTGCTCGTCGAGATGGACGGCTTCTCGGCCAATGAGGGCGTCATCGTCATCGCCGCAACCAACCGTAAGGATATCCTCGACCCCGCCCTGCTCCGCCCGGGCCGGTTCGACCGGCAGATCTACGTCGGTGCGCCCGACTGGCGCGGACGGCTTGCGATCCTGCAAGTCCACGCGCGAAAGAAGCCGCTGGCAGATAATGTCGATCTCCCCGCCGTCGCCAAGGCGACCGCCGGCTTCACCGGCGCGGATCTGGCCAACCTTCTGAACGAGGGTGCGCTCCTCGCCGCGCGGCGCGGCAAGGCCGCGATCAGCCAGCAGGATCTGGAGACGGCGATGATCAAGGTCATTGCAGGCCCCGAAAAGAAGAGCCGCGTGGTCAGCCACGCGGAAAAGATGCTCACCGCCGTCCACGAGGCCGGACACGCGATCTGCATGTACTGCCTCGACTCGCAGGACCCGGTGCATCTCATCACCATCATCCCCCGCGCCCAGGCCGGCGGCATGACCATCAGCCTGCCGCAGGACGACCGCTCCTATTCCTCGCGCAACGAGATGTTTAAGACCATCGTCTCCTTCCTCGGCGGCCGCGTGGCAGAGGCGCAGAAGCTCTGCGATATCTCCACCGGCGCGTCAAACGACCTGCAGCGCGCTACCGGCATTGCCCGCGACATGGTCGCAAAATACGGCATGTCCGACAGCATCGGCCCCGTCAGCTACGCGGGCGGGCAGGAGGTCTTTATCGGGCGGGACTATGAGAAGACCAAGCCCTATTCCGAGCAGACCGCCGGGCAGATCGACGCGCAGGTCCAGAAGATCATGCGCGAGGCCTATCAGCGCTGCGAGCAGATCCTGCGCGATCACGCCGAGCGGCTCGATAAGATCGCCGGCTTCCTGATGGAGAACGAAAATATGAGCCGCGCACAGTTTGAAGCTGTGATGCAGGACGAAACCCTTGACCAACCCAAAGCCTGAATTTTATGCGCACCGCGGATCGTGGTGCGCATAAATTATGGGAACTGACAGGAGGCTCCATGTATTATCGCAGTCTGAACGCCTATCTGCGCGAGACCTTTGGCTGCAAGGTCTATAAGCTGGCCCTCTCCGCCGGCTGCACCTGCCCCAACCGGGACGGATCGATTGGAACGCGCGGCTGCATCTTCTGCAGCGGCAGCGGGGAGTTTGCCGCGTCCGCTTCCCTCTCCATTCCGGAGCAGCTGGCGCAGGCCAAACGTCTGGTCGCCGCTAAAGCAGGACCGGATGCACGCTATATCGCCTATTTTCAGGACTTTACCAATACCTATGCCCCGGCGGAGGTCCTGCGGCCGCTGTTTACGGCCGCGATCCGCCAGCCGGAGGTCTGCGCGCTCTCCATCGCCACGCGGCCGGACTGCCTGCCGCCGGAGATCTTGACGCTGCTATCCGAGCTCCGGGCGGAAAAGCCCGTCTGGGTCGAGCTCGGGCTGCAGACCATCCATGCATCGACGGCCGCCTATATCCGCCGCGGCTATCCCCTTTCCGTCTACGATGAGGCTGTACAAGCACTGCACGCGCGCGGCATCAGCGTCATCACACATCAGATCCTGGGCCTGCCCGGAGAGACGCCGGAGATGATGGTGGAGACGGCCCGCTATATCGGCCGCAGCGGCGCGGAGGGCATCAAGCTGCACCTGCTGCATGTTCTGGCCGGGACGGATCTGGCCGCGGACTACGCGGCGGGCAAATTTGAGACGCTGACGCTGGACGCATATATCACGCTGCTGGAGGCATGTCTGCGCGTGCTGCCGCGGGAGATGGTCATCCATCGGCTGACTGGCGACGGGGCCAAGCGCGACCTGCTCGCGCCCGGCTGGAGCGGCGATAAAAAGCGCGTCCTCAACGAGATCCGCCGCCGCTTTCTGGGCGACGATCTTGGGCAGGGTTCCGATATTTCCGTCCAGCCCTGAATTCAGCGGTTTATTTCGGCATCGTCGGACGGAATACGGATTGACATTCGGAAAAACTCGTGTTATTCTTGATTACAGATAACGAATACGGGCTGAAATGCCCGTATTTGCTGCGTTTTCGATATTCTTGTTCAAGAATATCGAAATAGATCGAAAACAATTCGACAATATCGGAGGAAAGAGAACATGAAAAAAGAGAATCTGTTCGTCATTCTGACCGGCGTTGTCATCGGCATCGCGGCACTTGTGCTGACGGCGCTCGGCAACCCGGCCAACATGGGCTTCTGCATCGCCTGCTTTGAGCGTGATATCGCGGGCGCTGTCGGTCTGCATTCGGCAGCCAAGGTGCAGTACGTCCGTCCGGAGATCATCGGTCTGGTCCTCGGCAGCTTCCTGATGGCCATCGCCACGAAGGAATGGAAAGCCAAGGCCGGTTCCTCGCCTGCCCTGCGGTTCGTGCTCGGCGCTTTCGTCATGATCGGCGCGCTGGCCTTTTTAGGCTGCCCGCTGCGCATGGTCCTGCGTCTGGCCGGCGGCGACCTCAACGCGGTCGTCGGTCTTGCCGGTTTTGCTGCCGGTATCTTCCTTGGCACGATCTTCATCCGCAAGGGCTTCACGCTCCAGCGCAACTACACCACCAAGACGCTCGACGGCACGGTCCTCCCCGCTGTGATGACCGGCCTGCTGATCCTGTTCATCGCTGTCCCCACCCTCTTCAAGCTCTCGGAAGAAGGCCCCGGCTCCAAGCATGCACCGTTTTTCATCGCGCTCGTCATCACCCTCGTCGTCGGCGCGCTGGCGCAGAAGTCCCGGGTGTGTATGGTCGGCGGTCTGCGTGACACGATGATGTTCAAGGACATGCACCTGCTGTGGGGCTTCATCGCCATCTTCGTCACGGTCCTGATCGGCAACCTCATCGGCGGCAGCTTCAAGCTCGGCTTCACCTCGCAGCCCGTTGCGCACTCCAGCCACGTCTGGAACTTCCTCGGCATGCTGCTCGCCGGTTGGGGTTCCGTCCTGCTCGGCGGCTGCCCGCTGCGTCAGCTCATTCTGGCCGGCAGCGGCAACGCGGATTCCGCTGTTACGGTGTTCGGCATGATCGTCGGCGCTGCGTTCGCGCATAACTTCGGTCTGGCCGGCAACGCCGACTCCGTCAGCGAGGCTGGCGAGTATGTCGTCGGCGGCATCTCCACGAAGGGCAAGGTTGCGGTCATTCTCGGCATCGTGATTGTGCTGGTCGTATCTTATGTAAATAGCATGAAGAAGCAGGAGGCGAAAACAAATGGTTGACGCAAGAGGGTATCTCTGCCCCATGCCCGTGGTCATGGTCCAGAAGGCGCTCGAAGCGGAGCGCCCCGCAACGCTCGAGGTCCTGGTCGACAATGAGACCGCCGTGGAAAACATCAAGCGCTTTGCCGCGCACAGCGGCTATCAGGCAACAGCCGTTGAAGACGGCGAAGACTATCGACTGACGCTCAAAAAGTAAAGAATGGAAAATGGACGTACCGATCGGTACGTCCATTTTTTCGTCTGATCCTTATTTGCGCTCCATCGCGCAGAAGCCGCCCTGCCAGAGCGTGACCGTCTCGCCGGTGTACTCCCCGATTCCGCCGCCAAGCAGGATCGTGCCGCTGTGCGGCAGCGTCCAGGGCTCCGGCGACTGGTTGCAGCAGACCGCGACGCTGCCCTCCGCCGACTGCCGCAGCAGCAGGAGCCGGCCGCCGCCGGCCTCCAGCACGAGGGCAGTCCCGCTGCGCAGCGCGGGCGCGCTTTTTTTCACGCGGGCCAGCGAGCGGTAGAAGGAGACCAGATTGCAGTCTTCCCTGCCCCAGGGATAGAATTTCCGGTTGAACGGGTCCCGGTAGCCGGTCATCCCAGCTTCGTCGCCGTAGTAGATGCAGGGCATGCCGGGCAGCATGAACTGCAGGAAGGCCGCCATCTTAAGGCGTTTTTTGCCCTCGCGCAGCTGCTCCTGCGTGAAGTGCCGCTGGGCAAGGTCCGCCCGGTCGCCGTCACGCGGGTCGAGAATGG
The DNA here is from genome assembly GCA_002404795.1 of Clostridiales bacterium UBA4696. GTDB lineage: Bacteria > Bacillota > Clostridia > Oscillospirales > Oscillospiraceae > CAG-170. The sequence goes on from DHKK01000072.1 coordinate 11,364, forward strand.
CGTTGATCGCGCGCGGCGTGTCGTGCGTGGAGAGGATGTTCATGACCGTCTGCAGCACGTCCGGCGGGTAATTCTCCGCAAGCGTCCGGATGGCGTCGCCGAGTGCCGTGCCGTCGTCCTCGCCGCGGACATAGCGCAAAATCTCCTTCTGCCATGGGTAGTTCATGACGGAATCGAGCTGCCGGTCGGTAAAGTACCGGCGGCGCTGGTCGTAGGCGATCTTGTTGGACGCATCCTCCCAGACCTCGCCGATCAGCAGCGCGTCCGGCTTATATGCACGGATGCGCGCACGCAGACGCGCAAGGAACGCGTCCGGCAGCTCGTCGACCACGTCCAGCCGCCAGCCGTCGGCACCGAGCTTCAGCCAGTGCACCGCGACGCTGTCTTCATCGTCGATTATATAGCGGATGAAATCCGGATTCATCTTGTCGACGCACGGGAGCGTCGTGATGCCCCACCAGCTGTCGTAGACGTCCGGATAGTGCTGGAACCGGAACCAGCCGCGGTAGGGCGAGGACGGATCATGGATGGCCTGCTGGAAATATGCGCTGCGGCTGCCGACGTGGCTGAACACGCCGTCCAGAATGACCTTCATGCCATGCGCGTGCGCCTCGGCGCAGAGTGCGCGGAAATCCTCCTCCGTGCCGAGCATGGGGTCGATCCGCTTATAGTCGCAGGTGTCATATCGGTGCGTCGACCAGGCGTAGAAGATCGGGTTCAGATACAGGATCTCCACACCAAGCTCCTGCAGGTACGGCAGCTTTTCCCGGATGCCGTTCAGATTACCGCCGTAAAAATCGTTGTTCAGGACCTCGCCGTTGGCGTCCGGCAGGTAGACCGGTACGTCGTCCTTATTTTCATGCACCCAGTAGGGCGTGATCTTCCCGGTCAGATCGCAGCTGCCGCTCTGGCAGAAGCGGTCCGGGAAGATCTGATACATGACAGCGCCCGCGCAGCCGGCCGGGACGGGATATTTGTCCGCCAGCACGCTCAGCTGCCAGAGGCCGCCTGCCTCCATGTTCGTATCGCTCTGTCCCTGCTTAAAGAGGCGGAACGCACCGTCCTGCGTGGTGATATGGAAGTAGTAGAAGTAGAGTCCGGCCTCCCGGACGGCCATTTCCCCGCCCCAGGTATCGTAAAGCGTGTCGTCCGACTGCTTGGCAAGCGGCACGCGCCGCAGCTCCTGCCCATTTTCGGCCTGCAGGACGAGTGCGGCCGCCGTGGTCCGGCAGCTGCACGGGATCAGGATATGAAACGTGCAGGTCTCATTCTCCTGCAGCGTGCCGAAGGGCGTTTTGAACTGAGAAAGCTTGCTGTCATATAGAATTCTCATATGGGTTACCATCCATAAATGCAAAGTAAAAGGGGTGGACAGGGTCGTCCGCCCCTACAAATACATGGGAAACCTTACAGGTCCCAGATCTCCTTCGCGTACTGCTCGACCGAGCGGTCCGAGGAGAAGATGCCGGCTCTGGCGATATTCGTGAGGGACATCTGTGCGAAGCGCGTCCGGTCCTGATAGACCTCGACCGCGCGCTTCTTTGCGGCCTTGTAGCTTTCAAAGTCAGCGACCGTCATATAGCTGTCGGCAGCGCCGAAGCGCGGCGTGAGCAGGGATGCCGCCACATCGTCAAACCGCTGGCCGAGCGCGCCGGAGGTAAGCATCTGCAGTACCCGGTCAAGCTCAGGCGTCAGGAACTGGTGCGGGTCATAGCCGCGCTGCCACAGCGCCTGCACCTCATCGGCGGTCATGCCGAAGAGGAACATGTTGTCGTCGCCGACCCGGTCGCGGATCTCGACGTTCGCGCCGTCGAGCGTGCCGAGGGTGACCGCGCCGTTGATCATGAGTTTCATGTTGCTCGTGCCGGAGGCCTCCTTGCCCGCGACGGAGATCTGCTCGGAAAGGTCTGCGGCAGGGATGATGATCTCCGCGAGCGAGACCTTGTAGTCCTCAATGAAGACGACCTTGAGCTTGCCCTGCACCTGCGGGTCGGAGTTGACCAGATTCGAGACGGCCACGATCAGCGAGATGATCTGCTTGGCCAGATAATAGCCCGCCGAGGCCTTGGCCGCAAAGATGAACGTCTGCGGGAATACCGGCTTTTCGGGGTGATCCTTGATCTCGTTGTAGAGCGTCAGGATGTAGAGCACGTTCAGCAGCTGCCGCTTGTACTCATGCAGGCGCTTGACCTGCACGTCGAAGATCGAATCCGGATCGACGTTGACGCCGTTGTGCTCGGCGATGTAGGCTGCCAGTCGGACCTTGTTCTTGCGCTTGATGGCCCGCAGATTTTCCAGCACATCCAGATCGCCGCGGTACTGCTCGAGCGCCTCGAGCGCGTTGGCATCCTTGAGGAAGCCGTCGCCGATGAGCGTCTGCAGATAGCCGGAGAGTGCCGGGTTCGACTGGCACAGCCAGCGGCGGTAGGCGATGCCGTTGGTGATGTTGAGGAAGCGGCTGTGGTCGAGATTATAATAATCGCGGAAAATGGTTTTTTCCAGAATGTCCGTATGCAGTTGCGAAACGCCGTTGATCTTATGGCAGCAGGTCAGGCAGAGGTTCGCCATGCGGACCTCGTCGTTGGCGATGACGGCCATATAGTTCCACTTGCCGGGGTCGTTCGGGTAGACGCGCTGCAGCTTTTCCATGAGACGGCGGTTGATCTCCTGGCAGATCGAGTAGATCCGCGGCAGCTGCTCCTGGAACAGGCTGACCGGCCAGCGCTCGAGCGCTTCGGCCATGACGGTATGGTTGGTGTAAGAGAGCGTGGCGCAGGTGATCTCCCACGCGCGGTCCCAGCCGTAGTCGTGCTCGTCGACGAGAAGCCGCATCAGCTCCGGCACGCACAGGGCCGGATGGGTGTCGTTGATGTGGACGGCGACCTTGTCGGAAAGATTGTCGAGCGTGTGATAGTTCTTCAGATGCTCGTTCAGGATCGACTGCAGCGAGCTTGAGACCAGCAGATACTGCTGGCGCAGGCGCAGACGCTTGCCGTTGATGTGGTCGTCCGCCGGATAGAGGACCTTGGAGATCGCCTCGGCCATGGTGTTCTGCTCGAGCGCGCGGACATAGTCGCCGCGCGAGAAGGCGTTCATGTCGAAGCTCTGCGGCATGCTTGCGCTCCAGAGCGTGAGCTTGTTGACGGCCTTGGAGTTATAGCCGGATATGTACAGATCGTGCGGCACGGCGATGACGGATTGGTAGCCGGTCTGGGCCGTCTTGAACTTGTCGCCGTCCATCCATTCGTGGACCTGGCCGCCGAAACGGACCTCCACTGCGTCATCCTTGCGGGGGTGGAGCCAGACGTCGCCCATCTCGAGCCAGTTGTCCGGGAATTCCATCTGCCAACCGTCGACGATCTTCTGGCGGAAGATGCCGAACTCATAGCGGATGGAAAAGCCCGTGACCGGGTAGCCGAGGCCCGTCGCCGCGTCCATATAGCACGAGGCGAGCCGCCCGAGGCCGCCGTTGCCGAGACCAGCGTCCGGCTCGAGCGCACACAGACGTTCGAGGCTGAAGCCGAGCTCGTTCAGGATCTCCCCTGCCGACTCCAGAAGCCCCATATTGAACAGGTTGTTGCGCAGGCTCGTGCCGACCAGAAATTCCATCGACATATAATAGACCTGTTTGCGCTCTTTCGCGAGGTTCTCCTCGACGAACGCGCGGCGCTCATCCTCCAGAAGCTCCCGGACTGCCACACAGACAGCGCGGTAGACCTGCTTTTCCGTGGCCATTTCCAGCGAGCAGCCGAACATACGGTCGCAGCATTCCTGCAGATGCTGCAGAAGGTTCTCTTTTGTCATTGATCTTTGTTATCCTTTTTCTGTCTATATTATCGTGTTACTGGCCGCAGACGTTCTGGAACAGCGCCATGTATTTCTGGGCTGGGACGTCCCAGCTCGAATCGACGGCCATGTCGTTCTGTGCCAGACGCAGCCATTTTTCAGGCTCGTTGTAGTAAAGGGCGAGCGCACGGTCGATCGCGGCGAGAAAATCGTCGGCGTTGTAGCTCTGGAAGGTGAAGCCGCGGCCGGTCTCATCCGCTTCGTTGTAGGGCCAGACCGTATCCTTGAGCCCGCCCGTGGCGTTGACGACCGGGACGGAGCCCATGCGCATCGCAATGAGCTGCGACAGGCCGCAGGGCTCAGACTTCGACGGCATGAGATACAGATCCGACGCCGCGTAGACCAGATTCGCCAGTCCCCCGTCAAAGAGCAGATTGACGGAGACCTTGTCGCCGAAGCGGTCACGCAGGGTACCCAGATACCACTCGTATTTTTCCTCGCCCGTGCCGATGATCACGAGCTGCACGCGCCGCTGCAGCAGCCGCTCGGCAATGTAGCACAACAGATCGATGCCCTTGTGGCCGACAAGGCGCGTCACCATGGCGAGCACCGCTACGTCCTTATCCTCCGGCAATCCGACGCGCTGCTGCAGGGCAAGCTTGTTGGCAGTCTTGCCCTCGCGCAGGGTCTTTGCTGTATAATTTTTGGCGAGCAGCTCCATGTGCTCCGGGTCGATCACCTGCATGTCGATGCCGTTGGTGATGCCGGAAAAATCGCTGCCGCGGCTCTGCAACACGCCGTCGAGTCCGTGGGCGTAGTATGGATACCGCAGCTCCTGCGCATAGGTCTCGGAGACGGTCGTGACGCGGTCAGCCATGACGATGGCGGATTTCATGAAGTTCGTGCAGTCGTCAAACCGCAGGATCTCGTCGCAGCCTGCGCCGAGGCCCAGCACATCATAGTTGAACTGCAGGTTGCACTTGCCCTGATACTCGATGTTGTGGATGGTAAAGACGCTTTTCGTCTCCGGGAAACAGCCGTGGTACTCGGTCTTGAGCAGCAGCGGAATGAGGGCGGCCTGCCAGTCATGGCAGCTGACCACGTCAGGCCGGAGTTCGAGATAGTTCATGGCCGCAAGCACGGCCTTGCTGAAATAGGCATAGCGCTCGCCGTCGTCGGCGAAGCCGTAGATGCCGCCGCGGTTAAAGTAGTGTTCGTTGTCGATGAAGTAGATCTGCAGCTTCTTCCGGCGGGTCTTCAGGCGGAAAATGCCGACGTATTCACGCCGCCAGGCCAGCGGCACATCGAACGCGCCCAAAAATTCCACCGGCCATTTCTCGGAATACTTGATCTGGCTGTAGTACGGAAGAAAGAGGCTGACATAGGTATTTTTCTGCTTGGAAAGCGCAAGCGGGAGCGCCTGCATCACGTCGCCGAGGCCGCCGGTCTTGACGAACGGCGCGGCCTCAGAGGCAACAACTGCGATTTTCATACGGTATCTCCTTTGTCGACCACCAGCGGATGGTCTTTTGAGCCGAGCAGCTTGGTGCCCGGGCGGATGGTCACATTTTTGTCCAGAATGCAGTAACGTATGGACGCGCCCGCGCCGATCCTGCTGCCCTGCATGACGATCGAGTTGCGGACCTCCGCGCCCTCTTCAATGTCGACCTCGCGGAAGATGACAGAGTTTTCCGCCTTGCCGAACAGATGGCAGCCGTCGGCGATGAGGCAGTTGGCCGCCTGACCATGGTAACCGAAAAGCGTCGGGACGGCGTCGCGGACCTTGGTGTAGATGGGGATCTCGCTGCGGAAGAGGCTGCGGCGCACGTCGGCGTCGAGCAGCTTCATGTTGTTGACGAAATACTCATCCACGCTCTGGTTGAACAGCGCTACATTGTGGAACGGGTAGACATTGACCTTCAGATTGCCCGCGTTATACTCCGGCAGGATGAAATCCCGCTCGAAGTGGTACTTGCCGTGCGGCACCATCTCACGGATGATCTGGATGAGCTTGTCGCGGCGCATGATGAACATGCTCATGCCGACAAGGTAATCGGACGGCGCGCAGTAGTCCACGGCCAGATCGACGATCTTGCTGTCCTCGCCGAGCTTCACGGCCAGCGGCTGCCGCCGTTTGCCGTCGGCGTAGCCGGCCTTGGCGATCACGGTGATGTCACAGCCGGAGGCGATATGCTCGTCGAGCACGGCAGCAAAATTGATGGCGCACAGGACCGTGGTGTCCGACAGCACGACATACTCCGCGTCGCAGCGGCCAAGGACCGGCATGGCGGTCTGCAGCGCCTCGAGCTTGCCGCGGTAGGCCCCGGTATGGCCGGTCGCGTACGGCGGCAGGAAGCGCACGCCCTCGCCGAGCTTCAGGTCCCACTCCTCGCAGGTGCCGAGGTGGTCCATCAGCGACTGGTAGTTGTATTTTGTGACGATGCCGATATTGCTGATCTTGGAGTTTGCCATGTTGGACAGGGCAAAGTCGATCTGGCGGTAGCGGCTGCCGAACGGGATGGAGGCCGAAGTCCGCTCGCGGGTGAGCTCGCCCATGTTGTTGTCATAGATATTGGAGAAAATAATGCCCATTGCTTCCATGTCGGTATCCTCCTCTCTTATACGATCGCGCCGGCATCGATCACGGTGCCCTCTGCGATGATCTTATCCTTGCCGATGACGCTGATCTTCCGCTCTTCGCCCTCCACATAGTCGCCGACGCGGGCGCCGGCCTTGATGTGGCAGCCCTCGGCGATGATCGCGCTGCGAACGACGGCGCCGTTCTCGATCACGACGTCCGGCATGATGACGCTGCCGGTGATCTCCGCGCCCTTGCCGACGGAGCAGCCGGTGGAGATGATGGAATGGTTGATCGATCCTTCGATGCTGCAGCCTTCGGCGACGAAGCTCTCGCGGATCTCCGCAGATCTGGAGATGAAGCTCGACGGCATGGCCTGATTTCTGGCGTAGATCTTATGGCCGACAGTCCCGTAGATGTCGAAGGCCGGATGCTTGCCGAGCAGGTCCATATTGGCCTCCCACAGGCTCGAGATCGTGCCGACGTCCTTCCAATAGCCCTCAAAGCGGTAGGCGTAGAGCTTGTGGCCCGCGTTCAGGATGGCGGGGATGATGTTCTTGCCGAAGTCGTTCTCGCTCGTGCGGTCGGCCTCGTCGGCCTCCAGGAAGGCGCGCAGCACGCTCCACTTGAAGACGTAGATGCCCATCGACGCGTTGGTGCTCTTGGGCTTTTTGGGCTTCTCCTCAAATTCATAGATGGAGCCGTCTTCGCGGGTATTCATGATGCCGAAGCGGGAGGCCTCCTTGAGCGGGACCTCGCGGACGGCGATGGTGCAGTCGGAATCGCGCTGCTCGTGGAAGCGGAGCATGGCGGCATAGTCCATTTTATAGATATGGTCGCCGGAAAGGATCAGCACGTTGTCCGGGTTATAGCGCTCGATGAACGGGATATTCTGATAGATGGCGTTGGCCGTGCCCTTGTACCACTCGGAGTTTTTGCTCTTGGCGTAGGGCGGCAGGACCTGTACGCCGCCGTGCGAGGAGTTGAGACCCCACGGCTGGCCGTTGCCGATGTACTCGTTGAGCTCCAGCGGCTGATACTGGGTCAGAATGCCGACCGTGTCGATCTTGGAGTTTACGCAGTTGGAAAGCGGGAAATCAATGATGCGGTATTTGCCGCCGAACGGAACGGCAGGTTTGGCCGTGTTCTCCGTCAAGACCATCAGACGGCTGCCCTGACCACCTGCCAGGAGCATGGCGACACAACGTTTTTTCTGAAATTGCATAGCTGGATCTCCTCCTGTATTTTTCCTTTGTTCCTCTGTATTTGTATTTATTTCTTATTCGGATCGCTTCTCACATGCTGATAGAAGCAGACGCTCATCGGCGGGACACGGAACGTGCCGCTGTAGGCGTATTCGCCCTGCGCCCTGCGCACGGCGTGGACCGGCGCGGGCTGGAAATCGAAGCCGCCGAACGCAGCGTCGTCGGTGTTGAGGATGGGCTTGTACCACCCGGCCTTCGGCAGCGGCAGGCTGTAGTCCTCCCGCAGGACCGGGCAGAAATTGCACACGGCGATGAGCTCTTTGCCCTTTCGGCTGATGCGGCGGAAGGCGATGATGGAATTGTCGCGGTCGTCGCACGAGAGCCAGCGGAAGCCGTCCCAGTCGGAATCGTTTTCCCAGAGGCAGCGGTTTTCCAGATAGAAATGGTTGAGCGTGCGCACGAAATGCTGCATCTTCCGGTGCTTTTCGTAGTCCAGCAGCAGCCAGTCGAGGCCCTGCGTGTAGTTCCACTCGATGAACTGGGCGAATTCGTTGCCCATGAAGTTGAGCTTCTTGCCCGGATGCGCGATCTGGTAGGCGAAAAAAGCGCGGAGATTGTTGAATTTATCGTCGTAATTGCCCGGCATTTTGCCGATCAGCGAGCATTTGCCGTGCACGACCTCGTCGTGGCTGAGCGGGAGGATGAAATTCTCGGAATAGGCGTAGGTCATAGAGAACGTCAGCGCGTTATGGTCACCCTTGCGCCACAGCGGATCGAGAGACATATATTTGAGCATATCGTTCATCCAGCCCATGTTCCACTTGAAGAGGAAGCCGAGACCGCCGTCATAATCGGGCCGGGTGATCAGCGGGAAGGCCGTGGATTCCTCCGCGATCATCATGACCGCGGGATCGACCTGGAAGGCCGCCGCGTTGAGCTTGCGCAGGAAGTCAATGGCCTCGAGATTTTCCCGGCCGCCGAAGCGGTTTGGCTTGAATTGCTTCCGATTATAGTCCAGGTACAGCATGGAAGCAACTGCATCGACTCGAATCCCGTCGACGTGAAAATAGGAAATCCAATAGCAGGCGTTGGAGATGAGGAAGGACTGCACCTCAGGCTTGCCGTAGTCGTAGATCCGGGTCGTCCAGTCGGGGTGTTCGTTCATCATGGGGTCGGAGAGCTCGTAGCAGCATTCGCCGTCGAACTCAAACAGGCCGTTTTCGTCCTTCGGGAAATGCGCCGGGACCCAGTCGAGGATCACGCCGATGCCCGCCTGATGGCAAGCGTCGACGAACTGCATGAGCTGCTTCGGCGTCCCGTAGCGGTGCGTGGGGGCAAAGTAGCAGGTGACCTGATAGCCCCAGGAGGGGTCATAGGGATATTCCATGATCGGCAGGAGCTCGATATGGGTGTAGCCCATGTCCTTGACGTAGGGGACGAGCTCTGCAGCCAGTTCTTCATAGCTCAGATAGCTGCCGTCGGCGTGCCGCTTCCAGGACCCGGCGTGGACCTCGTAGATATTGACCGGGCGGCGAATGGCCGACTGCTTCGCCATGCGGGCACGGTAGGCTCCGTCATGCCAGCAGAAGCCGTCCGGCGGGTCGATGATGCTGGAGGTCTCCGGCAGCGCGCAGCAGCGGTTGCCGTAGGGGTCGGTCTTATAGACCGTCCGACCGGAGCGGCCCTGCACACAGTATTTATAGGCCTGTCCCTCTTTTGCATAGGCGGAGACGGCTTCCCACACACCGCCGTCCAGCTTCCGCATGGGAAGATCCTCTGCGTTCCAGAAATTGAAATCACCGACGACATGGACGGCCGCGGCATGCGGCGCCCAGACGCGGAACACATAGCCGCTCCCGTCTTCCAGCCTGTGGCAGCCGAGATACCGGTACGCATCCGCAGCAGGTCCTGTTTGGAATCGTTTCAGAAAAGATGCAAGCTGCTCCATCCGGGTCCTCTCTTTCTTCTTTGGTAGGCGCTGTCCGGCAGGACGAAGTCCGCCGGATCCATACAAAAAGAACACTTCTCTATTTTATTTCTATTATACCTTCTGCCGCCCTGCAATGCAAGTGAAATCCACCCTCCAGGGCGGCACCTTCTTACATTTGGAACATCTCTCAAAAATGTGCACGGCCGCTTGACTTTACCGACAAAATGTGCTAAAGTTCTGTTTGTTGAATGCTATGACGAAATCAAGTACGTCCCGATGCTCCTGTGCAGAGAGCTGCCGGCCGGTGCAAGGCAGTACAGACGTCCGGGCGGAATACCTTTCCGAGCAGCTTCCCGAACGCGCCGGGCGCAAGTAGGCGGAGACGGGTGCGCCCGATATCGCGCAGTGGGCATGTCAGTGCCCGGTGAGGCCGCGCAAGCGGTAAATAGAGGTGGTACCACGGGAACTTCTCGTCCTCTGCACTTTGAGATGTGCAGCGGGCGTTTTTCTTATTCCGCTGCAAAAAGGAGCACAAAATGGTCATTACGGATTTTCTCGAGCGGAACGCAAGACTCTACGGTTCCGACACCGCGCTCGTCGAGGTCAACCCCTCGGAGGAGCGCGACAGCGCCGTCACCTGGCGCGAAGCGAGCCTCATCGCCGAGGCGCAGCCCGACGCGCCGTACCGGCGGGAGCTCTCCTGGCGCGATTTTGACCGCCGGGCCAACCGATTCGCAAACTTCCTGCTCAGCCGCGGCGTGGAACGCGGCACAAAGGTCGGCATTCTGCTGATGAACTGTCTGGAGTGGCTGCCCATTTATTTCGGCATCCTCAAGGCCGGGTGCATCGCGGTGCCGCTCAACTTCCGCTACGCCTCGGACGAGATCTCCTACTGTCTGGATCTGGCCGACGTTGGGGTCCTGGTCTTCGGGCCGGAGTTCGTCAGCCGTCTCGACCCCATTCAAAAGAGCCTGACCCGCGTGAAGATCCGCCTGTTTGTCGGCCGGAACGTGCCGGGCTACGCGGAGGACTGCCGCAGGCTCATGGGTTTCTGTTCCTCCAGCGTCCCACCCATCGCCCTCAGCGAGGACGATGACGCCGCTATCTACTTCTCCTCCGGCACGACCGGCTTCCCGAAGGCGATCCTGCACCGGCACAAGGCGCTCGTCTGTTCCTGCATGACCGAGCAGCATCACCACGGCCAGACCAAAGACGACGTCTTCCTCTGCATCCCGCCGCTCTACCACACGGGTGCGAAGATGCACTGGTTCGGCAGTCTGATCTCGGGCAGCAAGGCTGTTTTGCTGCGGGGCGTGAAGCCGGAGTGGATACTGCGGACCATCACGGAGGAAAAATGCACGATCGTCTGGCTGCTCGTGCCCTGGGCGCAGGATATTCTCGACGCGATCGAGTCCGGCCGCGTCAATCTCGACCACTACCTGCTCGACCAGTGGCGGCTCATGCACATCGGCGCGCAGCCTGTACCGCCGAGCCTCATCAAGCGCTGGCTCAAATATTTCCCGCACCACAAATACGACACGAACTACGGCCTGTCCGAGTCCATCGGCCCCGGCTGCGTCCATCTGGGCGTGGACAACATCGAAAAGATCGGCGCCATCGGCAAGGCCGGGTATCTCTGGCAGACGCGCATCATCGACGAGCAGGGACAGGACGTCGCCCCGGGCGAGATCGGCGAGCTGGCCGTCAAGGGTCCCGGCGTCATGAAATGCTATTATAAAAACCCGGAGGCCACCGCGGAGATCCTGCACGGCGACTGGCTCTGGACGGGCGATATGGCCCGCGAGGATGAAGACGGGTTCATCTATCTGGTCGATCGGAAAAAGGACGTCATCATCTCCGGCGGCGAAAACCTCTACCCCGTGCAGATCGAGGATTTCCTGCGCCGCTGCAGCAAGATCAAGGACGTGGCCGTCATCGGCCTGCCCGACCAGCGGCTCGGCGAGATCGCGGCGGCCATCATCGAGCTCAAGGACGGCGTCAGCTGCACGGAGGCGGAGATTCAGGACTTCTGCCGCGAGCTGCCGCGCTACAAGCGCCCGCGCCGCGTGATCTTCGCCAGGGTCCCGCGCAACCCGACCGGAAAGATCGAGAAGCCGGTCCTGCGGCAGATCTACTGCGGCGGACGGCTGGTCGAAGAACAGACCCGCGCCTGAATCTTGGGAACCTCTGAATCAATCCCCGGCCGCGGATGACGGATCTTTTCCGCCAATCCT
>DHKK01000072.1:23220-45369 GCA_002404795.1 Clostridiales bacterium UBA4696
TGACGGAAAATCTCTCGCCATCCACAACCGCTGATTGAATCAGAGCTTCCCTTGACGAATCGGGTCAAAGAGAATACAATAAAAAGAAATTTTACGCGGCTTTGCCGCGAACAGGAGGGATCCCCTATGAAAACCCTGATGCTCGGCAACGAAGCCGCTGCCCGCGGTCTGTTCGAGGCCGGATGCAGCTTCGTCTCCAGCTATCCCGGCACGCCCAGCACAGAGATCACCGAGTGCGCGGCAAAATACCCCGAGATCTACGCCGAATGGGCGCCCAACGAGAAGGTCGCCATGGAAGCGGCCTTCGGCGCGAGCCTGTCCGGCCGCCGCAGCTTCTGCGGCATGAAGCATGTCGGCCTGAACGTCGCGGCCGATTCCCTGTTCACGCTGTCCTACACCGGCGTGCGCGGCGGCATGGTCATCGGCGTGGCAGACGACGCGGGCATGCACTCGTCTCAGAACGAGCAGGATTCCCGCCACTACGCCATCGCCGCAAAGCTGCCGATGCTCGAGCCGTCCGACGCCGCGGAGTCACTGGCCTTCGCAAAGCTTGGATATGAGCTCTCCGAGAAATTCGATACGCCTGTCCTGCTCAAGATGTGCACGCGCGTCGCGCACGCGCAGAGCGTTGTCGAGACTTCCGAACGGCAGGAACGCGCACCCATCCCCTATGAAAAGGATATCGCCAAGTTCGTCATGATGCCCGCCTGCGCCAAGGCGCGGCACCCTATCGTCGAGCAGCGGACGCTCGCGCTGCAGGCCTGGGCGGAGACCGCGGATGTGAACCGCGTGGAGGACGGCGCCGATCACGCCATCGGCCTGATCTCGTCTTCGACCAGCTATCAGTATGTCAAGGAGGTATGCGGCGATCAGTACCCCGTGCTGAAGCTCGGTATGATCCATCCCCTGCCGGTCGAAAAGATCCGCGCATTCGCAAAGAGCGTGGAGAAGGTCATCGTCGTGGAGGAGCTGGACGGCATCATCGAGGCACACTGCCGTTCCATCGGCGTCACGAACGTCACCGGCAAGGAGCTGTTCGGCTGCATCGGCGAATTCAGCCAGAACTACATTGCCGAAAAACTCGGCATGGCCGTCCATACCGGCCATAAGTTGGACGAGACCGTCCCGGCCCGGCCGCCGGTCATGTGCGCGGGCTGCCCGCACAGAGGGCTTTTCTATACGCTCAAGAAGAACAAGCTGACCGTCCTCGGCGATATCGGCTGCTATACGCTCGGCGCGGCAGCGCCGCTCGCCGCGATCGACTCGACCATCTGCATGGGCGCGTCCGTCTCCGGCCTGCACGGCTTCAACAAGGCCTCCGGCGAGGAAAATGCCGATCATACCGTTGCCGTCATCGGTGATTCGACGTTCATGCATTCCGGCGTCACGGGCCTCATCAACATTGCCTACAACGAGTCGACCTCGACCGTCATCATCCTTGATAACTCCATCACCGGCATGACCGGCCATCAGCAGAACCCGACCACGGGCTTCAACCTCAAGGGCGATCCCTGCACGAAGATCGATCTGGAGGCGCTGTGTCACGCGGTCGGCATCCGCCGCGTGCAGGTCGTCGACCCCTATGATCTTGCCGCCTGCGACAAGGCGATCAAGGAGGAGCTTGCGGCGAACGAGCCGTCGGTCATCATCTCCCGCCGCCCGTGCGCGCTGCTCAAATATGTGAAGCACCCCGGCCCCATCGAGGCCAGACCTGACAAGTGCGTGGGCTGCAAGGCCTGCATGAAGCTCGGCTGTCCCGCCATCAGCGTGATGGGCGGCAAGGTGCAGATCGACAACACTCTCTGCACAGGCTGCGGCCTGTGCCGTCAGCTGTGCCGCAAGGGCGCACTGGGCGAATAAGAGAAGGAGGTATCGACATGGAATCCAGAAATATCATGATCGTCGGCGTCGGCGGCCAGGGCACGCTGCTCGCCAGCAAGCTGCTGGGCCGGATCCTGCTCGAAAACGGCTACGACGTCAAGGTCAGCGAGGTCCACGGCATGAGCCAGCGCGGCGGCAGCGTCGTGACCTATGTGCGTTACGGCGAGAAGGTCTATTCCCCCATCATCGACAAGGGCGAGGCCGATATCATCATCTCCTTCGAGCTGCTGGAGGCCGCCCGGTGGGTGGAATACCTCAGGGAGGGCGGGATCCTGCTGACCAACACGCAGCGGATCAACCCCATGCCCGTCATCACCGGCGCGGCGGAATATCCAAAGTCGCTCGAGCAGAAGCTCGCGGCGCTCCCTATCCGGCTCGACGCCATGGACGCGCTGGGTCTCGCGCTGCAGGCAGGCTCCGCCAAGGCTGTCAACCTGGTCCTGCTCGGCAGGCTCAGCAAATACTTCCATTTTACGGACGAGCAGTGGCAGGACGCGATCTGTAAGAGTGTCCCGGCAAAATTCCTCGAACTCAACCAAAAGGCCTTCGCCCTCGGCGCGGAAGCCTGATCACAAGGAGAACCCATGGAACGGTATTATCAGAAAGAGATCGAATGTGCGAGCCAGGAGCAGATCAAGGCCTGGCAGGATGAGCGTCTGGTCCGGCAGGTCCGGCACGTCTGGGACAAGGTTCCCTACTACCGCGCGAAGATGGAGGAAAAGGGCGTCACGCCGGAGGATATCCGCGGCCGCGACGATCTGTACAAGCTCCCGTTTCTGAGCAAGGCAGATCTGCGGGACGCATACCCCTTCGGTCTACTGGCAGAGCCGCTGGAAAACTGCATCCGCATCCACTCCACCTCCGGCACGACCGGCAAGCGCGTCGTCGCCTTCTACACCAAGGAGGATATCGACCTCTGGGACGACTGCTGCGCAAGAGCGCTGGCGGCTGCAGGCGCAGGGCCTGAGGATGTCTGCCAGGTCGCCTACGGCTATGGCCTGTTTACCGGCGGCTTCGGCCTCAACGGCGGCAGCCAGAAGCTCGGCTGCCTGACGCTCCCCATGTCCTCCGGCAATACCGACCGGCAGCTGCAGTTCATGGAGGATCTCGGCTCGACGATCCTCTGCTGCACGCCGTCCTACGCGGCGTATCTGGCGGAATCCATCCACGAGCGCGGGCTGCAGGACAAGATCCATCTGAAGGCCGGTATCTTCGGCGCGGAGGCCTGGAGCGAGCAGATGCGGCAGGATATCCAGAAGAGCCTCGGCATCAAGGCCTATGATATCTACGGTCTGACCGAGTTGTCCGGCCCGGGCGTCGCCTATGAGTGCAGCGCACAGACCGGCATGCACATCAACGAGGACCATTTCATCGCCGAGATCATCGACCCCGACACCGGCGAGGTTTTGCCGGAGGGCACGCAGGGCGAGCTGGTCTTCACTTCGATCACCAAGCAGGCGTTCCCGCTGCTGCGCTACCGCACGCGCGATATCTGCATCCTGCGCCGCGAGGCCTGCCCCTGCGGACGGACGCATATCAAGATGTGCAAGCCCATGGGCCGCAGCGACGATATGCTGATCGTCAAGGGCGTCAACGTCTTCCCGTCACAGATCGAGACGGTCCTGCTCGAGCAGGGCTACACCTCCAACTATCAGATCGTGGTCGACCGCATGAACAATTCCGACACGCTCGACGTGCTCGTCGAGATGACGCCCGACCACTTCTCCGACTCTCTGGCCGAGATCACGAAGCGCGAAAAGGATCTGGTCGCCGCACTCAAGGCGATGCTTGGCATCTACGCGCAGGTGCATCTCGTCTCCCCGAAGTCCATTGCCCGCAGCGAGGGCAAGGCCATCCGCGTGATCGACAAACGCAAGATCTAAGGAGGACGATCGTATGGCAATTCATCAGATTTCCGTATTTCTGGAGAACCGTGCCGGTCAGCTGGCGGAGATCACCGCCCTGCTCGCCAAAAACGGCGTGGACCTGCGGGCGATCAACATCGCAGAGACGAGCGACTACGGCGTCCTGCGCCTGATCGCCAGCCATGAGCCGGAGGCCTGCCGGGTCCTGCGGGAAAACGGCTTCATCTTCTCCACGAGCGACGTCGTCGCCGTCGGCGTACCGGATGCACCCGGCGGGCTGAGCACGCTGCTGCAGCTTCTGGCCGAAAACAGCATCGACGTCCATTACATGTATTCGATCTTCGGCCAGCCGAACGGCATGGCCTGTATGATCCTCCGGGTCGCAGATCCGGCAGCGGTCTCCTCGCTGCTGGCTGCCAACGGCATCCACCCCGCCGGTGCGGAAACGCTCGGCATCATCTCCGCAGAGTAACCAGGAAAGGCAGGCAAACACCATGCAGGAAATGAGCAGAAAAAACAAGTTATTCACCGATTCCGTCATCCGGCGCATGACGCGCGTGGCACTTTCGTGCGGCGCGATCAACCTGGCGCAGGGCTTCCCAGACTTTGACCCTCCCAAGGCTCTGACGGACCGTCTGGCGGAGGTCAGCGCACTCGGCCCGCACCAGTACCCCATCACCATGGGCGCACCGAATTTCCGGCAGGCGCTTGCCCGCAAGGCCGGCCGCTTCATGGGCCGCACGCTCGATCCGGAGACGGATATGGTCGTGACCATCGGCTCGACCGAGGCCATGGTCGATACGATCTTCGCCCTGACGAACCCCGGCGACAAGATCATCATGTTCTCCCCGTATTTTGAGAACTACCGCGCGCAGGCCATCATGGCCGACTGTGAGCCGATCTTCGTCCCGCTGGTCCCGCCGGCGTTCAACTTCGATGCAAACGTGCTGGAAGACGCGTTCAAGCAGGGTGCAAAGGCCATCCTCATCTGCAACCCGTCGAACCCCTCCGGCAAGGTGTTCACCTATGACGAGCTGAAGCTCATCTCGGAGCTGTGCATCAAGTATGACGCGTTCGCCATCATGGACGAGGTGTATGAGCACATCGTCTACGAGGGGCACAAGCACATCTACATGAACAGCCTGCCCGGCATGTGGGAGCGCACGGTCAGCTGCTCGAGCCTTTCCAAGACCTACTCCATCACCGGCTGGCGTCTCGGCTACGCCATCGCGCCGAAGCCCATCATGGACCGCATCAAGCAGTACCACGACTTCAATACCGTCGGCGCGCCGTCGCCGTTGATGGAGGCCGCCGTGGTCGGCCTCGACATGCCGGACAGCTACTACAAGGAATTCGGCGATCACTACGCCCACATGAAGAAGCTGTTCACCGACGGTCTGAAGCAGATCGGCATCCCCTTTACCGATCCGCAGGGTGCATACTTCGTGCTGGCCGACATCGGCCCGTACCTGCGTAAGGGCGAATCCGACGTGGACTTCTGCCTGGAAATGGCCGAGAAGGTCGGCGTCGCCTGCGTGCCCGGCACGTCGTTCTTCAACGAGAACGTCAACAACATCGTCCGCGTCCACTTCGCCAAGAAGGACGAAACGCTGTACGAGGCGCTCGACCGCCTGTCCCATCTGAAGGAAAAAATGCGCTGAGAAAAACCAGCCTGCCGCCAAGCTGCGGCAGGCTGGTCTGCGTTTGCCGGACCGTCAGCCGTCGTCTCCGGACGCATCCGGCTGCTGCGGCTGGGTCCAGTACGGCTTGCCGTCCTGCTCCACGACCTGCAGGACGGAAAAGTCCGAGATGTGGTCAAACGGCTTTTCCGGCTCAAAGGGCAGCAGCGTCTGCTCCGGCTGCTGATCGGTGCGGACGCGGGTGCTTTCTGACAGCGGGCAGCTGCGGGCGGAGAGCCGGCACTGCAGCCGCAGCTTCTCCCCTTCCGGCTGCGGCACGCCGAGGTTCACGCGGATGCCGTCCGTCTCGGCAAGCAGGCGGATCGGGTGGTCCCAGTCCCGGGTGCAGGAAGCGTCGATCTTCCAGTACAGGCCGTCCTTTTCAGCCCGCAGGGTCCCGTCCTGCACGCCCTCGATCGGATACTCATGCATAAAAAACACCTCCTGCATACCGTATGCAGGAGGTGTTTTTCGTATCACAGGCTTTTTTCGCTCAGCTGCCCTGCAGCCCGAAGCTGACGGCCAGCGCCGAGTCGACCTGATCCATGACGCTCCGGTCCGCGTGGCCGGTATGCTCACGCAGGCGGCGCTTGTCAATGGTGCGGATCTGCTCGAGCAGAATGACGGAGTCCTTACTGAGGCCTACGTCGTGGCCGGTCAATGCGATGTGCGTCGGCAGCCGCGCCTTGCCGGTCTGGCTCGTGATGGCGGCCGCAATGACGGTCGGCGAATGCTTGTTGCCGGTGTCGTTCTGCACGATCAGCACTGGACGGCACCCGCCCTGCTCGCTGCCCACGACCGGGCTTAGGTCGGCATAGAAAATGTCGCCTCGTTTCACGTTCGTATCCATTTGCTTCACACTCCGCGGAAAAAGTACGTGCGCGTTTCGCGCCGCTGCTTCTATTCTCCCACGCAGAGGTCAAAAATAAACAAAGAACCCTTCGCTTTCTTTTCTGTTCGGATGCTCCCATGCCATTCTATGCAGGAAGGGGCGAAAAATGGCGGGTTTTCTCAAACAATGTACTGAAGGATCTGCGAGGTCTCCGCGCCGCGGTGGCAGATGCGGGGAATGCGCTTGCTGATCTGGCACAAAAGCTCATAGTTGATCGTCCCCTGCGCGCGGGCAAGGCGCTCACACGGCAGGAGCGTCCCGTCATCATCGTAGCCGAAGATCGTGACCACGTCGCCGGGCTTTGCCTCCGGCACATCCGAAACGTCGATCATGCACATATCCATGCAGATCCGCCCGATGACCGGCACCTGCTTCCCCTGCAGATAAAAGCTCGCCTTGCCGGTGAGCAGGCGGCTCAGGCCGTCGGCGTAGCCGATGGGCAGCACCGCCACACGCGTCTCCTCCTTCGTCCGATAGAGCCGGCCGTAGCTGATATCCGTCCCGGCCGGGACGGTGCGGACCTGCGCGATCATGGAATGCAGCGACATCATCGGCCGCAGGCTGAGCGCGCCCTCGAGCTCGTCAGACGGGGCGTTGCCGTAGGTGATGATGCCCGGCCGCACCATATCGAGCGCGAACTCCGGATACAGGATCGTCGCGCCGGAGTTGCAGCAGTGGCGGATCTCCGGCCGGATGCCGACGCCCGCCATGGCCGAAAGCATGTCCATGAAGCGTTTGTACTGCAGCTTTGTGAACGAGACGTCCGCCTCCGCGCGGCTGTCGGCGACGCAGAAGTGCATGAACACACCCTCAATGTGCAGGTGCGGCAGCTGCGCGACCTGCCGCAGCTCATCCAGCGTCCGCTCATCGTCGTAGGCGAAAAAGCCGATGCGGGTCATGCCAGTGTCGAGCTTCAGGTGCACGTTCAGGATGTAATTGGTCCCGGCCAGCGCCTCGTTGAGCTCTCTGGCGTATTCGAGCGAGTGGACCTCCTGCGTGATGTCGAGGAAGATCATATTGGCCGCGTACTCCGCAGGGGTGTAGCCCAGGATCAGGATCGGCAGCCGGACCTCGCCGCGGCGGATCTGCACCGCCTCTTCCAGATTGGAAACGGCCAGATATTCCGCGCCGAGATCCGCCAGCGCCCGGCTGACCGGCACCGCGCCGTGGCCGTAGGCGTCCGCCTTCATCACGCCGAGGAATTTGGTGCCCTGCGGCAGATGAGCGCGGATGGAGCGGTAGTTGTATTCCAGATGATCGAGCGAAATATCCGCCCAGGTTCGTTTGAGTGTCTTCATGCAGGTTTCCTTCTCTATTGCATTGCAAAATTTGAGAGCCGGATCGACAGGACCATCCGCCCGTCGGCGCTGATCTCCGCATACTGCGGCGTGAACGGCTCTTCCGTGAACCAGGTATCGACCACCAGCTCCTGCTTGTCGTAGCCGAGGCGATAGGTCGCGCGCAGGAGGCCGTCTTCCGTCCCCGTCGAGTCGATATAGGCCCCGGCCCAGCTCTGCCCGAGCACATACGGCGCGGCCAGCGGCGCGAGCCGCCCGTTTGCCAGACTGCCGAGGCCGAGCTGCGTATCGTCAAAGCTGACGTCCGCGGCGCTGTCTTTGACGTGGGCGGTGATGCCCGCGATGGTCTCCGGCGCGGTGACGGTGAGCGAAGCGCCGGTATCGGGCGCAAAGCTGGCCTCCAGCGTAAAGTCGGCGGTCGTTTCGCCGTAATCGGCGGTCACGGCCGCGGTAAAGCTGCAGCCGCCTGCCCCCAGAAGAGCTGTGCGGAAGGTCAGCGGCTGCTGCGCGGGGCTTTTCGCCGCGCAGCCGGTCAGAAAAATCGAGATCAAGGTCAGGAGCAGCGCAAATTTTTTTCGCAACAAAATCACCCTTACGGTAAAAGTCGCGGAATGCGCAAAAGCAGATCCTCCGGCACCATGCCGTATTCCCCCAGCTCCCGGGCCGCGAGATCCGCCGCAGCGCCGTGCAGCCATGCCGCGGCGGCCGCCGCCTCCAGCGGCATGATATGCTGGCCGAGCAGTGAAACGATCATGCCCGCCAGCACGTCTCCGCTGCCGCCTGTGGCAAGGCCGGGGTTGCCGGTGTGGTTGACATAAGCATTCAGACCGTCCGTGATCACCGTCCGGCTGCCCTTGAGCAGCACGACGGCGTGGCTGCGCGATGCAAGGTGCATCGCCTCCCGGGTCCGGTCATCCGCCTTCGGGTCGCCGCCCAGCCGCAGAAATTCCCCGTCATGCGGGGTCAGCACGACCGGACAGGCACATCCGCGCAGAACATCTATATGTCCCGCGACGGCGTTTATGCCATCCGCGTCCAGAACCAGCGGCGCGCGGCAGCGCAGCAAGACCGCCTGCACGAGCCGCGTCAACTCCTCCGAGCGGCCGAGGCCCGGACCGAGCAGCACTGCGTCCATATTTTCCAGACGCGCGGTGATCGCGGGCAGCGACGCCATGCAGAGCCGTCCTTCCTCGTCACAGGGCAGCGGAAAGACGATCTCGCTCCCGGCTCCCGCCGCTATGATCGGATAGATCTTTTCCGGCACGCCGAGATATACCAGACCGCTTCCCGTGCGGAGCGCGCCCTTTGCCGCGAGCCGGGCCGCGCCCGTCAGTCCTTCCGAGCCGCACAGCAGCAGGACCCGACCGTAGTCGCCCTTGTGGCTCTCCCGCCGCCGGACCGGCAGCAGCTCACGGACCAGTCTGCCTGCAGTGCATTGCGCCGTCCATACAGGTCTTGCCATTGCTTCTCCTCCCGCGCTTCGCGCCTCTCAGAGCTTCTTTTCCAGCAGTACCAGATGAATTTTGGGGATGCGGTTGAAATCGCAGGGCACAACGTCTGCCTCGCGGTAGCCGAGGCTCGCGTACAGATGCCGCGCCGCGATATTTCTCTCGTTCGTATCGATACGCAGGACGGTGCAGCCCGCCTGCCGCGCGCAGTCCTCATAAAACTGCGCAAAGGCCCGGCCGATGCCGCGACCGGACAGGTTCGGATCCACGGTCAGCGTGTGCAGGACCATGACCTCGCGGTCTTCGGCCGGATACAGCCAGTTCCCGTCCGCATAGACGTCGACCTGACGCTGGTTGATGATGCCGGAGGCTGCCACGCAGCCGTCAATCTCGCAGACATACAGGTCGCCCCGGTCCAGCGCGTACTGCGCATCCTGCCGGATCGGATAGATCCCGGTGACCCAGCCGATCGTCGTCAGCCCGGCATCCTCCCGGGCGTGGATCTTATCATAGATCGCTTCCGCGGCGTCAAGATCGCGCGCTTCAGCTTTCCGAAATGTCAGTGTGTTGTTTTCCATGGTGTTTCTTCCTCTTTTCCATGAGCCGATCCGTGAAGTGCAGGATCTGCTTCTGATATCGCCACATCAAAAAAGCCACGGCCAGCATGAATACGACCAGCACCGCCGAGGCGATCCAGTCGCCCTGCACGAGGCTGCTGCCAAGCCAGCAGTAGACAAATACGCTGAACGCGCTGCCGCAGAACATGGCGAGCGTAAATTCCCACGGCTTCAGCCGCGAGCGGCTGGCGGCGATGGAAATGATGCCGTTCGGGAGGATGGGCAGAAAGCAGAGCGTCACGACGGTGTAGGCCGGGTGCTCCGATTTGGCGATCAGATCCAGCTTGTACGAGCCCGTTTCCGGCAGGATCTTATCGAGATACTTGCCCAGATGCTGGCAGACCGTAAAGCTGATGCCGTGCGCCAGCGACGAGGAGATCAGGCAGATGGCGAACGCCCGCCACACCCCGTACACCACGCCCGCCGCGACATTCACGATCACGCCGGAAATGACGATCGACCAGACCTGCACCATCTGCAGCAGGGCCATGCACAAGATGCCCGTGAACGACATATCACGCTCCAGATATGCCTCCAGTGCCTCTTCATCGCCGGACTGCAGGAGCGGAATGATATCCGGCATCGTCTGCTTTACAACGGTATAGACAAGCAGCAGCGCGAGCAGCACAAAAACGGCCATGATCGCGCCGCGGATCAGTTTTGTTTTCTTCATACGCGGTTCTCCGTAGTTATTATCAGCGTATGATAGCACGTTTTCCGAAAAAAAGCAATCGTTTCCGGGCACGGGCCGCGTTCGAGTCTCAAAAAGCGCCTTTTCTGCGGGAAAAGGCGCTTTTTGAGGTCAGCTCCATGCTTCTGCGATGGCTTCGATCGCGCAGGATAGCCCCTGGGTGATCTGCTGCAGGGCAAGGCCGGGCGTGCCCTCCGGCTTTCCCGGCAGCTGCTCGAGTGCG
The DNA here is from genome assembly GCA_002404795.1 of Clostridiales bacterium UBA4696. Lineage (GTDB taxonomy): Bacteria > Bacillota > Clostridia > Oscillospirales > Oscillospiraceae > CAG-170. The sequence goes on from DHKK01000072.1 coordinate 33,815, forward strand.
TACGGCACGTGGATGAAGCCGCCGAGTAGCGCCGGGTATTCCATCGCGGCCGTATGCAGCAGCGTATAGAGCAGGCTGTTGCAGACGTAGGTCCCGGCTGTGTTGGAGATCTGGGCCGGAAGTCCGGCTTTTTGGATATTCTCCGCCATGCGGCGGACCGGGAGCGTCGCAAAATAGGCGGCTGGCCCGCCCGGGACGATGGGCTGGTCGACGGGCCGGAAGCCCGTGTTGTCCGGGATGCGGGCGTCCATCAGGTTGATGGCGACCCGTTCCGGCGTGATGGCTGCCCGGCCGCCCGCCTGCCCGGCGCAGAGCACCGCGTCCGGCCGCTCCGCCGCCAGCGCGGCCCGCAGGACCGCACCGCTGCGGACAAATTCGGTCGGCACTTCCAGTTTACATAACTTTATCCCAGCGACCACTTCCGGCAGCAGGCGCACGGCCTCATAGGCCGGATTGACCGACTCTCCGCCGAAGGGGTCAAAGCCCGTGATGAGCAGCTTTTTCATAAGATCCCCTGCTCCTGTAAGATCTCACACATCTGCGCCACGCGGCTGTCCCACGAGCAGGCGCGGCCGGCCTCGATGCGGGCCCTCGTCCGCTCCGGCGCCGTGTCTGTCAGCGACGCTTCACAGGCCGCGATAAATTCCTCCGGGCTGTCGGCGATCTCGATGAGCGGCGCGTACTGCAGGATCTGGTCCGGCTGCCTGGTCGAGACGATGGGGCGGCCCGTCGCCAGATATTCATAGAATTTCAGCGGGCTGACGTCCTTGCTGAGGTCGCTCTTGGCAAACAGGTTGAGGCAGGCATCAAAATGCGCCAGATACTGCGGCAGCTGCTCGTTCGGCTTGAGACCGAGGAAATGAACGTTCGGCATCGCGTGCAGCGCGGTCAGGTCGACGCCCGGCTTCTCCTTGCCGATCAGCACAAAGCTCCAGTCCGGACGGGCCTTCGCGGCTGCCTCCAGATCGTCATATTCAATGCAGCTCTGCAGCGCGCCGACGAAGCCGAAGATCGGGTGCGGGATGTCCCGCAGATCCTCTGGCACAGGCTGCGGCTGCGCCGCCTGTACGAAACGCTCAAAATTCGCGCCGTTCGGGATCATGACGGTGTTCGGCTGCGCGGCGCGCAGCCGCTCGGCCAGCGCGTCGGCGGTGGCAAAGGTGCGGTCGGTCTTCCCTGCCAGCTCGAGCTCCATCCGGTCGACGAGCGCGGGATCCATCAGCCCGTCGTAGGCCGAATGCCGGTCGACGCAGTCATAGACGAGTCCCTTGTGCGGCACCAGATCCACGAGATCCGCCGTCACCGGGGAGTAGACCCAGAGCACGGCGTCGGTAAATCCGTGCGCCTGCATCTTCCGGCGCACGAACCGCGCCATACGGCGCTGGTTGAGCTTGTTGATCCAGCGGAATTTATAAAAGAACGGCAAAACGGGCGGCAGACTGTAGACGGTGATATTCTCCTGCGGGTGCACGCCCTCGTTTTTATAATTGCTGAGGCCGGGCCTTGCCGCTTTGTCCTTCAGCGGGGCCAGATACGTGACCGACGGGTCAAAATACAGGATCTCGGCGTCCGGAATGCGGCTCATCACCTGCTGCTTGCGCGTCGGGATGGGATACCACGGCGATGTGGCCAGACAAACGATCTTTCTCATTTCGGTTCCTCCAGAAGCTCCCGCGCGGCCGTCTCATTTTCCGCCGCGAGGGTTTTCAGCCGGTCCGTCGAATAGGGCTGCGCGGCCTGCATGGTGTCCTCCACCAGCCGGCACAGCGCAGGCTTTGTCACGTCCGCGAGCTCCATGCAGTGCTCCTGACCGAGATAGGCCATGAAGCCTGTGACCTTCGGGTCATACGAGATGGCGGCCAGCGGCGCACCGACGGACGACGCAAAGATCAGCGCGTGCAGACGCATGGACACGATCACCCGCATCTTCTGCATCATGCCGATGGTCAGCTGCTCATCCCGCGGCGCGGGCAGTACGACGGTCCGGCAGGACAGCATGCTGGCAGCGGTGCGGTTGATCTCCAGATCCCGCGTCGGCTCCAGCGCGACGAAGACGGGCGTCAGACCATAGGTCTTGTTTACATAATCAGCTGTATCCACGATCGCCTGCAGGTGCTGCGAGAGATTTTTCCACGGCCGCAGGACGAACATGGCATACTTGCCGTCCGGGTCCAGGTCATTGCTCAGGAAATAGCTGTCCACCGCGCCGCCGGTGGCCGGCTGCAGCAGCAGGGCCGGGTCGGCCGTGACGGTGATCTTCGGCTCCGTCACGCCCATGTCCGCAAGCTCCCGGCGGGAAAGATCCTCCCGCAGCGTGATGCGGTCGACGCAGCGGTTGAGGATGCGGGCGGTATGGCGGCGATTCGCCTCGCCGCTCACCGGGCCGATACCGCAGCCGTACATCATGACGCGGCAGCCCGCGGCGTGAGCCATGCGGATGGTGGTGAGATAATAATTGAGCGAGCGCGTGCTCGTCTCATTCTGGATGAGACTACCGCCGCCGGAAACGAACAGCTTCGCCTTCCGCATGAGCGGCCAGAACGCGAACGGGTCGAACACATGCACCGAGCCGACGTGATAGCACAGCCGCGTCTGCGCCGGGTCGTGCGACATGACATAGATGGGCATATCCCGGTCGATGGCCTTGAGCTGCGCGAGAATGGCCTTCAGGATCGCGTCGTCGCCGGCGTTGCCCTTGCCGTAGGCGCCGCAGATGAGCACACCGGATTTTTTCTTCTTCGGCTGCGCGGTGCGGCGCAGGATGGTCTCGTAGATCTCGATCTGCTTGCCGACGGTCGCGTCGATGGAGAATTCGTGCGAGGCCTTTTCGTAGAGATTCTCGCCCAGCTGCTCGCGCATGGCGCGCGATTCGGCCAGCCGCGTCATGCACGCGCCGAGCGCCTCCGCGTTCTGCGCCTCAAAGAGCAGACCCGTCACGCCGTGCTCGATGATATACGGGATGCCGCCGACATTCGACGCGATGGTCGCGCAGCGCATGCGCGCGCCTTCGGTGATGGCGTAGGGGAAGGTCTCGGAGATGGACGTGAGCGTGTTGACGTCGAGCGCGTGGTAGAAGCTGTCCATATCCATGACCCAGCCCGCGAACACGACCGTGCCCGCCGGGCACGTCTGCGCGGCAAGCGTCTCGAGCATCTGGCGCTGCTCGCCCTCGCCCGCGATCAACAGGCGGATATTCGGGTGTTTTTTGACGGCAATGGAAAAGCCGCGGATGAGCGTCGGCATATCCTTGACCGGGTCGAGCCGGGCCGCGATGCCGAAGACGACGGTATCGTCCTGCACCTCCAGGCCAACCGAGCGCAGATATTCTTCGCGCCCGAGCTTCGGCGTGACCGGGGTAAAATCGATGCCGTTGTAGATGGCGAACATCGTCTGCGGGTCGAAGCCGCGGGAGATGAGCAGCTGGGCCATCGCGTCGGAAACGCCGATGTGATAGTCAAACATGCGCAGCGCGACGGTATTGATCGTGCCGTAGGTCAGGCGGTGCAGAGGCCTGCCGAGATAGTCCAGCCGGTAATCGGAATGGACCGTCGTGACGATCGGCACGCGGACCTTGCGGCGCAGGATGGCGCCGGTCAGATTTGCGCGCGCGCCGTGGCAGTGGATGATCTGAAAGCCCTCCTCACGGATCATCTGCGTGAGCCGCCCGATAGCCGCGCCGACGGAAACCTCCATGACGCAGGTGTCGATACCGAGCTTCCGGGCGTCCTCAGCAAATTCACCCTCGCGGAAGCAGACGAGCCGCACCTGCTCCGTCTTTCCAAGACCGTGCAGCAGCGACAGCACATGCGTCTTCGCGCCGCCGATGTCGCCGCCCGAGATCAGTGTTATCACTTTCATATTGGAACCCTCATTTTTGAATTACCACTTGTTTCTTGCGGTAAGATACAGTAAAATAGAATATCGTGCCGGTATCCGGCACTTTGATTATAACCTATGAAAGAAAGCAAATCAAGCAAACTCTTTGGGAGGTACCGCATGAAACTCATTGATGAAAAAGGCCGTCTGTTCGGCAAGATCAACCTGATCGACCTGCTGGTCGTGATCCTGATCGTCGCTGTGATCGCGGCGGTGGTCTGGAAGCTGGGCGGCAGAAAGGCCGCGGCTGCCGTGACCGGCTCTGCGAAGAAGGCCGTATATACCGTAGAGATCGAAGACGTTCCCGCTGATATCGCCGCATATGCAGAAACACAGATCGGCAAATCGCTGGTCAACGACTCCAAGGTCATCGCCGCGTCCATCACAGACGTCCGCAGCGAGACCTATAACGCCGACAATGGCCACCAGACGCTGTTCATCACCGTCGAGGCCGACGCCTCCTTCACCGGCAACGTCTACAAGGTCGGGCCGCAGGAGGTGCGCGTGGGCTATGAATACATCCTCAAGACGAGCGAGTTTGAGCTGACAGGCCTGATCTGTGCGCTGGAGGTCACCGATGGCTGAGCTGCTGACATCGAGCCTTCTGTGGCGGGTGCTGCTTGCCATCGGCGGCTGGTTTTCGGCGCTGGCGCATTCGAGCAAGGTCCTGGCCTTCCTGGGCCGCACCTGGCGCTCGAGCCGGACGCGCGCGTGGTGCATCCGGCGGCTGTCGAGCTCTGACGCGCCGACGCGCGAAAGCCGGGCGGCGAAGCGCTTTGAGCGGCTGAACGCCCGCCTTGCCGCGCGGCACGGACCGAAGGACTGCCTGGATCACTCGCTGCTTTGCCGCATCTGGCGCTTTTTCGTGCGCTGCGGGCAAAACAGCCGCCTGTTCTCCTGGCTGTTTTCCGACGGGCTGCACGGCGTGATCTTGTTCGCGCTCTCCATGTATGTCGTCATCGACTATGTGCTGCGCGATCTGCTGGCTGTGCCGGTCTTGTCGTCGTGCTGGGATGAATGCCTGATGCTGCTGGCGCTGGGCTATGTGGTCTACGAGCGCCTCGGCCGCAGAACGCCGCTGCAGACCGGCTGCAATCCGTTGGATCTGCCGGTGTGCATATTCCTGACGGTCTGCTTCGTCCTGATGAACGTCGTCACGCCGTACGACTCCATCCAGATCTCCGGCTTCCGCGCGACGGTGCAGTACATGCTCTGGTTCTTCCTCGTCACGCGCCTTGTGCATGACGATAAGGACTTTCTGCGCGTGTATCTTGCGCTCGTTGTGCTTGCGACGGTGATCGCGCTGCACGGCGTGTACCAGTATATCGTCGCCGTCCCCATCCCCTCGAGCTGGATGACGCACACGGAGACCTCGGTCCGCACGCGCGTGTACTCCATCTTCGGAAGCCCCAACATCATGGGCGATTTTATGACCATGTTCGCCCCCATGGCGGCGGGTCTGGCCTACTGCACGAAAAACCGGAAGCTGCAGATCGCCGCTTGGATCTGCGCGTTCTGCATGTGCTTCGGCTGCCTGTTTACGATGTCACGCGCCGCGTGGATGGCGCTGGCGCTCGCGATCGTGATCTTCGTGCTGCTGGTCGACCGGCGGCTGCTCGTGCTGCTGCTGGCCGCAGCCTGCGTGGCCTGCACGCTGCCGTTCGTGCGCAGCCGTATCGGCTTCCTGTTCACAGCTGATTTTGCCGAGGCCAATACCTCCGGCGGCCGTGCCGGACGCAAGCTCGTCGCGCTGACGCTGCTCGAGCAGCGCGGAAAGCTGACCGGCGTGGGACTCGGTATGTTCGGCGGCGCCGTCGCCATGCAGAACCAGGTCATCGACCATCAGGATTATTTCTACGTCGACAATTACTACCTCAAGCTCATGATCGAGATGGGCTATACGGGTCTGGCCGCGTTCGTTCTGACCGTGCTCGGCTTCCTTGCGAACGCCTGCCGCGCGCTCTACCGCACGGCGCAGCAGAAAAAGCAGGGGCTCAGCCGCCTGTATCCGCTGTGCGCGGGGATCTTCGCGGGGCTCTGCGGCGTGCTGGTCCACTGCGGGTTTGAAAACATCTTCGAAGAGCCGTATATGATGGCCTATTTCTGGTCGCTGGCCGGGCTTCTCATGTGGGCCGGCTTCCTGCGCCAGACGCCCGGGGAGGTGCCGGCATGACGCCGATCGTTCTCGCCGTCCACTTCCCTGCCAGGCAGCTCTCCAAGCTCCGCATGGCTGCCATGCGGCTGGGCGCGAAAGTCCGCGTGGTGGAAAAATGGGAGTATCTCAACGCCGTCGGCGCACTGACCGGCGATCTCGGCAGCTTCGAGACCTTTTATGACGGGGAGGATTTCTCCGGTCAGCTTCTCGTCTTTGCACACTTCACCGACGAGCGGCTGCAGCTGTTTCTGCAGGCGATGAAGCAGAGCAAGCTCCCGCCCGTGGCACTCAAGGCTGTCCTGACCGAAGAAAACAAGGGCTGGACCATTCTGGAGCTGCACGAAGAGCTTCTGAAGGAGCATCAGGCGCTGCACTCCTGAAAAGACAAAGACCCCTGTACCGGGTGTTGTTCCGGTACAGGGGCTTTTTGGTTGTTTGTGATGGAAAATGCTTATCCGAGCGCTTCGAGCGGATCGACGTATTCGCCGTTCACCTGCACGTCCAGATGCAGGTGCGGGCCGGTGACCCAGCCGGTAGCGCCGGAACGGGCGATGATCTGGCCCAGCCGGACGCTGTCGCCCTCCGAGACGAGGCGCTCGCTCAGGTGACTGTAGGTCGTCAGCATGCCGTCCGCGTGCTGAATGGTGATCTGGTTGCCGTAGACCATGTCATACGTACTGGCTGCAACGGTTCCGTCTGCAACGGCCAGCACGCTGCTCCCCTCCGCCGCCTCCAGATCGACGCCGGAATGGAACGCCTGCTTGGCCGCTCCATCCACGCTGACACCCGCGACGTCCCTGTAACCGAAGCTCTGCAGCACAGCCGCGTCCGCGTCTTCCAGCGGGAAGACGTACTGCGGCTGTGCCGCCGGTTCGGGTGCAGCGTCCGCGGGCTGGCTTTCCTCGATGGAAGCCGTCTGCGGGATCTCGAGCGTGACTTCGTCCGGTGCTTCCGCCTCCGGCTGTGCCGTCTGCACCGGAGCGGCCAGGGCTTCCGGCGCGGAGGCCGGCTCCGCCTGCGTGGCGAAGACCGTCACAACGGCGGCGGCCAGCACGACGGCCAGAATGGTCAGATAGACTGGAATTTTCTTTGCTTTCATGATCGCCTGGATCCTTTCTTCCGCCGCGGGCTTTCCAAATCCGCTGCAGAGCGGATGCGGCTGCGCCTGCCGCGCGGCAAGCTCCAGAAGCGTCAGCGCGTACGATTTGCGCCGGTCCCTGCCGAGATAACGGAGCGTCAGGGCATCGCAGGCCAGCTCCAGATCCCGGTTGGCCAGCAGGACCATCCCCCAGCAGACCGGGTTCCACCAGTACACGCACAGACACAGGGTAAACAGGAGCTTCCGCAGGCAGTCCCTGCGGCGGGTGTGCGCAAGTTCATGGGTCAGGATCATCCGCAGCGCCTCCCGGTCAGCCAGCAGATCCGCCGGGAGCAGGACGACCGGCCGCCGGACGCCATAGGTCAGCGGCGCGCGGCTGTCCGTCGTGCAGCGGATGACAGGAGGACGCCGGAAGCCGAAGGCTTCCACACAGCTGTCGATCGTTTCATTCGCGGCCGGAGCCGCACCGGCGAACCGGCGCGTGAACCGGAGCCAGCCGACAAGAAAATACGCGCCCAACAGCAGCGCCCCCGCCGCCCAGATCAAACCGGGCAGAGAAAGCCGCGCAGCGGCCTCCTGCGCTGCGGGAGCCGCTGTCAGGGATGGAAACGGCGTCAGGTGTTCGGAGATCTGCGCGGCCGTCCGGGCCGCGCTGTTTTTTGCCGCCAGCAGATTCCAGACGCTCAGCGCGGACGGCAGACGCACAGGCAGCAGCAGCCGAAACGCCGCCGCGCACCAGAGCGCCGGAAACAGCGCCCGCGGCAGCCGTTTTCCGGCGGTCAACCGCAGCAGCGCGATCACGAGGATCATCACACTGCCGCTCAACGCCGCAGCTTGGAACCCGCTCATCCCTCCTGCTCCTCCACCAGCGCACGCAGGCGTTCCAGCTCCTCTTTCTTGAGCTTCCGCCCGCTCAGGACCGACGCGAACAGCAGCTCTGCCGAGCCGCCAAAGACCTTGTCGAGCAGCGTATCCGCCTCCTCCTGCTGCGCCGCCTCCTTCGTGATGCAGGCATGGCAGAGGAAATTCGGCTCGCGCCGCTCGATGGCGCCCTTTTCCACGCATTTCTTGATGACAGTATAGGTCGTGTTCTTGTTCCACCCGGCAGAATCGGCCAGCCGCAGCGAGAGCTCCTTCGCCGTGGTATCGCCGCCCTGCCATAGGGCCTCCATGACCTTCCACTCCGAATCAAACAGCTTCATCGGGTGTCCTCCTTTCAGACTATTGCAATCGTCTGTGTACAGACTATCACGATAGTCTCTATTTGTCAACCCCTGTTTTCGTCATCACCAGCCGGTACCAGTTCCCCTCGGTGCGGTATTGATAATCGACCGCTACACCGTCCACGACGGTGCTGAACGCCTCCTGCGGCTGCGTTTTCAGCCGTTTCGTCACATCCATGATCGCGCGGTTGAAGCAGATATGTCCCTTCTGCGCGCCCGCGAAAGCATACAGCGCCAGCTGCATCAGTCCGGTCGGCCGGGCGCCGAACGCAGCGCCGCCGTCGGCCTCGATGCAAACGCTTTGCAGCCTCCCGTTTTCATCCGTCTCATAAGCGAACGGCGGCACATTCATCAAAAGAAATGTGCTTGTGTCCCTGCTCGTCCAGACTCCGTCCCGGGTCAGTTTTCCTGCATTCTGCGTGCTGAGCTGGGATGCGCTGCGGTTAAAGTTGGCTGCGAACTGTTCGACGGTGATCTCACCGCAATAGCGCGGGCCGATGGCCGCGAGGGAGCCGCAGACGCCCGCGGCAAGCATGACCGCCGCCGCCAGGATCGCGGCAAGCCCGCGCTGCCAGCCAAACGGCTTTGCCGTCTGCTCAGACTCTCCTTCCCAGTCAAGTGGTTCTTCCTTCTTTTCTGCGCGGCAGCTCTTATACAGGCGCACCCAGCAGTAAATGGGGATCCCCGCGCCAAAGCCGCGCCAGATGAGCCGTGCTGTTCGGTCCAGCCCCTCGGAATAGCGCAGCTTCGCGCCGCTGAGATTCCGGACTGACAGACCAAGCAGCCACTTGCCAAGCGTCGTGCCCGTCTTTTGCAGCAGCAGCGGCTCGAGCAGCAGCATGGTCAGAAGTGCCAGGAAATCGTTTAACAGCGTCACGCCGCGGTTTCCCGCCGCGCACAGCCCGGCAGACGTCAGGATCACCATCCACGTCAGATCATACAGAAGCAGATCGATCATCCGCGCGAAAAACCGCTGCCAGGGCGCATGCAGCCGCGGCTGCACGTCCTGCTGCAGAGCTGTCTGCGCGCCGGCTTCCAGCGCCGCAAGATAGCGCCCGGTGTCGAGCGTCGCATAGTCCGCGTGCGCCTGCAGCATCGCGCGTGCGACCTCCTCTACACGCACGAGCGTCCGCTGCTCTTCCTGCATCGCAGACAGGCGGCTTTCAAGCGCTTCGTCCAGCGCCGTCTCCCCTGCCGAGAGCTTCCGGATCTCGTCGATCCCAAGCCCCAGCGCGCGCAGCAGCCGGATCTTATGCAGCGTGTCAAGGTCCGATCTTGTATAATCGCGGTAGCCGTTTTCCATGCGGTTCGGCGTGAGCAGTCCTTCGGATTCATAAAAACGGATGTTCGCGCGCGTCATGCCGGACAGCGCTTCGATCTCACGAATGGTCATATGCATCCCTCCTGCCGTCACTGTAGCGTATCAAGCGGCTTTACAGTCAAGTCTTTTTTCCAGAATAACAGAGTTCTTATTTTTTGTAAACGGGAATCTGGACTTGCCGGTCGGACATAGGCTTTCTCTGGAGGTGAAAGCTTATGCTTTCCGCAGCAGTATGGCTGATGCTCAGCAGTATGCTCACATCCCTGCGCATTTCGGGCGGCGGCTCGTTTCCGAAGCCGCTGACCGCTGAGGAGGAGCGCATGTACCTGCAGCGCAGCGCCGCAGGCGATCTGGAAGCCCGCAACATCCTCATCGAACGCAATCTCCGCCTTGTCGCGCACATCATGAACAAGGGTTGAAGCAATCGGATGTTTTTCGGTGCGAAAAAATGACCCGCTGCGGGTCACCGAATTTCAGAAAAATTTCAAGCTCGACACGCTCGCGTGTGCTTCCCTTTTTGACGACAATGTGGTCGAGAATCGTTGTGACAAGCGCGGCATCCACGCCGTTTTCAAAGGACAGCTTCTGTTCCAGCGCCGACCGGATCTCCTGCATCTGTGCCTGCGTGATCCTGCTCTTTTCTTCTTCCTGCCTGATCTCGGCGAGCTGCAATTCCAGACGCTGCATCTGGTCGTTGAAGCCGTCGTTTCGTTTTTTGAACTCCGCCATATTGATCGCACCGGCAATGCTCATTTCAAGCAGCCGGTCTTTTTTCTGTTCCAACGATTGCAGTTCTTCTTCGATGCGAACACTTTCGCGTCGGAAGTCGCGCTCGTTCGGCACAGCCTCAATCACCTTCATGACTGCGTTGATCACTGCTTTTTTATCCTGTACAAGCCCTTCAAAAATCCGCGCCATGATCTGGTTCAAATCCGATGTCCAGAGCTGCGGAGACGAACAGCCCGCGCGGCCGCGGTCGCGGTAAACCCTGCATTGCCAGACCTCCTGGCTGCCAGCCTGCGTTTTATAGATCTGCCGGTGATAGCCCTTGCCGTGTTCCTCGCAGATGATTTTGCCGCTGTAGGGATAGCGGTTGTGGAAATCCGCGCCGCTGGCGTGTGCCTGCATCTGTTTGCTTCGTGCTTTGTAGAGGGCGTTCGCCCTGTCCCAGAGTTCTTCTGAGACAATCGCCGGTACTGACGGGTCCGGGTACATGACCCACTCGTCCTCATCGAGAAATACCTTTCGCTTGCTTCGGTAGTCAACAGTCTGGCTCTTGTTGCCGCAGTACCAGCCCTTGTATTTGGGATTGCAGAGGATGTGACGAATGGTCAGCACATTGAATGCGTTGCCCTGTCTGCTTGTAAAGCCCTCGTCGAACAGGATCTGCGAAATACGCCGGATGCCAAGCTGCCGGTTCGCATACAGGTCAAAGATACGCCGGACCGCTTGCGCCTCCGTTTCGTTGATCGTCAGTACGCAGCCGCTTTTGTCATAGCCCCAGAGCCGGTCATTTCCCAGCACATGACCGTTTTTGATTGCCTGCCGGAAGCCGAATTTCAGACGTTCCGAGAGTTTTCGCACCTCGTCCTGTGCTACGCCTGCCATGACGACCAGCCGGAACTCGCTGTCCGGGTCGAGTGTGTTGATGTTGTCGTTCTGGAACAGAACGCCGACATCATGCTCCAGAAGCTCCTGCGTGTACTGGATGCTGTCCAGCGTAGAACGCGAGAAGCGGGATATCTCCTTCGTGATGATAAAATCGAAACGCCCGTCTTTGGCGTCCTGTATCATCCGAAGGAAGCTATCCCGCTTCTTTATGCTGGTACCGCTGATGCCCTCGTCGATATAACCTGGTACATAGCTCCAGCTTCGTTTGGA
>DHKK01000072.1:45514-45760 GCA_002404795.1 Clostridiales bacterium UBA4696
CGCAGCGGCAGATCGAAGATCGTCCGCCCGTTTCGCATTTCATTGCGGATTTTTACAATGTTCATAGTCTGTACCTCCTGTCAAGCACACAGGATACCGAAAGAAGTTGGGAAAGTCTATCGACGAATGTACCAAATCGGCCGCGCCCAAATAGGTCGTTTTAGAGATCAAACCCTGCGTACAGACTTCTTCTAATAAAACGGATAAAAGCTCTCGCTGCGCATTTTCCATTTTGATCACCTCGGT
>DHKK01000149.1 GCA_002404795.1 Clostridiales bacterium UBA4696
GATAGGGCCGCCGGAGGCAACCGGCAGTCGCAAATCTGCGACAACCTCTCAGTCAGCCTGCGGCTGACAGCTCCCCTGGAAGGGGAGCCTGGGTCAGGTGATCACGAAGCCGCCGTTGAGGGGGAGGGTCTGGCCGGTGAGGAAGGGGGCGTCGGCCAGGTAGAGCATGGCCTGGGCAATATCCTCCGGCGTGCCGAGTCGCCCGATGGGTGTCTGCTGCCGCAGATCCTCCATGACGGCGGGATCGACGTTCGCGCACATGTCGGTCCGGATAACGCCGGGCGCAACGGCGTTGACCCGAATGCCGGACGGGCCGAGCTCCTGCGCGAGCGCCTTGGTCAGGGCGAGGATCGCGCCCTTGGTCGCCGAATACGCCGCTTCGCACGACGCGCCGACCTGCCCCCACATGGAGCTGACGTTGATGATGCAGCCGGACTGCTGCTGCAGCATGTGCGGCAGCGCCGCGCGGATGCAGTAGAACGCGCCGTCGACATTGACTGCGAAGAGCCTGCGCCAGCGCGCGGGCGAGATGACGTTGATGAGATCGTAGTCCGCGATGCCGGCGTTGTTGATCAGCACGTCCGCGCCGGGCAGCTGCGAGAGCGCGGCCTGGACCGCCGCCTCGTCCGACACGTCGCAGCGGACAGCCTGCGCGCCGGTCCCGGCGGCGACGGCCTGCGCCTTTTCGTCTTCCTTTTCATAGAGAAAGGCGACCCGGTCGCCGCGGGCGCAGAACGCGCGCACGGCCGCGGCCCCGATGCCGCGCGAGCCGCCGGTAATGATGACAGTTTTCATGGTGCTCCCTCATAAAGTCTCGCCCCGGCGCGGCAGGCCGCTCCGGGACGTTTTGATCATTATCTTCTTCTGGTCTTCGTTTTATGGTCAGAATAGGCGCGGATGGAGGACATTTTGCTGTCGGACTCCGACATGAACTGCTTGAGCATATCGTCGAACGACTTCGTCTGCGGCTGGCTCGGTGCAGACGGCTGCTGCCGGGCAGACTGCGGGCCGCGGGACTGGAAGCCGCCGCGCGGACGCGGGCTCTGCTCTCTGGTGGGCGCGGGCAGCGTGCGCTTGATGGAAAGATTGATCTTTCCATTCTCCAGCCCGATCACCATGACCTTGACGGTCTGCCCCTCGGCCAGATAGTCGTGGATATCGCTGACATAGGCGTGCGCGACCTCGGAAATGTGGACAAGGCCGGTGGTCGTCGCGTCCAGCGCGACAAATGCGCCGAATTTCGTCAGGCTCTTGACGGTCCCTTCAACAATTTCTCCTACCTTTAACTGCATCTTTCTATCCTGATCCCCCGTTTTTTAATCGCCTACGTCCTCGAAGACGATCTCGCCCTCCGAGACCATGCCGAGCTGGTCGCGTGCGACCTGCTCCAGCCCCTCGGGGGTATCGAGCGCATCGATCGAGCTCTGCAGGCGGTCATTTTCCTGCTGCGTGCTTGCGATGGAGCTTGTGAGCCCCTTTACCTCGGCGTCCTTCTCGTTGATCTGGGAGCGAAGGCGCACCAGGGTAACAGTAGCGTACACAACGAGGATCAGAATCACCAGCTTGACCAGCAGAGACGACTTGACGAACTTCATTCCGGCGTCTGCTCCTTTCCAGTTGTGCGTGTTTCCAATCGGAAATATGCTTACAGGTCATTGTAAACCATTTTCTGCATCTTGCAAAGAGGGTTTTCAAAATTTTTTTGAGAAATTTCAGAAAAAAACGCGTGGGCGTCAGAATGACCTGCACAAACCTGCCAAGCAAGGAAAAAAGCGCCTGAAACAGCCGCACCACAGCCGGGCTCAGCGTCAGAAAATACAAGATCGCCGTGAGCCCCACCGCCGGAAACAGATACAGCCGGAACTGCCCGCCGCCGTACGTCAGCGCGAACAACAAAAACGCCGCGGCGAGCAGAAGCCCAAACAGCACGTCCGCCAGAAGTGTCCCGCGCGGGCATCTGCGCCGGAGGGCGCGCAGCGCGTCATAGCACACGCACAGGCCGAGGCCGAGCAGCGTCCCCTGCGCGAAGGTCAGGGCCTGCTGCGAAACGGGGATCTCCATCAGCCGAAGAGCCTTGCGAAGAAGCCGCCGCGCGGCGCGTCGTCCTCATACACGATGGCGTCGACGCTGCCGTCGACGAGCACCTGCCCGCCGTCGATCGACAGCTGCTGCAGCCGCAGCCCCTGCCCGCGGATCGACAGCGGCCCGCGCGTGGAGGTGAGCAGGATCTCCGTTTCGTCGAAGCTCTCGACCTCCAAAACCCCTGTGACGGAAAGACGGCTGCGCGAGTCGAGCGTCAGCCGGTGCGGCTGTTCGACGCTCTTCGCTTCCATTAGCGCCTGCTGCATGGTATCATCCTTTCTTTGGCCGGGACTGCTCCGGCTTCTCCCTACATATATACGCAGGAAGGCAGGACCTATGCAGATTTTTTTGCGCCTTACACCTCGCGGTACATGGCGGTCGCGTCGTCCTTGCGCACGGCTTCGGCCACAGCGAGCACCTCGACCGTGACGGTCCGGGCACCGAAGGCGATGGAAATATGGTCGCCGACCTTGACGTCGTAGCTGGCCTTGGCGGGTCTTCCGTTGACGGTGACGCGGGTATTGTCGCAGGCCTCGTTGGCGACGGTACGGCGCTTGATGAGGCGGGACACCTTCAGATATTTATCGAGTCTCATAGTTTTCGCCCTTTCTGCCGGGTCTCCGGCACTGTTATCATACCGCGAAAGATGCGGCAATGTCAACTTTCCTGAAAAAAGGGTTCCCATTTGCCCGGTACAGTGATAAAATAATGCAGATGTTTTTTGTAAAAAGGGGGAGAGGCCATGCAGACGCTGCAGGAGCTGCTGGCAAACCGCGTGCTCATCAGCGGACTCGTCGGCTGGGGCGCGGCGCAGGTACTCAAGACGATCATCTACGCGCTCATGCACCATACGCTGGATCTGACGCGCATCTTTGGAGACGGCGGGATGCCGAGCGGCCATTCGGCGACGGTCTGCGCCGTGGCGACCTCGGCGGGGATCCTGTACGGGCTGGGCTCGTTCCCGTTCGCCATCAGCGTGATCGTGGCGATCATCGTGATGCACGACGCGATGGGCGTCCGGCTCGAGACAGGCAAGCAGGCAAAGCTGCTGAACGAATTCATGGACCTGTTCGCAAAGCTTGAGCAGCCGCTATCTGACCAGGAAAAGCTCAAGGAGCTCGTGGGGCATACGCCGCTGCAGGTCTGCATGGGCGCTCTGCTCGGCATCGCCACCGGCATTTTGTGCAATCTCGGCGCGTGAGACGCGCAAAAATTTGACCGCATGATAGAAAATGCCGCAAACGCGCGAAGACCCGCTTGACGGGAGCGCCCGGATGTGCATATAATTGCGTCAACCGAAAACAGC
>DHKK01000041.1 GCA_002404795.1 Clostridiales bacterium UBA4696
CCCATCATCGGGTCCTGGAACACACGGCCGAGGAAGGCCGCGCGCTTATGCTCCGACAGGCCGGTGACGTCGGTGCCATCGATGACGATCTTGCCGCTGTCGATCTGGAAGGAGCCCGCGATGGCGTTCAGCATGGTCGACTTGCCCGCGCCGTTGCCGCCGATGACGGTGACGAAATCGCCGTCGTTGAGGGTCAGGTTCAGATCGTTCAGCGCGGTCTTTGCGTTGACGGTGCCGGGGTTAAAGGTCTTGCACACATGGATGAGTTCAAGCATGGTGTGTTTCCTCCTTTTTTGCCTTGCTGCGGAACATCTTGCCCTTCCAGTACGGGATGGCCAGGAACAGCGCGACGATCAGCGCCGTGATGAGCTTGAGGTCGTTTGTGTTGAGGCCAAGCTGCAGGACGATCTGGAGCACGAAATAATAGATCACCGCACCGATCGACACGGCCAGCAGCTTGAGGCCGAAGTTCGTAAAGAGCTTGCCGAAGATGACTTCGCCGATAATGACGGCGGCCAGGCCGATGACGATCGCGCCGCGGCCCATGTTTACATCCGCCGCGCCCTGGAACTGCGCGAGCAGCGCGCCGGACAGGGCGACAAGGCCGTTGGAGAGCATGAGGCCGAAGACGACGTTCGCGTTCGTGTTGATGCCCTGCGCGCGGGCCATGTTCTGGTTCGCGCCGGTGGCGCGGATGGCACAGCCGCGCTCCGTGCCGAAGAACCAGTACAGAAGCGCGATCACGGCGAACGTGAAAAGCAGCAGGATCGGCAGCGGATTTTTCAGGCTCAGCTCGCGCACATAGCGCTGCGAGACCATCAGCGGATATTTATCCACGCCGACGGCCTGATTGGCCTTGCTGTCCATGATGCGCAGGTTGATGGAGTAGAGCGCGAGCTGCGTCAGAATGCCGGAGAGGATCGCGGGGATGCCGCATTTGGTATGGAACATGCCCGTCACAAAGCCGGCCAGCATGCCGCAGGCAAACGCACACAGCAGCGCCAGCCACGGGTTTACACCCGCGCGGATGAGCATGACGGCGGCCGCGCCGCCGGTGGCGATGGAGCCGTCGACGGTCAGGTCCGCAACGTCGAGAATGCGGAAGGTGATGTACACGCCGATGGCCATCAGGCCCCAGATGAGGCCCTGAGCCGCCGCACCGGGCAGCGAATTGAGTAGCGCAGAGAGGAAGCTCATAATCATTCTCCTTGTCAGTCTGCGCCTGCAATCGGCCGGCAAAGGGTTCCGGTTATCGGCCGATTGCAGGGGCAAACGGTTTTTTGCAGTTCTGCCGGTCACGGGCATTCGCCCGTGACCGGTCAACGTGTCAGATTCAGCCGTCGATCGCCTCATAGCCATCGAGCGGGGTGATGCCGAGCTGCTCGCAGACGGAGGGGTTATATTTCGGAGTCGCGTCGGTGAACTCAATCGGCATTTCGGAGATGTTTGCCTCGCCGGTGAGGACCTTGACCGCCATCTTGCCGGTGGTCACGCCGAGATCGTAGTAGCTGATGGACAGCGTCGCCACGCCGCAGCCGCGGCAGATGCCCTCTTCGCCGCAGATGGCAGGAACGCCGGCGGGGATCAGAACATTGGCAATGGCCTCGGTGTTGGAGGCGGCGGTGTTATCGGTCGGGATGTAGACAACGTCGGAGAAGTCAGCGGCCTTCTGGGTCACGGAGGAGACGTCGTTGCTGTCGGTGAAGGCGAACTCTTCGCAGGTCACGCCCTGGGTCTCGAGCGCCTTGCGCACCTCGTCGATCTGATAGCGGGAGTTCGGCTCGGCGGAGCAGAACAGCAGGCCGACGGTCTTGGTCTCGGGGAACCAGTCGAGGATCATCTGTGCCTGTGCCTGCAGGTCAGCCAGGTCGGACGTGCCGGAGACATTGCCGCCGACAGTACCGTTGAAGTCATCGATATCCAGCGCGACACCATAGGCCGTGATGGACGTGCCGAGGATGGGGATATCGGCCGTGGCAGAGACGGCAGCGGTCAGGGCCGGAGTGGCGTTGGCCATGATGAGGTCCACGCCCTTGGAGACAAAGCCGTTGACGATCGTGCCGCAGTTGACAGAGTCGCCGGAGGCGTTCTGCACGTCGACGGTGACGGCATCACCAAGTTCTTCTTTCAGCGCGTCGATAAAGCCCTGAGTCGCGGCGTCGAGCGCCTCATGCTGGACCAGCTGGCAGACGCCGACGGTGTAGGTCTTACCGCTCTCGGCCGGAGCCTCAGCGGGTTCTTCGGAGGAAGTTTCTGTGGTCTCAGTGGTCTCGGTGGACGCGGCAGCGTCCGTGGCGGCAGGCTGGCTGGAGGCACAGGCGGCGAGGCTCAGGACCATGACGAGCGCCAGAAGCAGTGCAAGCATCTTTTTCATGATAAATTGCTCCTTTTTCTGATTACAGTTGAATTTTTAAAACAAAAAGGAGGCTCTGTCCGCGGAACAGAGCCTCCTTCTGGTTACGAAGAAAAACACCGGTCTATACGGACAGTCTCTTTTTTTGCGCGCGGTAATACAGGCCCGTGATCTGCTCGCGGGCCTCAATAAAGAGGAAGCTCATCTGGATGGACTTGTTGTTCGGATAACGCTTGGCCATGATAAGCTCCTTTCTGCCGCGCGCGGCGGCGTCCTTTTGATGTTTGCTACTATACTGCTTTAAATGCGCAAAGTCAATCGTGAATCCGCCAAATTGTCCTTGCTTTTTTCCGCATCGTTTGTGCATTCCGCAAAATGCACACTGCCCGCCTCCGTGGGGAGGCGGGCGGCAATTCGTTCGTCAGACGTTGGTAAAGTGGTAGGAATGGCCGATATCGTAGGTCATTTTGTCGCTTTCGGAGATGAAATCCATGAAGCGGTTGGCCGCGGAGGTCGGCGAGACGTCGCGCAGCGTGCACATGCAGACCGAGCGCGGCGGGATCTCAAACGCTGTGCGGACCGGCAGGATCACGCCCCGGCCGAGGCCGGACTGCGAAAATTCCTCCGTCACGCACGCGACGCCAAGGCCGATCCGCGCCAGCGAGATGAGCAGGTTGTGCGAGCCGAGCTCGATCTCCGGCTTCAGGCTGACGCCGTGCTGCTGGAAATACTGCTCGACATAGGCGCGGGAGCTCGCCTTGCGCTCGAGCAGGATGAGCGGGAAGGCCGCGATCTCCTCGAGCGTGTGGGCGTGATCAAAATCACAGTCGTAATTCGGCGCGGCGACGAAGATCTGGTGGGTATCGAAGCAGTGGCGAATGGAATAGGCGTCCTTGTCCTTCGGCTCGCTGGCAAAGGCGATGTCGACCTGCCCCGCGTGCAGATAGTCGAGGACCATCTGGCTCGTGCCGTTGAGGATGCGGATCTGGATGGCCGGATAGTTCTGATGAAAGGCCTCGAGCCGGGAGACCAGATAGGTCTTCGTCACCGTGTCGCTCGCGCCGATGATCAGCTCGCCCGTGAGCAGCTGGCGCGACTGCGCGAGCTTTTCCTCACCGCACTGGATGAGGCCGAGGCCGTGCGAGACATAGTCCAGCAGCATCTTCCCCTCGCTCGTCAGCACGACGCCTCGCGTGCTTCTGGAAAACAGCCGGACCTGCAGCTGCTCTTCGAGCTGCTTGATGGACTGGCTGACCGCAGACTGGGAGATATACAGATTCTGCGCCGCAGCGGAGATATTGCCCATGCGGGCGACCTCCTGAAAGACGCGGTAAAGCTCCAATTTGACTGCCATAGCTGCCTCCTGTCATTACGTTTATTAATGGAGTTAATCGCAACGATTAAAAACATCTATTTTACTTATTATCCGACAACGATTATAATATGCCCAAGATGAAAAGTCCAGCATGAAATCAAGTTCATACAGTTGCCAATATAGTTCCGGATACATGGCCCGGATGTTTCTACCGCAGCGCCAGAGCTGCGACTATTGGAAGTTCGCACACGCAGGTCGTCTGTTCCTGCGCGCGGCTTTTTGTCATTGGCAGCAGGTATATCCCCCGCTGTCTATTTTTTATTATGTTTTTGGAGGAAGCTATGCAGGAGCTGAAGGATCGCATCGTCAAGGAGGGCAAGATTCTGCCCGGAAACATTGTAAAGGTCGACGGGTTTCTCAACCACCGCGTCGACTGTGCGTTTATGGGACGCATCGCTGATGAATTCCAGAAATTCTTTGATCTCGACAAAGTAGATCTCATTCTGACAGCTGAAGCCAGCGGCATTGCCCTTTCCGCGATCTGCGCGTACCGGTACGGCAAGCCCATGGTGTATGCGAAAAAGGCCAAGAGCGACAACATCGAGGGCGGCCTGTATCAGAGTGAGATCTTTTCCTATACCTACAAGAAGAAGGTCACGCTGCTCGTCTCCAAGGAATGGCTGCACCCGGGCGACCGCGTGCTCGTGATCGACGATTTCCTTGCCCGCGGCGAAGCGCTGCGCGGCCTCTGCGAGATCGTCCAGGCCGCCGGCGCTGAGCTGGTCGGCATCGGCTGCGCCGTGGAAAAGGGCTTCCAGGGCGGCGGCGACAAGCTCCGCGCAGCGGGCGTCAACCTGCATTCGCTCGCCATCATCGAAAGCGCAGAGCCGGGCAACATCGTCTTCCGTGAGGAGGAGGCATAATGGAAACTATCCTCATTCTGGATTTCGGCGCCCAGTACAGCCAGCTCATCGCACGCCGCGTGCGTGAGCAGAACGTCTACTGCGAGGTCAAGCCCTGCTCCATCTCCCCTGACGAGATCCGGAAGCTTGCCCCCATCGGCATCATCCTGTCCGGCGGCCCGCAGAGCGTCTATGAATCTGTTTCCCTGCACGTGGATCCTGCGCTGTTTTCGCTCGGGATCCCCGTTCTTGGCATCTGTTATGGATGCCAGCTCATGGCATATTCGCTGGGTGGCACCGTTGCAGCAGCGACGGAAGCGACCGCCCGCGAATATGGCAAGACGCTGACCGAGTTTGACACCCAGAGCGCCATCTTCCAGGGCCTGCCCGCGTCCTCCGTGACGTGGATGAGCCACGGCGACTACATCTCGCAGGTCCCCGACGGCTTCACCGTCACTGCGAAGACCGCCGTCTGCCCGACGGCCGCTATGGCCTGCCCGGAAAAGAAGCTCTACGGCGTGCAGTTCCATCCGGAAGTGCAGCATACCGTCCAGGGCAGCGAGATTTTGCGCCGGTTCCTCTATTCCGTCTGCGGCGCCTCCGGCGACTGGACCATGGCAGATTACCGCCAGACTGCCATCCGCGTCATCCGCGAAAAGGTCGGCTCCGGCCGCGCGCTGCTGGCGCTGTCTGGCGGCGTGGACTCCTCTGTCGCTGCCGCGCTCATGGCCGAGGCCATCGGCAGCCAGCTCACCTGCGTGTTTGTCGACCACGGTCTCATGCGCAAGAATGAGGGCGACGAGGTCGAAGCTGCCTTCGGCAAATGGGATATCCACTTCATCCGCGTCAATGCGGAGGAACGTTTCCTTTCGAAGCTCGCCGGCGTCACCGATCCGGAGACGAAGCGCAAGATCATCGGCGAGGAATTCATCCGCGTATTTGAGGCAGAAGCCAAGAAGATCGGCGCTGTCGATTATCTTGTGCAGGGTACGATCTATCCGGACGTCATCGAATCCGGCCTTGGCAAGTCCGCGGTGATCAAGAGCCACCACAACGTCGGCGGTCTGCCCGACTATGTCGATTTCAAGGAGATCATCGAGCCGCTGCGGATGCTCTTCAAAGACGAGGTGCGGCAGCTCGGCCGCGAGCTGGAGCTGCCGGAGTATCTGGTCATGCGCCAGCCCTTCCCCGGCCCGGGTCTTGCCATCCGCGTCATCGGCGATATCACGAAGGAAAAGCTCGACACGCTGCGCGACGCCGACTTCATCTTCCGCGACGAGATCTCCAAGGCTGGACTCGACCGCAGTCTCAGCCAGTATTTCGCGGTCCTCACCTCCATGCGCTCCGTCGGCGTCATGGGCGACGGACGGACGTATGACTATACACTGGCACTGCGCGCCGTCAATACGAGCGACTTCATGACCGCCGACTGGTCCCGCATCCCCTACGACGTGCTCGACCGCATCTCCGTCCGCATCGTCAACGAAGTCCGCGGCATCAACCGCATCTGCTACGACATCACCAGCAAACCCCCCGCAACGATCGAGTGGGAATAATATCCGAAATCCCCGGAGCCCTTGGAAACACAGGGTCCCGGGGATTTTTTTCGTTCTCGTGGCATTACAGTGGCATTACAACATCAAAATTTTATAAATTCCGGGCTTTCCCTTGACCCCAGGCATATGTTCGATGTACCCAGCGTCCAGAAGTTCTTTGCGTGCAGATCTTATTGTTTGTTCAGAACCGACATTCATCAATTCCATCAGCTGCAAGGTGGTAATTTGCACTTCACCGTATGACGCAATTTGCCTCAGGGTGTATAGCATCAGACGTGCCGTCTTCCGCAGGCTGGGAGCTTTAAGCGAACTGGGAAAACACGTTTGACGTACATCATCCAACCGCGTCTCTATGCTATATTTTCCCGTCTGCCGAATGGACGGTAATACCTCATGCGTTACCCATCGCTTGAAGGTTTTTGCTTGTGGCTTGTCCGAGCGGAGAATAACAGAGTATAGACCGCTTTCGTTGACGATGGTAGCTATTTGAGCACCGCCGCGTTGTCCGGAATGACCCTTACTCAGAGTTAGGGTCATTTTCTCATCTTCATCAAGCCGAGCCGCGACTTTACTCGGGTTACTTAACTCCAACACCTTGCACACATCGGCCAGCATCCACCAGGGTTCCCCGTCCTGCATAACCATCCTGACCTCTGTGGTCTGGCGAAAGTGAAGCACTTGAAGCTCGCTGTTCAAACTATGCACCTCCTATGTACTGTCTTTCCAGTAGGAAACTGGATGACCTCCTCTAGCTCGGCCTGCTCTGTTATCACCTCCATGCGCCCAATCAATATGACCTGCTCCCGCCAGTCCAGCTTACGGAACAGCGCCAGCATATCACGCTCATTCTGCTCGTATTCGGTACGGCTGTGATATTTCATAAATCCTCCTTGATTTTTACCCAGGAGGATGATAGAATTATTTTATCAAACCTCCGGGTTTGGTGCTTTGGGGTAGTCGCTCGTCTCTTGGTCTGGGAGGGCGGCTACTCTTTTATTGCTTTTCCAAAAGCATTTCAATCCCTCGGCGTATTGCCTCGCCCTTTGTGATATTCGCCTCACAGCAATACTGCTCAAGTCGCTGCTCCGTTTCTCTGTCAAGCCGGATGCTGTACTTGATTTCCTTGGGCTTATCGGCTTTTGGTCTTCCGGTTCGTGGCATTATATCACCCCACTTCTCGCCACACATTAACTATACTTTATGTGTGACAAAAAAGCAAGCGTTTTTGGAAAAATTTATAATAAAGGCCTCGCCATCGGGCGGGGCCTTCACAACATCAAATCATCGAGTTTTTTGACCGCTTCGGAGGTCGTCGTCTTATACAAATGCCCGTAGGTTTGAAGCGTCGTTTCGACGTCCTCATGCCCCAGGCGTTCGGACACCACCAGCACGGGATAGCCGAGGTTTATCAGCAGCGAAGCGTGGGAGTGCCGGAGATCATGCAGCCGGATTTTTTCAAGGCCGCAGGCCTCACACCCTTTCCGCATCTGGTGATGAAAGTAGGACTTCGTAAACGGGAACAGGCGATCATCCGGCGCCAGATTATAGAGCGCAGCCATATACCCCTTTAGCATTTCAGCCAGCTTCGGCGGCAT
>DHKK01000032.1:0-12394 GCA_002404795.1 Clostridiales bacterium UBA4696
TAAAATCAATTTCATCTTGGTTCGCTCTTAGCTATACTCAAGAATTTTCGTTGGCTATTCAAAGAATCTCATTTCTGACATTCACTGAACAACTTAATTTAAAATTGTCCAAGGTGTTTGTTCATGTTTCTCGTTGTTTAATTTACAAGGTGCACTCCGCAGTTTCGCGGGCTTTCATTATATCATAAGGAGTTTCGTTTGTCAAGAACTTTTTCAAATTCTTTCGAACTTCTTATGATTGCCGCTCGCTTTGATCAATTTCTCTCTCGCAGCGAACTCATTTATTCTAGCACATCTTCATCTGTTTGTCAAGAACTTTTTTCAGCTTTTTTCAGCCGCTTTCTTGCCTCGCATCCAATATGCCGCGCTCTTCAGAACGCTTTGCTATGATAACAAAAACTGATCAAAATGTCAACCAAAACTTATATTAAAACCTGCACAAAATCGCCCCTGCCGTTTTTGGTCGTTTTAGCCATAAGTGCCACAGGATACCGTCTTCTCCCCTGCTTATGTCCGAAGCATCAAAAACGGACGCCCTTGCGGGCGTCCGTGGAAAGCATCTGGTCTTTTAAGCCTGGTCCTCGATCAGGCCGTAGCCGCCGTCGGTCCTCTTGTAGACAACCGCAAACGCGCCGTCGTTGTCTTCGTCGCGGAAGGCGAAGAACGTATGCTCCAGCAGGTTCATCTGCAGGATCGCCTCTTCGCGGGTCATCGGCTTCATGTTGAATTTCTTCATTCTCACAAGCTCGAAGGTGCCCTCTTCCGGCTCATCCGGAGCAAACGAGGTCTCGTCCGGGGTGCGGACGAACGCGTCCTGCCGCAGGCGCCGGGCCAGGCGGGTCTTGTTCTTGCGGATCTGGCGCTCGATGGTCGCCACCGCTGCGTCGATCGACGCGAACATATCGGACGTGCTTTCACTGGCGCGGAAGTAGGTGCCCGCTGCGTGAACCGTAATTTCGACGTTGTTGCGGTTCTTCTCAACGCTGAAGGTGACAAGAGCGTCGGCGTCAGTGCCGAAGAAACGTTCAAGCTTCATGACTTTCTTTTCCGCATACTTGTGAACGTTCTCAGGCAGGGTTACCTTCTTTTCGGTGTACTGGAATCTCATAGTTACCGCTCCTTTCGTAATGCCTTACTTCCAAGGGATCTCTCCCTGTGATGTTAGTATAGCACAGGTTCCGTCAAAATGCAATATTTACCCGTGGTCTTACCCCATGAACATTGTGTGAACGGACGAAGGCGGACGCGCTGCCGCGTCCGCCCTGTTTCTTTTGTTCTGTTTTTACTTCGTTTTCCCCGAAAACGCGTCGATCAGCTCCTGCATGCTGCAGCCAAAGAAGTGCGCGAGCGTCATCAGATTTCTCGTGCTCACCGCCCGGGCACGGCCGGTCATGATCTTGCGCAGGATCCCCGCATCGATCCCGGTCCTGCGGGAGAGCTCCGCCGCCGTCAGCTCTTTTCGCGCCATCCACGCGCTGAGGACCGGCGCAGCCGACTCAAACGTCCGCATGCTTCTCCCCCGATCCGTCCAGCAGCAGCGTCATCATCTGCTGGTAGATGCTGTCCGCCTGCTTTTCATATGCGCGCGTCAGCCCCCGGGCCTGCGAGAGCGTCGGGGCCGACAGCTCCAGCCGCATCAGGATCCCCGCATCGTCGCGCAGGCAGAGCTCGGCGATGAAGTCGCCGGATTCCTCCTTCCGCACATTCGTCTCGATCAGGCCCTTGCGCTGCATCTGGTTGTTGAACCGCTGCACCGCCGTCAGCGCCCGCTGCATGACCGGGTAGGCGATGGCGTCGCAGGTGATCTCCTCATGCTCGCGGCCCTTATCGGTGATGCGGTAGGTCTCGTCGGGCAGCTGCTCGAGATGGCCGCTCTGCACCATCTGCGGGACGGCGACGCTGACGTCGAAGTAGCTGAGCTTATCATCCTGATAGCAGAGCTCATAGATCTTCTGCAGCGAGACCGGGTAGGAGAGCTTCGCCATCACAAATAAAATGAGGACCTTAACGTCCAGCATATCCTGAATAAAACCGTGCTGTTCCATGCTGACACCTCACTGGAAAACATTTCTGCGTTGCTTTCAGTATAGCAAAAAAGTCTTGAAAACTCAAGCCCTTCCCGCGCTTTTCCAACCGCGAGGAAGGATTTACCGCTTGTTTTCCTGCGAAAATGGGCGTAAAAAGAAGAAGAAGGAGGTATTACCATGAAAAGAAAAATCCCCGCACTACTCCTTGCGCTGCTCCTTGTTTTTTCCGCAGCGCTCCCCGCAAGCGCCGCCGGACGCGCCTGTCTGCGCACGTCCCCGGCATCCGCCTGCACCCGCCTGCCCGCCTGCTGGCGGCAGCTCGTGTGCGAGCGCCTCGGGCTCTCCTGCGGCGGCCCGCAGACGCCGTCCGGGCCCTCTGCGCCGGAGACGCCCTCCGAACCGGAGCAGCCCTCCGCGCCCGAACAGCCCGACGCGCCGTCCGAACCGGACCAGCCCTCCGGCAGTACATCCGTCCTGGACTATGAACAGCAGGTCGTGACGCTCGTCAACGCCGAGCGCGCCAAATACGGCCTCGCCGCCCTCACGCTCGACGAGACGCTCTGCGGCTACGCCCGCGTCAAATCGCAGGACATGCACGACCAGGGCTACTTCGCCCACACCAGCCCGACCTATGGCTCCCCGTTCGATATGATGCGCGCCTTCGGCGTCAGCTACCGCACGGCGGGTGAAAACATCGCCATGGGCTACGCGACCCCCGCCGCCGTTGTGGAGGCCTGGATGAATTCCGAGGGCCACCGCGCGAACATTCTGTCCGCAAACTACACGACGCTCGGCGTCGGCTACGTCGCGGACGGCGGGTACTGGACCCAGTGGTTCATCGGCTGACCAAACAAGAAACAGAAAGAAAAAGCCGTGTCATATTCTTCTCTTGCCCCTGCCGTCCGGCAGGGGCCTTTTTTCTTTGTCCGGCATAGAATGGAGCGAAAGAAGGGATCTGTTTGACCAAAACCGCTGTATTGTTGGGCGGCGACCGGCGGCAGAGCTGCCTTGCCCGGCAGCTGCAGGCGTGCGGCTTCGCCGTGCGCACCTGCGGCGTGCCCGGCTGCCCGGATACCGCCCCCGCGCTCCCCGCCTGCGTCCGGGGCGCGGAGCTGCTCATCCTCCCGATGCCCGCCCTGCGCGCGCCGGACCGCATCCGCGCGGACCCGGACGATCTGCCGCTCGAGTCCACGCTGGACGCCGCCGCGCCCGATGCGCTCGTCTGCGGCGGACTGCTGGACGCGGCTGTGCCCGCCCTGCAGGCCCACGGCCTGCGCTGGTTCGATTACGCCCGCGATGAGACCCTTGCCCTTGAAAACGCGGAGCTGACTGCTGAGGCGGCTCTGCCGCCGCTTCTGGCCCGCCTGCCCTGCCCGCTGCGCGGCAGCCGCGTCCTGATCCTCGGCTTCGGCCGCATCGGCAAGCGCCTTGCCTGGAAGCTGCACACCCTCGGCGCAGCCGTCACCGTCGCCGCACGGCGGCAGGAGGCGCTCGCCCTCGCCCGCATCCTCGGCCTGCAGGCGGAGCCGCTCGGCCCGCAGCTGCAGGGGCTGGCCGTCTATGACGCCGTCGTCAATACCGTCCCCGCGCCCGTCATCCATGACGCGCAGCTGTCCGCCATCCGCCCCGACGCCGCCCTGCTGGAGCTTGCCAGTCTCCCCGGCGGCTTCTGCCCCGCCGCGGCCGAACGCGCCGGATATCTCGCCGCCCGGGGTCTGCCGGGCGTCTACGCGCCGGAGGCCGCCGCGGCCGTCATCCGCCGCGCGATCTTCCGCGAACTTGATCTGGAGGAATGCCCATGAACCGCAAGACCATCGGGCTCGCCATGTGCGGCTCGTTCTGTACCTTCGCCCGCGTGCTGGACGCCTTTTCCGCGCTCGACCGCGAACAGTATGACCTCGTCCCCATCCAGTCGCAGGCCGCCTACTCGACCGACACCCGCTTCGGCGCGGCTGCGGACTTCCGCGCCCGGCTCGAAGCCCTCTGCGGCCGCCCCATCATCCATACCATCGGGGAAGCAGAGCCCATCGGGCCCAAAAAGCTCCTCGACGCGCTCGTCATCGCCCCCTGCACCGGCAATACCCTCGCCAAGCTCGCCGCCGGCATCGCCGACGGCCCGGTCACCCTCGCCGCCAAGGCCCACCTGCGCAACGAGCGCCCGATCGTCCTCGCCGTCTCGACCAACGACGGTCTTTCCGGCAACGCCGCGAGCCTCGGCGCACTTTTAAACCGCCGCGGCTACTATTTCGTCCCCTTCGGCCAGGACAGCGCCATCAAAAAGCCCCGTTCCCTCGTCGCCGACTTCCCCCAGCTCCCCGCCGCCCTCGCTGCCGCCCTGCAAGGCCAGCAGCTCCAGCCGATGCTATACGGGGCGCGGGTGTGACCTCTCCGCCTCACTGCGTTCGGCACCTCCCCTTCACAAGGGGAGGCTTTTTTGCTTGCACCCAAGGCTCCCCTTGTCAAGGGGAGCTGGCCCGAAGGGCCTGAGGGGTTAACCCCGCCGCAGCGAAAAAAGGCTCCCCTCTCAGGGGCCGATTCCCCCTATCAGGGGGAAATGTCCCGAAGGGACAAAAGGGGTAGGGACGCTGGCAGCCGCAGGCTGACTGAGAGGTTGTCGCAAATTTGATACGACCTCTCCGTCCCGGCTTCGCCGGGCCACCTCCCCTGGAAGGGGAGGCTTTGATGCAAAGAAACCCCGCCCGCTGCCGGGGCAGCGGGCGGGGCATTTGCTGTGATCTGCTCTGTCTTACTGTTCCATCGTCAGGAAGCGGTGGAGCATGACGGAGACCTGGGCGCGGGTGGCGTTGTTCTTGGCGGACAGGGTGGTCCGGCCGTTGGTGCTGACGCCGGTGATGATGCCGTTGCCGACGGCCCACTGCATCGCCGTGACCGCGTAGGAGCTGACCTTGCTCTGGTCGGCGAAGCCGTTCAGCGCGGAGGAGCTGGCCGCCGGGGAACCGGCGTAGCGGTACAGGATGGCCGCGATCTGCTCACGGGTGATCTTGCCGTCCGGGTCGAAGGTCGTGGCGGTCGCGCCGTTGACGATGCCCTTGCTGGACGCCCAGAGGACCGGCTCATAGTAGTACTGGTTCTGCTTGTTGTCGGTGAACTTGTTGGTGATACCGGCAACGGAGGGTTCGCCCGCCGCACGGTACAGGATCGTGACGAGCATGGCGCGGGTCATGTTCTGGCCGGGGCCGAAGACGTTGGGGTTCTTCGTGCTGATGCCGTTGACAAGGCCGTTGCCGTACATGAAGTCGACGGAGTTGGCCGCCCACTTGAACGAGCCGGAGACATCGGTGAACTTGCTCGACGCCGTCTGCTGCGTGACCTTGAAGGTCAGCGTGCCCTTTTCGCTGCCGTTGATGGTGTAGTTGACCTCGACGGTCTTGCTGTCGGCCAGCGGGAGGATGTAGAGGTTGTCGATGGAGTTCGAGCCGGAGAAGGAGAATCTCGTCGAGCCGAAGTCCTTGGCTGCGAGCGCGGTGCAGCTGTTGATCTTGCTGTACTGCGTGTAGAGCTTGCCGCCGACGACGCTGGTGATGGTGATGTACGCGCTGGAGGCATTGGACTCGGGCGCGAGCTCATCTGCGATCGCCATGGACTTGAAGCTCGCGCCGGTGGACTTCACCGGGTGCATATCGTTGACGTAGATGACCAGATTGCCGTTGACTGTATTGTTCGAGCCGTAAGCGGTGAACGGGATGACGACGGAATACTTCGCCGTGCTGGAGCCGGCGATGAACGTGACGTTCTTCAAAAGCGTCGTGCCCGTGGACACATAGTAGCTCTCGCTGCCGACCTTGCCGGAGCTGGTGGAGCTGCCCTTATACAGCGCGCCGCGCGAATCGCTCGCCGTGCCGAACTTGACATAGCTCAGGCCGGAGCCGTAGACAGACTGGAAGTCGCTGACCTGCATGGTCTGGGACTCGTTCGCGGAGATGTGGTAGGAGACGGTACCGGCGTTCGTCATGATGACGAGCTTGCCGGTCGCGATCTGGCCGCTGGTGCCGTAGGCCGCGTAGTCGATGGTGTAGCTGCCCGCGCTGCGCGACGGCTTGAACGCCATGCGGCTGACGTCGCTGGCAGAATACTTGTTGCCGGCCGAGATGGAGCTGGACAGGGAGCTGGAGGAATAGATCGTGCCGGTCGTCGGCAGCGTGAAGGAGAAGGTGCTGGGCGTGGTGCTCGTGGCCTTCTTGACCGCGTCGGAGAGCTTGCCGCCGTCGAGCATGACGTAGCTCGCATCCTCCTCGAGCATCAGCTGCACATCCTCCGCCGCCGGGACGGTGACGGTGATCTTCTGCGTGCCGGTGTACTTGTTGCCGTCGATGGTGGTCTCGGCCGTGATCGTCGCGGTGCCGCCGGACTTGGCGGTCAGCGTCACGGACGAGCCGGTGCGGCTGTTCAGCGTGACCACGTCGCTGCCTTCCGTTACGGTCCAGCTGACGGTATAGGTCTTGCCGGTCACATCGGTGTAGGTCTTTCTGGCCGGGTTATACTGCTGCGGGACCGCATTCAGCGTGACCGTATCGCCCGGCTTGACGCTGGACGCGCTCGGCGTGATCTTCACATTGTAATCGCCGCCGATGGTGATGATGGCCGTGCGGGTCTTAATGGTGCTGTTATCGCTTCCGTTGATGACGCAATAGAAACCATACGTGCCTGCAGACGTAACAAAGTCAGACAGGTTCAGGGTCGAAGTATGCGTGACCTTGTTGCCGACAGATTCTGTTTTAACTGCCTTGTCGTTGTTATCGTACCAGGTAAACGTGGACAGTGTCTTGCTATTTTGTGTGCTTGCCGTAACAGACAGCGTACCGACCGTCGCATTGAGCTTATAGGTAGCATCCTGCGGCTGGTTGATGATCATAATGTCAGAAAGCGTTGCTGTTCTGGATTCAATGACATCCGACACGTTCTTCTCCGGGTGCTTATCGTCTTTCATCGGGAAATAAGCGACCCGATTCACTGTGTCGAAGCCATTGATCGTGCCTTTCAGCTTGATCTGACTGTTATTTACAAACTGCACGTCTTTCATCGGCAGCGACACCGTGCCGTCTGTTCTCGACAGATGCACCGTTACATACTGCTGGCTGAACGCGTTGAACGCATCCTCACGATTGCTGATGGCCGTCGGGATGTCCGGCTTCGTCACGATCTGATCGTATTCGCGGGCCAGCCAGACATAGAAGGTCATGGTGGCCTTCTTGCCGTCGACCTCAGCCGTAACGGTCACGCTGCCCGTGCCTGTCGTCGTCAGGGTCGCTACGTCGCCGGTGTAGGAATTGTTGACACCAAATCTGGCAACGCTTGCATCATCGGTCTTCCAGGTGACGCGCTTTGCATCTGCCGCCGCGTTGGTCGAATCGACCGTTGCTTTCAGAGCCAATTCGGTCACGATGCAGGTACCGTCCGTAAAGTCAACATCCTCATCGTTATTCGTGTCCTTGTATGCCAGCACATATGTGCCGTTGTTCATTTTGAACTTCGTGTTCTCGTTTTTATAGTCGATCGACACGCTGTTCGCCGTGGAATCCGTGATCGTGATCGAGGTTTCTGCATACGGATACGCGTCCGGATCATCGTTATCCACGTAGCCCTCGACGTACACGCGGACTTTGACCGGGCCGGATGTTACCTTGTACGGGGTAATGCTGCCATCGTAGACCTGCATATAGCTGCTCGAATCCGCCAAAACATACTCGGATTTATTCGCCACAGCAGAGCTTCTCTTTTCTAGGAACTTATAAACAAATTTTGCGCCAGAAACTGCAGACGAGCTGCTGCCCGTCACGACAGACGGCGTCAGCTTCTGCGAGTAGTCGGTCCGCTTGATCGTCATGGTCTGCTGTGCCGTCGGCAGGCTGACCGTCCAGCTTTCCGGGCCAATGACGCGCGGGGTGATGGTCGTCGTCGCGTTCGTGTTCTTCGTCGTATCCACGCCGACGATCGTTGCCGTGATCGTCACGAAGCCGCCCTTGGAGCCGCCGTAGACATCAACAGCCGCCGTACCGCTGGTAGCCGTGGAGGAATACCCGTACCCACTGCTAACTGTAACAGGCTTTGTGGACGTAGTTTTCGTGTTGCTGAGGCTGTCAAAGTGAATCATTTCTTTGTCACTCTTCACAATCTTGAACTCGACCTGGGCATTCGCAACTTTGCCCTGCGGGCCGGTGACAGTCGCCGTCAGCGTCTTCTTTTCCCCGGCACTGATCGTTGTTGTGCTCGACGAACCACCATAGTTCCAGCCGCTATTGGAACCGCTGAAGCTCAGCGTGACCTTCCACTCAGAGACCGTCACACTCCAGGTCATGAGCGCTTCATGTCTGTCTGCGTAGTTCGTAGAAGTATAGTCTTTTTCTTTTTCATACGCAGAGATCGTTGCTGTGCCGTAGCCCCAGCCGCTGCTGGTGGTCGACAGAGCCGTAATTGTTGCCTTACCAGTCGCCGTCTTTTTCACGCTGACGGCATCCGGATTGGATGAAACCCAATATTTGGCTCCTGTACAGGTTAATTCTGCAGTATCGCCAAGCGCGAGATACCGCGATTCCGTGGTCGCAGCCAGCACGGCCGGGACCATCGCCAGAAGCATGGCCAGCACCAGTGCAAAGCTGAGGATCTTTCCAAATGTACGCTTCATAAGTGCACCTCTTTCAAATTCGTAGTTTTCTATCACTACAGATTTCCATGTAATCAGTTTACCATAAAAATTAAAAAATGCAACCAATTTTTACGCTTTCCCCCGATTTTCCAACCCTTTCAGCCCCTTCCTCCCCATCTTGCGTGGTAGACGTAATATCCTACACAACATATTGTGGACCCGCTCCGCCGCGCCCAAAGGCTCCCCTCTCAGGGGAGCTGTCACCGAAGGTGACTGAGAGGTTGTCGCAAATTTGGTACGACCTCTCCGTCTCGGCGTTCCGCCGAGCCACCTCCCCTGAAAGGGGAGGCTTTGGATTTTCGCACTCCCTAGGCTCCCCTTGTCAAGGGGAGCTGGCGCGCAGCGCCTGAGGGGTTAACCCCGCCGCAGCGGATGGCTTCCCCCACCTCCCCACACGCAAAAATCCCCCGCGGGTTGCACCCAAAATAAAAAAACCGCCCTCCCATCCGGGACGGCGCTTGACATCTTCCAGAGATTTGCTATAATAGAGCTACCAAGGGCCCCTCGACAAGCGGTTTGGCCTCTGGTGCTGTGGAAGTTCTTAAAACGAGTTAAGAAACCGTCACTTGCCCGAGTGGCGGTTTCTGCCGTTTATGCGGATCGTGACCGTGAGTCCAAAGATATGGAACGTCAGTGTGATCGGCATAGGTACATCCCCCCTTTCGGAGAGGAGTAGGCCAAACCGCCCGTCGCTGTGTTGGGGCCCTGGGGTTTCTCTCGAAACCAGTTTTATTTTACCAATTTCGTCCGTATCTGTCAATTCAAAATCCCCAGCGCATAAAAAAATCGCCCTCCCATCCGGGAGGGCGATCGTTTTTAATCTTCCAGCGCTTCATACAGCGGCCGGAGCTCCTCGAGCTTGGTGAGGCTGCACGAGGCGTTCCAGGCCATGAAGCCGCCGGTGAAGCCCTGCTCGCGCAGGCCGCGGATCTCGTCGCCGATCTCCTGCACGCCGTATTCGTTGTACGGCGGCTGGATGGCGTCATAGGCCTGGATCCAGGTACGGTCGATGGCGGGCGACGGCGTCTCGGACTGGCGCTTGGCCGCCGATTCGGTCCAGTCGAGCAGCGTCTCATACGGGTGCTCCCACGGGCGGTAGGTCCCGCTGCGCGCGAAATGGTCCGGATACGGCATGCCGGAGATGACGTCGGCCACGTTGCTGATCGCGGGCCAGTACTGGCCGTAGGCCGTCACATAGTTGCTGCTGGCCTCGCCGAAGACGTCCGCGCCGACATACACGCCGTACTCATGCAAAATATCCGTCGCGTACATCAAAAACCGCTGGATGGCCTGCGCCTTGGTCTCGCCGTATTCGTTGCGGAAGTCGATGGTGCCCGCTTCCTCGTATTTATCCGTCCGGTCCGGGAAGCGGACGTAGTCGAACTGGATCTCGTTGAAGCCCATGGTCTCGACCGCGTCGATCGCCAGCGCGACCTTGTACTCCCACACGTAGCGGCAGAACGCGCTCGGCCAGTAGCTCGCATTTGCGACCATCAGCGGCTCGCCGTACTGGTCCGCGATGGCGTATTCCGGGTGATCCTGGCAGAAGAACGAATCGTTGAACACCGTCAGACGCCCGATGACGTAGAAGCCCGCGTCCTTGATCTTCTGGATGACCTGCTGGTATTCCTCGACCGTGTTGTTCGCGTACTGGTAGGCCGTGGGAGAATACTCCTCGTACACGGGCGAATTATAGCCGATGGACGTACCGTCCATGATGTTGACGACGAAGGCGTTGATCTTCGTGGTCTTCGCGTATTCGATGTACTTGTCGATGTCCGCCAGCACCGCCGGGTCGCAGGTCAGATAGATGGCGTAGCAGGGGTTCGGCATTTTGTTGTCGGCAAAGTCGGCCTTTTCCCGCGGGAAATAGTCCAGACTCTCCGCGTCGCCGCCGCCGAGCCGGTCTCCGCGCCCGGCGTGTATGGCGTAGACGCCGAAGCGGTCGTAGACCTCGTTGGCTTCCTCCTCCGTCGCGGCGACGTACTGGCCGCTGATGTACCCCGTCTCGCCCTGATACGAGACCTCGTAGAGGTCGACAACGCCGTTCGTCGTGCCCTCATAGCCCAGCACCTGCAGCTGCGTCCCCTTCTCGACCAGCGCGCCGAGCTCGATTGAGTCCTTCGCCAGCCGCAGATTCTGCGGCGTGCGCACGTAGACGACCTTCTCCGCGATGACCGCATTCGGATCCTGCGTCAGGTTTTCCTCCGACACATACCCGCAGTCGAGCGTCGTGAAGTAGGTCAGGTAATACCGCACCCCGTCCCGCTCGACCGATTTGTCCGTGGAATACGTGATCTGCATCCCGCGGGCGACCGTGCCGGTCTGGCTCAGATCCTCGTCGTAGTACGGCACCTGCGTCGTGATGGCGCAGATAAAGCCCGATTCATAGCGCGGCGCGGCGTCCTGCGCCGTCTGCGGCTCGTCCGCCTGCTTGGGCGAAGCCCCGGCGATCACACAGACAAACAGGACGAGGGCAATGAGGATCAGCACCGTGATCATCACACCCCAGCTGTGCTCGCGCACAAACTGCCCGAGCAGCTTCAGCCGCTGCGCCCGCTGCTTTCTGCGCGCCGCAGCCGGCATTCGCTTTTTCCTGCGTAATTTCATACTCTCTCCCGGTCATCCGCACAGGGTACGGATACTGTTATAAAGATGGCCTTATTATACTACATTTTGCACAGGATTTCTACCTTTTTTGGAAGATCGTCCCTGTTTCGACCGGAATTTTCCCGCTTTTTTCACGCTTTTTCCCTATTTTTCGAAAAAAATCTTCCTTTTTTCCGCCCCGTGTGGTACGATGATGGAAATTTCCGTCGGAAGGAGCGCTTCGCATGCTCGCTGTTCTCGTCAATACGCTGGCCGTCCTGCTCGGTAGCACCGTCGGTCTTCTGGCCCGGAAAGGCATCCCGGAAAAGGTCTCCGGCGCGATCATGACCGCCATCTCCCTCTGCACGCTCTATGCCGGCGTCAGCGGCACACTCAAGGGTGAAAATACGCTGGTGCTGATCGTCTCCATGGTCCTCGGCACCGCTGCAGGCACGCTTCTGGATCTCGACGGCGCGCTCGCCCGCCTAGGCAGGGCCATCGAGTCGCGCTTCCGCCGCACGGACGGCAAGACCAGCGTGGCCGAGGGCTTCGTGACCGCCTCGCTGCTGTTCTGCATCGGCGCGATGACCTTCGTCGGCTGCATCAACGCGGGCCTCCGGCAGGACTATGAGCTGCTGTTCACCAAATCCCTGCTGGATCTCATCTCCTCCTGCATGCTCTCCGTCACGCTCGGCGTCGGCGTTCTGTGCTCGGCCGGGTTCGTTCTGGTCTTCCAAGGGGCGATCGTCCTGCTCGCGCAGGTTCTGGCCCCGGTCCTGTCCGACGCGGCCATCGCGGAGCTGACCTGCTGCGGCTCGGTCATGATCGTGGCCATCAGCCTCAACATGCTCGGCCTCACGAAGATCAAGACCGCCAACCTCCTGCCCGCCCTGCTCTTCGTCCCCCTCTTCACCTGGATCTTCTCCTACCTCCCGCTCTGACAGCGGAAACCCCATAAACCAACGCCCCGCCGGATGGAAGTCATCCGGCGGGGCGTTTTCCTGATCTTCTCCCGTGATCCCGCGCGCCTTTACCGCAGATACTGGATCGTGCCGAGGATGGCGAGGTGGAGGGGGTAGTAGAGGTAGAAGAGCCATTTCATGACGCGGTTGAC
>DHKK01000032.1:12485-17526 GCA_002404795.1 Clostridiales bacterium UBA4696
GCCATCTGCAGAAGGCCATAGACCACGTCCAGCGCGAAGCAGTACACCACCGCGTACAGCGACACATAGAACAGCAGCCACCGTCCCTGCGCCTTCAGATCCCCGCGGTTCGTGCCGAACGCGAGCACGCAGAGGCTCGCGATGCAGCTCCAGTCGCTCGGGAAGCTCACCAGGCAGATCAGCACGACCAGCAGCGTCTTTTTGAGCTGGCTGTAGCCCGGGTGATTCGCCACGCGCAGCATCACGAGGCCCCACGCCAGGGCCCACATCACGCTCGTCTGGTTCAGAATACCGCCATAATAAAACGGGATGAACGACCGCGCGTCCACAAAATCCTGCGACGCGAAGATGTACGCAAAGTGTGAGATCCCCGCGAACACGAACAGCCGCAGCGTGTACCGGTTCAGATCCCGCGTGTGATGATAGCCCTCGGCGATAAAAAAGCACATGATGGGGCAGGTCATCCGCCCGATCAGATGCATGATGAGCGCCAGCGGCGCCTTCGAATACCCCGGGAACACCAGCCAGGCAATATGGTCGATCGTCATGGCGAGGATCGCCAGCAGCTTGATCTGGTTCGCGTCCATGGTCTTTTTCATAGCTCTCTCCGTTCTCAAACACCCGGACCTTTCGGCCCGGGTGCTGTTTTTCTTTTTTTATTGCTCTTTCATGAGCTTCCGGCGGGCGAGGTTGATCGTGCCCTCCTGCATGGAGCCGATCCACTGCAGGCTCTTGCCGCAGCCGTTGGCGACGCAGGAATCCGCGTCGTCGGCGATGGAGCAGGCGATCTGCGTGCGCTCGGTGATGAGCTTGTCAAAGCCGTACAGCAGACTTCCGCCGCCCGTCAGCACGATGCCGTTCTGTGCGATATCCGCCACGAGCTCCGGCGACGAATGCTCCAGCACGTCCAGCACCTCGTCGACGATCTGCCGTGCCGGGCGCTTGAAGGCCTCGAGCATCTCCATCGACGAGACCGTCACCTCGTTCGGCAGGCCCGTCTTGGCGTCGCGGCCCTTGACGAGCATCGAGACCTCCTGCGGCCGCTCATACACGCAGCCAATGGTGATCTTGATCTCCTCCGCCGTGTTGAGGCCGATGAGCATCCCGTAGCGCTTGCGCATATACGCCGCCACCGCCTCGTCGAACGTATCGCCCGCGACCTTGATGGAAGACGAAGTCGCAATGCCGTTCAGGCTGAGGACCGCGATATCCGTCGTGCCGCCGCCGATGTCGACGACCATATGTCCCTCCGGCCCGCTGATGGCCAGCTTCGCGCCGAGCGCGGCGGCGAACGGCTCTTCGATCAGGTAGACGCGGCGGGCGCCGGCCTCCATCGCGGCCTGGATGACCGCGCGCTCCTCCACCTCCGTGATGCCGGACGGGACCGAGACGACCACGCGGGGCTTGACGAGCGTGAAGCGGTTGATCTTCTTGAGGAACTGCTCGAGCATCTTCTCCGTCATCTCATAGTCAGAGATCACGCCGTCGCGCAGCGGGCGCACGGCGACGATATTGCCGGGCGTCCGCCCGAGCATATTCCGCGCGGCGGAGCCAACCTGCAGCACCTTGCCGGTATTCTTGTCCACTGCCACGACCGACGGCTCACGCAGGACGATGCCCCTGCCCTCTTCGTAGCAGAGCACGTTCGCCGTGCCAAGGTCGATGCCGATATCACGAATCAGTTTCATAGTCTTGTATCCTTCAGTCTTGTTTTCTCGGTGCGGCGAAGGCCGCATATACAACGTCCGACGCGCCCGCCGTGCGCAGCACGCGGCTGCACTCTGCGAGCGTCGCGCCGGTCGTCACGATATCGTCGATCAGCAGGACGCGCCTGCCGGTAAGCTCCGCTGCCCGTTCCGGCTCGTAGACGCCGGAGACGTTTGCCCGCCGCCCGGCCGGATCGTCCATGGTCGACTGGGCGGGCGGATTGCGCGTCTTGCGCAGCAGGCGGACCGGCTCCAGGCCGAGCCGCTTTGCGATCTCGCGGCACAAAAGCTCCGATTGGTCATACCCGCGCGAGCGCCGCCGCCGGCGGCTGACCGGCGCCCAGGTGAGCGTGTCGAAGCGGCCCGCGAGCTTATCTTCGATCGTATGCGACATCCACGCGCCGTAGACGGCCGCATAGTGCGCCGCGCCGCCGAATTTGAAGCGCAGGAACGACTCGCGCAGCGCGCCCTCATAATAAAAGCTGACCGCGCCCGCCTCCGTGAACCGCACCTGCGGCGCGGCGCCGTCATACTCCGGAAGCGAGTCGAGGCAGCGCGGGCAGACCGGCCCCTGCTTCTCCAGCAGCCTTCCGCAGATCACACACTTCGGCGGGTACAGCAGATCCAGCAGCCACGCAAGCAGCTTCATGCGTTACGCCTTTCCCTCCAGCCGGAGCTTCAGCCCGCTGTAGCGCCGCTGGCGGCGGTCGTTGCGGGTCATGGCGGCGACGACGTCTTCCTTGCCGACGATGATCAGAAGCTCCCGCGCCCGCGTGATCGCCGTGTACAGAACGCTTCGGGTCAGCAGCATCTGCGGCCCGCCGCACAGGCACAGGATGACCGCGCGGTATTCGCTGCCCTGGCTTTTGTGGACGGTCATGGCGTAGGCCGGTTCGAGCTCCGAGAGCATGTCGAAGCTGTATTCCGCCGTTTTTTCATCGAACTGGACGGTCATGGTCTCCTGCTGGAAATCGATCTGCGTGATGCAGCCGATATCTCCGTTGAAGATCCCGGTCCCTGCGCCGAGACCATCCGTCCGTTTCCACATTATATCATAGTTATTCCGGATTTGCATTACCCGATCGCCGATCCGGAAGGAAAAATCTCCGTGTTTTTTCTCTTTTTTCCCGTCCGCGGGCGGGTTGAGCACGGCCTGCAGCGCCAGATTCAGGGCCTTCGTGCCCGTCTCGTGCTTCCGGCTGGGGCTGAGCACCTGAATGTCCGCGGGCGCGATGCCCATGTTTTTGGGCAGCCGCGTCTGGCAGAGCTCCTGGATGGTCCGCACTGCGGCGGCCGGATCGCGGCGGCGCAGGAAGAAAAAGTCCCGGTCCGTCGCCGTCAGCCGCGGCAGCTCGCCCTGGTTGACCGCGTGGGCGTTCATGACGATGAGGCTCTTCTGCGCCTGGCGGAAGATCTGCGTCAGCCGCACGGTCTGCACCATGCCGCTGCGGATGAGGTCGGAGAACACGTTCCCCGGCCCGACCGGCGGCAGCTGGTCCGGGTCGCCGACGAGAAGCAGTCGGCAGCCGGGCTTCAGCGCCTTTAACAGCGACGCCATCAGCGGCAGGTCGACCATCGACGTCTCGTCCACGATCATCGCGTCGCAGCTGAGCGGCGCATCCTCATCGTGATAAAAGGCCATCGCGCCCGTCTGATCGTCAAACTGCGCCTCAAGAAGCCGGTGGATGGTCGAGGCCTCGCGCCCCGTGACCTCCGAGAGCCGCTTGGCAGCCCGGCCGGTCGGCGCAGCGAGCTGCGTTTTGAGCTTCAGCTCGTCGAACAGCTGCAGAATGCCCGCCATGACCGTCGTCTTGCCCGTGCCCGGCCCGCCGGTCACGATCAGCAGCTGCTGCGCAGCTGCCGCGCGGATGGCGGCAAGCTGCTCGGGCGCGTAGTCGATCTCCTGCCGGTCTTCGATCGTCTCCAGCAGCGCGTCCAGCCGCTTCGGCTCCGGCAGCTCCGCCTCCGCCATGCTGCGGATGCGGCGGCAGACATAGGTCTCCGCCTCATACAGCTCCGGCAGATAGCAGGCCGTAAGCCCGGCAAGCTCGCTGCACTGCATCCGCTCCTGCTCCTGCAGGCGCGTGAAGCCGGCGTCGATGGTCTCGCCGTCCAGCTCCAGCAGCGCACAGGTGGCCGCGCGCAGCTTGTCCTGCGGGATAAAGGTATGCCCCGCGCCGAGGTTATACGAAAGTTCGAACAGGATCCCGGCCTCCACGCGCCGCTCATCGTCGGCACTGACGCCGAGCGCGATGGCAAACGCGTCGACCTGCGAAAAATCCGCGCTGTAATAGGGATCCGTCAGCAGATACGGGTCATCCTGCAGCGCCTCCTGCGCCAGCTCCCCGTAGGCGCGATAGAGCCGCACGGCGAGCTGCGCCGGCAGGTGGTACATGGTCAGAAACTCGATGAGCCGCCGGATGCCGGACTGGCGCTGGAAGCTCTCGGCCATCTCCTGCGCCTTTTTTTCCGTGATGCCGGGGATCTCGGTCAGGCGCATGGGGTCCTGCTCCAGAATCGTCAGACTCTGGTCGCCGAAGCGGCCGACGATCTTCTCCGCCGTCCGCGGGCCGATGCCCTTGACGGCGCGGGAGGACAAAAACGCCAGGATCTCGCTCGTCGTCTCCGGCATGAGGCGCTCGAGAAACTCCGCCTCGAACTGCTGGCCAAAAGACTGGTGGCGCGTCCACTTACCGACGATCGCCAGCCGCTCGCCCACGACGCTCATGGGGATGGTCCCGACGACGGTGACCGTCTCCCCCTGCTCCGTGCAGACCTTCAGCACGCAGTAGCCGTTTTCGGGGTTCTGATAGATGACCGCGAGCACGGTCCCCTGTATCATCTGCGATTCCTGTTCCATTCCATACTCTCCTGAAAAGGCCCCGATCTTTTATCCGGAGCCTCCATAGCATTCGCTGCAGGACACATACTCCACGCACGCGTAGGCCTTCGCCAGCTGCCGGGCCAGAGCCTCGGTCTCGGGCGTTTCTTCTCCGCCCGCGAGCACGAGCCGGCCGGCTGTAAGGCCGCTCTCCCGCGCCCAGACGAACGCGCGGACCTGCCGCTCGAGCTGCGGCTCGCATGCCTGCAGGCGATAGACCGTGACGGCCTCGCGCCGCTGCGGCAGCACGCACCAGCCGAAAAGCGCCCATCCGGCGGCCAGCAAGCCTGCCGCGGCGAGCACCGTGCAGACGATCACCCAGAACATCCTGCATCCCCCCGCGGGTATCCTATGCCGCGGGGCTGCGATATGTGCCTATTCTACTATATCTCCCCGGCATTTTCCAGAGCGTCGGCAAAAAAAGCGCCCGGCTGCGCCGTTTATTATTAAGTGC